>DATJWM010000038.1:0-2289 GCA_035501255.1 Mycobacteriales bacterium | reverse complement strand
TGGAGCGCGAGCAGCTCCGGAGTCTTGGGGATCGGGACCAGGTTCTCGGTCTCGTACGGGATGCCCTTCTCCTCGAGCACCACGCGGACCTTGCGGAAGAACGGGGACGGATTGGCGCCGTAGAGCTTCATGCTGCCTCCTCGGGGCGGGGACGGCCGCCCTCTCATCCTGGTCGAACGAGAGGCGTCCGGATCGACCGACGGCAGCGAGGAAACGGAAGTCGATGCCGGAGGGCAGGGGCCTCGCGCCGCTATTCCTTCGGCCTCACCGCAGTTGGCCCCGCGACCTGCATCGCCTTCACGTACGCGGGCCGCTTCCCGATCCGGTCGACGTAGGACAGGACGTTCGGCAGGTCGTCGATGGTGCGCCCGCCGAAGCGCGAGAGCGACGTGAGGTTGAACGTCACCATGATGTCCGCACAGGTGAAGTGGGGGCCGGCCACGTACTCGTTCCGTCCGAGCTGCTGATCGAGGTACCGGTAGTACCCGTCCTCCCGGCGCTTGATGAGTCCGGCCACCGGACCGCCCTCGCTCTGCGCCGCGCGCGCGGCCAGCTTCGCAAAGAACATCCCCTGCACGTTGTTGTTGAAGTGCATGAAGTAGAGATAGTCGGGGTAGTTGGGCCGATCGACGGCAACCGACAGCCTGCCCTTGCCGTAGCGCTGGCTGACGTACTCGCAGATCGCGGCCGACTCGGTGAGCACGCGACCGTCGTCCTCGATCACCGGCGCCGTCGCCGCCGGATGCAGCGCCAGGTACTCCGGCGGCATCAAGCCGTCGGCGCCTCGGTCGTACCACTTCAGCCGGTAGGGAAGGCCCAGCTCCTCCATGAGCCAGACGATGCGATCGGACTGCGAGACGCCCAGATGGTGGATGGTGATCATGGTCGTTGCTCCTTCGTCGGTGCGGCGAATGTTTCCCTGCGGGGCGGGCTCGAGGTGAGCCGGCGCGATGGACTTGACCCGACCGCTCCGCCGGTGAGAGGATGCGCGTGCCCACTCGCGGGAGCCTTGTCAGAGGATGCCGCAGATGATGAGCCGCGCCTTCGTTCTCGCCGCACTGGCCTGCGCTGTGCTGTCGACCACCACTGCGCGGGCCATCGCCCGACTTCCCGAAACCCACACTTGGCCGACGGATCCGGCGCCCTGCGACGCGGCTCATACGCTGCAGCAGTGCATCGACTCTGCCTTCAGCGGAGACACCGTACAGATCGCCACGAAGGGGCCGATCGACGAATCGATCTCCTTCGCCAAGGAGTTGACGCTCGTCGCGGCGGCTGGCGTTGCACCGGTATTCGGAGGAAATCAGACGATCTCCGCCAGCACGGCCAACTCGGCAGGGGACCAGACCCTGGTGATCCAGGGGCTGACGCTCGAGAGCGGCCACATCGCATGCCTCCAACAGGGCTCGGGAACCGCGACGATCGAGATCCTCGATGACACGATTCAGTCCGGGTTCGCAGGGGGAATCCTGATCACGGCCTCCCCCTCCACCGGGCCCGTCGCGTTCCAGGTCTCACACAACGACCTGGCGGTGCCAGATGCTCAGAACGTTGGCATCTCCGTCGACCTCGAAGGGAGCGCCTCCGCGACCGGAGTGATCGCGGATAACCGCGTTGCGATGGTCAATCAGAATTCGACCGGGCAAGAGCTCGCCGGGATCTACTTGAGCAGCCCGGATGGAGACCTTTCAGCCGACGTGATCACAAACCGCGTCACGGCCGAAGGCGGTGAGGGGCCGAGCGGGATCTCGGTGCTCCGATTCCAGGGCAGCGGAACCTCCGAGGTGCGCATCCTCGACAACCTCGCGACGGGCGCGCAAGTACCCATGACGGCGGGGATCTATGCGAACGCCCTGAGCGGCTCGCTGTCGGTCAAGATCGCCAACAACACCGTCGACGGCAAGGATCTGGGAATCGACGTGGAGAATGGCCCGAGTGGGATCACCGTCGGCAGCGTGGCGAACAACAACATCACCGGAAACGCGGTCGGACTCTTCGTCGGCACCGTCGGCATCGTCTCGAACGACCACAATCTCTTCTTCGGTAACAACACCGACGTGGAGGGCGTCTCAGCGGGACCTGGGTCTCTATTCACAGATCCGCTCTACGCGGGTCCAGGCGACTTCCACCTGCAGCCCGGCTCGCCCGCCATCGACGCAGGCGACGACAGTGCCGTGCCGGCGACCGACCTCGACGGGAACCCGATCACCGACCTCGACGGCCACCCGCGCATCCAGGGTGCTCGTGTCGACATCGGTGCCTACGAGACGGCGCCCGAGCCGGATGCGC
>DATJWM010000037.1:0-47865 GCA_035501255.1 Mycobacteriales bacterium | reverse complement strand
CGAGACCGGGAGCGGGCCGCGGACCGGTGGCCTCGACGAAGACCTGGGCCCCGGATGCGGTGACGCCGATCACCGACCAGCCGGCGTCATTCGCCCAGCGGTCGACCACCGCCTGCACCTGGCTCTCCCGGGTCGTGGTCTTGTCGATTCGTTCGGAGTTGATCCACAGCGGGATGATCACGACCAGCAGCAGCGCGACGATGACGGCGACCGCCCCGCCGTACCGGGCTCCGCCGACGATGCTCTTCCCGAACAGGCTGTGAACCCGGTGGAACCCCATCACCACAATGCCGCTCGCCAAGATGGCGGCGACGTTCGCTGCGAACAGAACAAGCGCACCGAGCGACTGATGAGGTGCACCGGACTCAAGGGTCAAACCCACCACGGCAAGAGGGGGCACCAGCGAGATCGCGATCGCGACGCCGGGCAGGGTGTCGGAAATGTCGGACCGAGCAAGCGCCACCGATCCCACCGCGCCGGTCGCCAAGGCCGCAACCAGATCAACGATGCGCGGCGTCACCCGGGCGGCGACCTGGCTGTTGGTCGCCGCGACCACCGGATACGGGACAAACTCGCCGAGTAGCCAGCCGATCGCGACGACGGACGCGGCTCCGGCAAGTACGAGGACAATCGATCTGCGCAGGTTGACCCGATCCGCCAGCACAACCGCGAGCACGACCCCGAGGATCGGCGTCATCAGCGGGGCGACGATCATCGCCCCGATCACGGTTGCCGTCGAGTCACTGACCACGCCGGCGGAGGCGATCACCGCCGCGAGGGGCAGTAACAACCAGTAGCGACTGAGCCGGCGACCCCGATCCGGTCCCTCGAAGAACAGTTGGTCGCGCATCCGCGCGATGTCAACGTCAGTCAGCCCGTTCATCCGCTCGCTCCACTCGCGCCAGGGTGCCGTGCGGTCCAAGAATGAGCCGCGGTGCGCCCGAACACCCAGCGAGACGCGCGGTCGTGATCTCGCGAGTCGAATTGCGCTCGCGAACGATTCCGTGTTTGGTAATTGCTGAACGAGCCCGTGACACCGTCGTCTCGGGTACCCGATGAAGGGAGACCGACATGAGAGAGGGCGAAGGCTGGCGCTTCTTTGCCGGCACCGTACTCGGCATTGCCGGCATCATGAGGATCTTCGACGCAATCTGGGCCTGGTCCTACAACGGCGCACTGACAGGTGACCTTCAGAACGCGCTATTCGGCCACAGTTACGACACCTACGGCTGGATCTGGCTGATCATCGGTGTCATTCTCATCGCCTCGTCCTTCGGCGTCCTCACCGGCAACCCCTTTGCCCGCTGGTTGGGAATCTTCGCCGGCGCCATCCTCGCGATCAGTGCGATCTGGTGGATGCCCTACTACCCGATCTGGTCGTTGACCTACATCGCGGTCGGGGTTCTCGTCGTCTACGCCCTCGCGATGTACGGCAGCCGTGAGTCGGCGATGGGTTCGTAAGGCCCGACACCGGAGCAACGCCGCCCACCGGCGGCAGGCGATTGGGGATGTGTACTTCGGTGCACATCCCCATTCGCCTGACGGGTCAAGGCTCGACAGCAAACAGGCGACCGGCCGCAGCGAGCAATTCGCGCCGCAGCGTCTCGTCGTCGAGATCATCCACCATCGGGTGCACAACCGCTGCGCCGATCGCCCCGGCCATCAGCGCAGCGCTGACCTTCGATTGTGGTTGCCCGTCATCGAGGATCAGCGCGTACGCCCGCTGAGTCAGATCCGCAATCGGGGTATGGGTCGCGAGCAACCGCACCATCACCGGGTCGTTCTGCAAGGCCCGCACGAGCGCACGGCGGTCGACGGCCATGTCCACGACTTCGCGAAGCAGCGTGGCGCGTGCTTCGGCGCGCGAGCTGGCGGCTTCGGCGCGCCCCACCGCCTGCTCGAGGGCCGCCATCTCCTTCTCGGCAACCGCGAGCACGATCTCATCCTTGGTGTTGAACTGGTAATAGATCGCGGCCTTCGTCACCCCGGTCGCGTCGGCGATCATCTGAAGCGACGTCCCGCTCACCCCGTGTTCGGCGAACAGCGCCAGCGCCGCATTCAACGTTCGCAATTGCGCGGGGCTGCGCTTGATCTCCGACAGCCGCAGAGTCGTGGCCGGTGCGCCCGTCATGTCCGCAGGCTACTGCCGGCGTGATCGGGCTCCGAACTCGACGCTTGGTCGAATCCTCCCGCTCGTTCGGAGTGCAAGGATGCCCGGAGGGGAATGAACCAACCGTCGCCGAGGATGCACCCGTCCGGACGGAGGCCGAATGGTCGCCCACAGAGCGTTGCGGGGTTTGTTCACCGCGACCGTCGTGCTCGCCGCCACCACAACGTTGTCGATCGTCCACGCGACGCCCGCCCCGGCTCTCTCACCGGTGAATCCCGTCCGGGTCGACGTCGACGGACATCCGGCCAACAGCGGGTTTTTGGTCTTTGTCGAGGGCGACACCGCACTCAATGCCGACGAGTCCGAGGGCACCCTCGCTACCGGAGGTGACCTGAGCTTCAACTCGACCTACAACGTCGCCGCTCACTCACCGAAGGACTCGACCTTCACCGCGCCAGGTGACTCGCAACCGACGCTTCTTTATGTCGGCGGTGGCGTCGCGTGGACAGGCTCGCAGGTGTTGCGGGTGCTCAACTCCGGGTACACGAAGATCGCCGACTCGGCGACGTACACCGCGCGGAACACCGACCAGAACGGCGCGAAGGTCAACATCAACATCGTCAAACCCGGCGCCGTGTACGGGTCGACGCCGCGGATCGAAGGCACCACGAGCCAGCCGCCGGCCTCGGTGGCAACCCCGGTCCCGAGCGGCTTGATCAGCATCCCCGGCGCCTTCACGAAGTACCGCTCACTCACCACCGAGATCGCCGACTGCCCGCAAACGGTCAGGTTGACCGATCCGAACGGCGGCTCGACCCCGATCGACCAGCCGTACACCAGAGGCGCGCGCGGGAGGCTGACGCTCGAGACCGGCACCACGAACGTGTTGACGATGAGTACGGCGGACCTGGCCAACCTCTCCGAGATCACCTTCACCAATCAGCCAACCGCGTCAACCCCGCTGGTGGTGAACGTCACCGGGAGCGCCTTCAACGGCAACATCCCCAACCTCGCCGGGATCGGCGGCTCCCAAGCGCCGTACATCCTGTGGAACTTCCCGCAGGCGACGTCGATCGTCGTGACGGGTGGGGCAAGCATCGAGGGAACGATCTACGCGCCGAACGCAGCGCTGAACTGGCGACCGACACAAAACGTCGAAGGCAACATTATCGCGGCCTCCTTCACCCACGGCCCGTCGTCGCTCGCTCGCAAAGGCCAGGTGCGCGAGATCCACGACTTCCCCTTCGCGACCACCATCTCCTGCTCGGCCAGCCACCCCACGGGCACGCTCACCCTGGTCAAGCACGTCGACAACAGTGGGGGCGGAACCGGTGTCGCGAGCGATTGGACCCTGAGTGCGGACGGCCCGCAGACCGTCACCGGGCCGGGCAACTCCGCTGACGTCACGAGCGTCACCGTCGACACCGGCATCTACGAGCTCACCGAGTCCGGGGGACTCGCGAACTACACATCCGGGTCGTGGAGTTGCACCGGCGGCCTCCTCGTCGGTCACTTCGTCACCGTGACCAAAAACCCCGAGGTGACCTGCGAGATCACCAACAGCTACCACCCGCCACCACCACCCACCGGCGCCCTCACCCTGATCAAGCACGTCGACAACACCGGAGGCGGCATCGCCGGCCCGAGCGACTGGACGCTCACCGCGAGCGGTCCCGACATCGTGACCGGCGCGGGCAACTCAGACGCGGTCACCGACGTGACGACGCCCGCCGGCGACTACGACCTGTCGGAGTCCGGTGGTCCTTCCGACTACACCTCCGGGACCTGGTCGTGCGCAGGCGGAGATCTGACCGGCAGCACGGTGACGATCACCGATGGCTCGAACGTCACCTGCGAGATCACCAACACCTACCACCCGCCACCGCCACCCACCGGCACGCTCACCCTGGTCAAGCACGTCGACAACAGCGGGGGCGGCACCGCGACGGCAGGTGAGTGGACCCTCACGGCCGCCGGGCCTGACAGCATCCACGGTGCCGCCGGCTCGGACGCGGTGACCGGCGTCGCGGTGGGCGCGGGTGATTACGACCTGTCCGAGTCCGGGGGCCCGGACAACTACACCCCAGGATCGTGGAGCTGCACCGGCGGGACGCTCACCGGCGACACAGTGACCGTCACCGACGGCGCCGACGTCACCTGCGAGATCACCAACACCTATCACCCGCCGCCGTCGCCGCCCGCGGGCTCGATCACCCTGGTCAAGCACGTCAAGGGTGGCACCGGCGTACCCAGCGACTGGACGCTGAGTGCGGCCGGACCGCAGACCGTGCGCGGTCCGGCTAACTCCGAAGCCGTCACCGGCATCGTCGTGCCGATCGGTTCCTACACCCTCACCGAGTCGGGCGGTCCGACCGGCTACAAGGCAAGCAAGTGGACCTGTAACGGCAAGGCGTTGAGCGGGGATTCGGTGCGGGTCAAGCGAAACGCACTGGTGACCTGCGAGATCACCAACACCTCCGGTCACTCGCAGGTCGAGCCAGGCGGGGCGACCGGACACCCGCCCGGGTCCTCGACCAGCGGGCTCGCTTTCACCGGAGCGAACATCGCGACGATGATCGCTGGGGCGCTGGCCTGCTTCACCCTTGGTGGCATTCTGGTCCTCGCCACCCGGCGGCGCGGCCCGCGCCTCCCCGCAGCGTTGACGGACGAGGAGCTCTCGTGACCGACCCGCGGCCGATCCTGCACGTCCCCGCGCGCGACATCCCGATCCCGACATCGGTGAGCCCGCAGGCCCAAGCCGTGCTCTCGATGCCCCCGTCAGAGTCCGCGCCGTTCCCGGCGCTGGACGACATCGACGCCTGGCGCACGATGATCGCCGCCCAAGACGAGACGGTCGCGCGAATGATGGCCCAGCGGGCGGATGACCTCAACGTCACCGTGGAGGATCTCGACATCGGCGCGATCCGGGGATTCGAGATCACACCGGCAGGCATCGACCCCGATGACCGGCGGATCTACCTCGACATTCACGGCGGCGCATTCATCTATGGCGGCGGCGAGGTGTGCCGCGCGATGGCGTCGGGGACGGCCGCGCGGATCGGTGCGCGGGTGTGGGCGGTCGACTACCGGATGCCACCCGATCACCCGTATCCGGCCGCGCTCGACGACTGCCTCGCGACGTACCGGGCACTGCTCGACAAACATCCGCCGGGAGAAATCATCGTCGGTGGCGCTTCCGCGGGCGGCAACCTTGCGGCGGCACTGATCCTCAAGGCCCGCGAGGAGGGACTGCCGCTTCCTGCCGCGGCGGTGCTCATGACCCCAGGTGTCGACCTCACCGAAGCCGGGGACTCCAACCGGACGAACCTCGGCCTCGATCCGCTGCTCACGCGCAGCGGCCGTCCCGCATTCCTCCTCTACGCCGGCGAGCACGATCTGAGCGACCCGTTCATCTCGCCGCTGTTCGGCGACCTCAGCAAAGGCTTCCCGCCGACCATCCTCACCACCGGCACCCGCGACCTCCTACTCTCGGACACCGTCCGGATGCATCGCGCACTACGCGCAGCCGGCATCCGCGCGGACTTGCACGTCACCGAGGCGGGCGGCCACGGCGGGTTCTTCGGAATGGCCCCCGAGGACGAGGCGATCCTCGCCGAGATCCGCTCCTTCGTCGACACCCATTGGGCAGCCGCCCTCTAAGGCTCAGTGGGGCGCCCGCCCACAAGGTCGTGCGTCCGCGACCGTGCGAGGGCTCCCGTAGCGACCGGGATTCCGGGCCACCGGTCGGTATGCTCCGCCTATCCCTTTGATTGCCCATTGACCTCACCCGTGCCCCCTCGGGCGCGAACGAACGGTTCGGAGCGCCATTGTTCGGCAGTGACCTATTAATCCCGCCGGGGGGCGTCCTGCTGCACATCGGCCCGCACAAGACCGGCACCACGGCGATCCAGAGCGCCTTCCGGCGGATACCGGAGCGCAAGCTCCGCGAACACGGCGTCGTCTACGCGGGCGAGGGCCGGATCCACATGCGTCTCGCGTCGCTCGCCATTACCGGCCGCAAGGGTCTCGCTGGCGACTGGGAGCGCAGCGACGACGACTGGAACCGCGTCGTCACCCAAGTCCGATCGGCGAGTGACCTGCGAGTCATCGTGAGCAGCGAATTCTTCTGTGAAGCCGACGACGAACGGGCCAAGCGGCTCATCCATGACTTAGGTGACGAGCGGGTTCACGTCGTGATCACACTCCGACACCTCGGGCGGATCCTGCCCTCGTCGTGGCAGCAATTCGTCCGTAACCGGATGACGAAGCCGTACGACGAGTGGCTTGAGAAGACACTCAAAGGTGAGCAATTCCGCAGCCCGACCCCGGCCTTCTGGCGCCGGCACCGCCACGATGCTCTGGTCGAGCGGTGGGCAGCGCTCGTCGGCGCCGACAACCTCGCGGTCGTCGTGCTGGACGAGAGCGACCGATCAATGCCACTGCACACCTTCGAGGCGATGACCGGGCTCCCCAGGGACTTCCTCGTGGCGGAAAACTCGCGCGCCAACCGGTCGCTCACCGCCGCCGAGGTCGAACTGGTTCGCCAGATCAACGAGGTCGCCGACAAGGAGCGGTGGTCCGACCGTGCCTACCACCACTACATCCGCCAGGGGGTTATCGGTCGTATGGGGCACTGCGCCGTCGGCCCCGACGAGCAGCCAATCCAGACGCCGCAGTGGGCGCTGGACCGGGCACAGGAAATCGGTGCGGCGGCGGCCCGCCGGATCGCCGAGCTCGGCGTGCACGTTGCCGGTGACCTCGACTCCCTCGGCGCCGCCTTGCACGCCGACACCACTCCGCGCGCGCTGCCAGCAAGCGCTCTGCCCGTCGAACGGGTGCGAGAGGCAGTGGTCGGCACGCTGCATGCCTTCGGTGCATCGACTACCGAGCAGATTCAGGGTCAGGCGATCGGGCGCGCCAGCACGCGCGAGCTGGTCACCATCCTGCGCCACCGGGCGATCAACCGCCTCCGCGGCCGAGATGCCACCCCGCCTCCCCCGCCACCCGGGAAGCGACCGGGCAAAAAGCCGGCGCCGGGCAAGAAAGGTGCGTCACCAGCACAGAAGGACGCCCCGTCCTCCAAGAAGCTCAGTCCTTGAACGGATCGGCTCTCGGCGGGTTGCGCAACTCCGCCCGACCGCACGTCGCCAGGCTGAGACCGGCGTAACCGAGTGCGTCGTTGCACAACGACTCCACCGTCCATCCGAGATCTCGCCCATGCGCGCTGACGGTCGCGCGATACAACGTGATGTCGTAGCGGGTGGGCGATCCGTAGATCGCGCCGATCGTCCCAACGAGTCGGGATGTCCCGCTCAGGCCGCCCTCGCCGTCCCACGGCTTGTCGTAACGCTGCCACAAACCGGGATTGACGTTCCAGATCCCACCGGTCGCGACATCGAGCAGGGTCAGGGCGTCCAACACCCGCTCCGCCTCGAGTTGGCGCAACACCGCGGCCGGACGAATCACCTCACCTGATTCGGTCACGCGCATCCACCTCACATCCGGCGCCCCCGCTGCACACGCGCGCCCACTGCCGCGCTTTCGCGCGACCTCACCACGGTAACGGGAGCCCACCGAGACTGAAGTTCCGGCCCGGACGCGTCGATAGACCGCACACACAGCAAGAGGAGGCCGTTCTCGTGACCGCGTCGCCGATCGCTGCGCCGATCGCTGCGCACGAGAAGGCGCAGGCCCTGATCGCTGCCGTCGAGCAGGTCGTGCGCGGGCGCCGGGGAACCGTCGAGCTGACGGTCTCCGCGATGATCGCGGGCGGACACATCCTGATCGAGGACGTCCCCGGATCGGGGAAGACCACATTGGCGCGCGCCATGGCCAATGCAGCCGGCGGCACCTTCCGCCGCATCCAGGCGACCGCCGACCTGATGCCGTCGGACATCACCGGATCCGGGATCTGGGAGCCGGCGCGAAGTGCCTTCGCCTTCGTCCCCGGGCCGATCTTCGCGAACGTGGTCCTGGTCGACGAGCTCAATCGCGCCTCACCCCGGACCCAGTCGGCGCTGCTCGAAGCGATGGACGAGTCGGCCGTGACCGTCGACGGCGTCCGGTACGCGCTCCCGGATCCGTTCATCCTGCTAGCAACCCAGAACCCGTTTGAGCAATGGGGGACCTATCCGCTTCCGGAAGGCCAGCTTGACCGTTTCATGGTGCTCGTTCAGCCCGGCCGCAACCCGGCCGACGTCGAGCGCCAGATCGTGCGCGAGCAACTCGCCGGGCCGACGGTCGACCACCTCACTGCGGTGTTGGCGCCCGGCGACCTCACCATGCTTCGGGAGGCCGCGCGCGCGGTTCACGTCGCCGACGCTGTCCTGGGGTACGCCGTGGCACTCGTCGACGCCACCCGTTCGCACCCGTTGGTCGCGATCGGGGCGAGCACCCGGGCGACGATCTCGCTGATCCGCTGCGCGCAGGCTCGGACCATGCTGGCCGGACGACCGCACCTGCTGCCGGACGATGTCAAGGCCCTGGCGGTCGCGGTACTCGCGCACCGGCTCGTGCTCGCCTCCAACGACGGCAACCCGGCGGCTGCCGCACGGGTGATCACCGAGATCGTGCACAACACCCCGGCGCCCCTGTCCGGGGCGTAAGGCGGCCCGGTGCGTGAGACCTGCGGCGTACCGGCGCGTCGAGCGCTGTTTCCCCGCCCGACTCGCAGCGCGTCACTGCTCGTCCTGCTCGCGATCATCCTCGAGCTGCTCGGCCGCCTGATCGGATCGACCGGCGTCACGGTCGCGGCCGCCGCGGCCCTCGGCGCCGTCCTCGGTGACGCGATCCTCACGCCGCGAATCGACCGGACCCGGGTCACCCGCAAGGGGCCGATCCGGATGACCGTCGGCGTGCCGGCCCCGGTCGAGTTGACGATCCTGGCGCCCGACCGACGGTGGGGCATCGACCGTCAGCTGGTAATCACCGACGCTCATCCCGCCCTCTCCGCCGACCGAGTGCTCTGCCCGCGCTTGCGTCGGGGAGCGATCGCGACGGCGACACACGCACCGGTGCCGCTCCACCGCGGGTACTGGCGGGACGGCGGCTCGATCGAGATTGCGGCCTTCTCCCCACTTGGTGGGTTCGTTCGGCATTGGACGGCGCGCTACGAGGGGGAACTGTGGGTCCATCCCGCCGCCGCCCCGCCGGCTCGGCTTCCCGAAATCTCTGCGGCCCGCGCAACCGGAACTGCCGCGTCAACCCGGAGCGGAACGGGGACCGACCTGTTCGCAGTTCGGGAGTGGCGCACCGGAGACCACACCGGCGAGATTCACTGGCGCGCCACTGCCCGGCGCGGGCAGCTCATCGTCCGCGAACGTGAACGACCCGTCCAGACCGCCTTGACGGTTGCCGTCGGCCACGCGGACGGCGGCGCGGACTGGGAAGCCTCGATCTGTACCGCCTGCGCAACCGCGCTCGGCGCACTTCGCGCCGGCCGGTTGGTCGCCCTCGTCTCCGACGCCGGCGTCGAGCACCCGGCCACTGCCGTGGAGATCCAGGACTGGTTCGCGGAAGTGGCGGCCCGGTCCGATCCGAGCGTGCAAGTCCTGCAATCGGCGGTCCAACAGACCGGTCGCGGGAGCACGCTGCTGTGGGCGGGTGCCGACCCGATCACGCCCGCTCTCGATCACGCTGCGCGAAGCGCCGGCGCCATCGCGATCCAGTCCCTCACCGCCCGCCCGCATCGCCGAGGACGGCGATAGCCGTGCTCGTCGAGTCACGCCGGTGGGCCGCCGCGTCCTCGGCGCTGGCCCAGATTGCCGCGACCACCGCCGGGATGTTGCCCTGGTGGGCCTTGCCGATCACGCTGGCCGTGACCGCCTTCGTGGCCAGGCAGCCGAGCACCTTCAACCGGAGCCGAGCACGGGCCAGCCGCGGCGTCGCGGTGGCGGCGGTGGCAGCCTTCGCTGCCGTCATCGTCACGAAGAGCGTCGGCGCGGGCAGCGTCGGAGCCGACCCGATGGCCACCCTGCGCTCGCTGACCGAGGCGCTCGTCGTCCTCTCCCTGATCATCGCCCCGTCGTCACGCTCCCCGCGCGAGTACCGCGTCTGGCTCACCGTCACGACCGGCGTCCTCGTTGCGGCCGCCGCCGGGGGGCGCACGGTGACGAGCACCGTCCTGTCCGCCCTCAGCTGGATCGTCCTGCTGACCGCGATCTCGCGGGTTCAGGTCGCTGCCGAGTGCGACGGCGCGGTCCCGGCGGTGGGGGTGGACCGCGCCGACGTGGGACGCGGATCCCAGCGGATGACCAGCGCGATCGCGCCGGTCATCGCATCGCTCGCAGCGGCTGGAGTGGTGTTCTTCGCCCTTCCGGCCGGCTTGGGCGGAGGCGACCTCGCCCGCACCATCGCCCATCACGTCCAAGGCACGCTCAATGCCTCCGCCACGACCCGCTCCCTGGTCGGGATCGACACCTTCGGCGAAGGCAGCCTCAGCCTGCTGGTCCGCGGTGATCTCGCCACGACTCCGATCCTCTGGGTGCCCGAGACCTCACCCCCGCTCTGGCGCGGCACGATCTATCGGACCTACACCGGAACGGGGTGGCAGGACGATCCAATCGAGGGCATCGCGGCTGTCCCCGGCCCGGATGCGAGCGTTCCCCGGCTCGCGGCCGATCCCCCGTCCGGTCGGACCGAAACCGACCGGGTGCGGGTGGCACCGGGCGCGCACGCGAGCCTGATCTGGGCCCCGGGCGTCCCCGTGCACCTCGATGGACCGCCAAATGAGATCGTGCGGGTCATCCGCTCATCGGCCAACACCCGGGTCTTCGGCGTCCAGCCGTTGCAGACCTACCAGGTGACCTCGAAGGTGCCGACCGAGGATCCGCGGCAGCTCCGGCATGCCTCCGGAGCGGACCCGGCGGGACGGGCCTGGACCCAGCTTCCGGCCGAGTTGCCGGCCAATGTGTCCGCGCTGGCGCGCGCGATCACCCGGCACGCGCGAAGCCGCTACGCCCAGGTCACCGATCTCGAGACCTACCTGCGCAGCCACGAGACGTACTCCCTCAACTCGCCGGTGCCAGGACCGGGTCAGGACGCGGTCGAGGACTTCCTGTTTCGCGACCACACCGGGTTCTGCGAGCAGTTCGCCTCGGCCGAGGCCGTCATGCTTCGCAGCCTCGGTGTCCCCGCCCGGGTCGTCACGGGCCTGGCCTACGGGGCGCTCGCCGGCCACACCCGCATCTACACCGAGGCGGACGCGCACGCATGGGTCGAGGTGTACTACCCGGGGGTCGGGTGGTCTCCCACCGATCCGACGGCCGGCGCGGCGCTCGCGACCGGATCCGGCGGGTCGCGCTCGCTGCTCGACCGGGCCGCGCATGCCGTCATCACCGACCTGCCCGGCGGGAGGGTCGTGCTCGTCGCCCTGACCACGGCGCTGGTCCTGGCCGGCGGCACCCTGGTCGGTCGTTACCGGCGCCGTCGGCGTGGCGAAGGTCGCGGTTCTGACGTCCGCCGGGTCGGCCCGGTCCTCACCGCGTTCCACCGTCTCACCCGCGACCGACACGGGCCGGCGCCGCGCGCACCATCCGAGACCGCCCGCGAATATCTCGGTCGGGTCGCGCCGTACGGTACGGCGAGCGAGGCGCTGGAAACCTTGGAGCAGGAGTGTTACGGCGCAAGCGCGCCCACCCGGCGCGAGACCGACGACGCGGTCGACGCCTTCGCCTCGCTGATCAGCCGGCGGTAACCACCGTCGAGGCCGCGGGATCTCCCCCTGCGAGAATGGCCGCATGACCACGACCGCGCCGCCCGACCACCTGGTCGTCGTCGGCGCATCGCTGGCCGGATTGCGTGCAGTCGAGGCGGCTCGGCGTACCGGCTTCGCCGGGGCGATCACCCTCGTCGGGGCTGAAGACCACCTGCCCTACGACCGGCCGCCGCTGTCGAAGGAGTTCCTCACCAACGAAGAGCTCGGCGGGCCCACGATCCTGCGGGAAGAAGCCACGCTGCGTAACGAGCTCGGGGTCACCCTCCGCCTCGGCACGCAAGCGAGCGCGCTCGATCCGGACCAGCGGACCGTCTGGCTGGGCGAGGAGGCGCTCACCTACTCCGGCCTGGTCATCGCGACCGGGGCCGCCCCACGGACCCTGCCCGGCGCCGAGGACTTGTCCGGCGTACACGTCCTGCGCACGCTCGAAGACGCGCGGGCGATCCGGGCCGCGCTCGACCAGGGCGCGCGGACCGTCGTGATCGGTGCCGGGTTCATCGGCTCGGAGATCGCCTCCTCGGCTCGCCAACGGGGATTGGACGTCACGGTCGTCGAGGCCCTGCCGACACCGCTCGTCCGCTCGGTCGGCGAGGAGTTGGGCCGCGCGCTTGGCGACCTGCACGAGCGATACGGGACCCGGCTTCGGTGCGGAGTCGAGGTGGCGGCCCTCGAAGGGAGCGGCGCGGTCGAGGCGGTCCGGCTCGCCGACGGGAGTCGGCTCGAGGCCGATCTGGTCGTGGTCGGGATCGGCGTGAACCCGACCACCGAGTGGCTCGAGGGCTCGGGGCTCGAGCTCGGCAACGGCGTGGAATGCGACGAGACGCTGCGCACGTCAGCGGCCGGCGTGTACGCCGCGGGCGACCTGGCGAGCTGGCCGAACCCGCTGTTCGACACCCGCATGCGTCTCGAGCACTGGACCATCGCGGCCGAACAGGGTGGCGCGGCCGGACGCAACGCGGTCGAGCCGGATGCGGCGACGGCGTACTCGACGGTTCCGTACTTCTGGTCGGACTGGTACGGCAAGCGAATCCAGTTCGTCGGTATCGCGGGCGAGGCCGAAGAGATCCGCGTGGTCCTCGGCGACACCGACGGCGAGTCGTTCCTCGCGCTCTACCGGCGCGGCGATCAGGTCATGGGGGCGCTCGGGCTCGACCAGCGCAGCGCGGTCATGAAGTACCGGATGATGATCGCCAAGCAGACCTCGTGGGCGGAGGGCCTGGAGTTCGCGGCCGCCCGGGCCGCGGCTGCCGCGGCCAAGTCCTGACCCCCAATAACGGCGTCACGCCGTACTGGCTATAGCGAAACGGCGTCACGCCGTACCGGCTATAGCGAAACGGCGTCACGCCGTTATTGAGGGGCGGCGAGGTGGCGGCGCAGGAAGTCCACCTGGAGCAGTAGGACGTTCTCGGCGACCTCTTCCTGCGGCGTCATGTGGGTCACACCGGTCAACGGGAGCACGCTGTGTGGTCGGCCCGCCTCGGTCAGCCGCTGCGATAGCCGCAGGCTGTGTGCGGCCACCACGTTGTCGTCAGCTAGCCCGTGAATGATCAGCAGCGGCCGTTCGAGGGCGGGCGCGTCATCGAGCAGCGAGTTACGCCGGTAGACCTCCGGATTGTCCTGCGGCGTCCCGAGATATCGCTCGGTGTAGAAGGTGTCGTAAAGCGCCCAGTCCGTCACCGGCGCGCCGGCGATCCCGGCCCGAAACACTTCCGGGTGCCGTAGCACGGCGAGCGCCGCGAGCCAGCCGCCGAATGACCAGCCCCTAATCCCCACTCGGTCGAGGTCGAGGTCCGGCTCGATCGCGGCCGCCGCCCGCAACGCGTCCACCTGATCCCCGAGCACGGGACCGGCGAAGTCGTGTCGCACAGCCCGCTCCCACTCCGGGCCGCGGCCCGCCATCCCCCGGTTGTCCACGACGAGCACGGCAAAGCCCTGGTTCGCGAGCCACTGCGGCTCGAGCCAGGCCGCCCGCGTCGCGAGGACCCGCTGCGCGTGCGGGCCGCCGTACGGATCGACCAGCACCGGGAGCTTGGCGCCGCGCCGATGACCCTCGGGAAGAACGAGCCCGGCGGGCAGTGCGCGCGGTCCGAGCTTGAGCAGTCGGACCGACGGGGCGAGCGGTGGCAGCGCGGCGTGCGATACCAACGGGTACGACGACCCGTCGCGATGAACGACCGACGCCGTCCCGATGGTCTCGAGCGACGCGGACCGCACGACCACCGTCTCGCCGCCCGCCACCGCCGCGTGCACCCCGGGATCATCGGCGATCGGCGCGAGCCCGGCCCGCGTCCAGCAATACACCCCGACCTGAGTCGGTTCGCCGACGGAGGCAGTGAAGACGACGCGGTCCGCGCTCACGCTCGCCACGGCCCGGACGTACATGTCCGGCGGCGTCACTGCGCCGTCGGCGACGACCAGCCGGCGGGCGCCATCGGCATCCGCGATCCGGACCAGGTCGCCCCCGCACCAGGCAGGCACTCCGTCGTGCAGCTCGACCCAGGCAGGGTCGGTGTCCTCGCATACAAGCGCGGTCGAGCCGGCAGCGACGTCGACGGACAGGACCGCGATGCTGCGCTGGTCGCGAGCAACGACCGCGAGCAGCGGCGGCCCGTCTGATGTCCAGCTGACCCGGCCGAGGTAGGGGAACCGGTCGCGGTCCCAGACGATCTCTCGCCGCTCTCCTTCGTGCCCCACGTGCCAGAGCGTGACCTCGGCGTTCGCCGTTCCGGCCGCGGGATAACGCACCGGCGACGGCTCCTGCTCGGGATGGGCCGGGTCGGCGATCCACCAGGTCGAGACCGGCGCCTCGTCGACCCGCGCCACCAGCAGCGCCGAACCGTCCGGGGCCCACCAGAACCCGCGCAGGCGCTCCATCTCCTCGGCCGCGACGAACTCCGCCCGGCCCCAGGTGACCGCGGGGTCGGGCTCACCGACGAGGACCCGGTCGGTACCGGCAACCAGGTCGGCGAGGCGAAGGTTCGGCCCATCGACGTACGCCACGAACCGACCGGTCGGGTCGGGGCGAGGGTCGAAGCACCCGATCGCCTCACCGACCTCGGTGAGGCGGCCGTTGTCGACATCGGCGACGTGCAGCCGACCTCCGAGGGCCACCGCAACCACACGGCCGGCGTCATCCGCGGCGTAGCTGACCACGCCGACCGCACCCTCGCGCATCCGCTCGCGGCGCATCCGCTCGGCCGCCGGAAGGTGGTCATCCTCCGCCGGGTCGATGACCGCCCGCTCAACCCCGTCCGCCAGGTCGAGGACCCAGAGTCCGGTCCGCGGATCCTCGGCACCGGCCGCGCGCAGGAAGAACACCCGCCGACCCTCGTCAGCGACCGTGATCGTGCGTGGCTCGCCCAGCGTGAACCGCTGGGTACGCGCGCGTAGGCGAGGGAACGACGGCGTGGACGAATCCCCTGCAGCGACCGGGACGTCCGACTCGGGCGAGCCTGGCGTCCCATCCGGCGGTGCCACGCCGCAAGGGTACGCAAGGCGCCCGTCAACCCGGCGTCAGCCGGAGCGGACCTCTACCGGTACGTCGGAGTACGCCGGCCCGGCCGGTACCAGCCGGTGAAGCACCCCGGGGAGGGCGCCGGTGTGGACGACCGCGAGCCGTTGCGTGGGCCGGGTGAGCGCGACGTACAGGTCACGCAGGCCCCGGTCGCCGGCCGCGATCCATCCGGCCGGCTCGACCAGTACGACGCCGTCGAACTCCAGGCCTTTTGTCTCGGCGACGCTAAGGACAGCGATCCTCGCATCCAAACCGGCCGCACCCGTGCCCACCGCGTCGCCGAACCGGCGGCGACAGGCCGCGACCACCGCGCCGTATCGGTCCTCCGCCGCGACCACCGCGACCGTACCGCCCGCAACCTGGTTCCCGAGCACGGCGGCCACACTGGCGGCCGCGGCAGCCGGGTCGCCGTCGACGACCTCGAACGCCACCGGCCGCTCCCCCGAATCGCGCACGGAGGACGGCGATTCGGCCTGCGGGTCGACTTCGGCCAGAACGTCCGCGGCCACTGCCATGACCTCGCTCGGCGTGCGGTAATTGACGGTCAGCTCCTCGACTCGCCAACGGTCCGGTGCGACCGGGTCCAGCACCTCCGCCCACGACCGCGCGCTCCACGGCGCGGATGCCTGCGCAATGTCGCCGACGACGGTCATCGACCGCAGCGGGCAACGGCGCGCGAGCATCCGCCACGCCATCGGCGACAGCTCCTGCGCCTCGTCGACGATCACGTGGCCGAACTCCCAATCGGGGTCGTTCGCGGCGCGGTCGGCCAGCACACCCAGGGTGGCGCTCCCGGCGTAGCGCTGGGCCAGCTGATCGGCGTTCACCTGCCCGCGCAGGCCACTGGCGGCCACGACCTCGCGCGCGTACTCCCGGTCGGCCGCAAGCCGGCGCCGCTCGCCCGCCGCGCGTAACACCTCGTCCGGATCGCCGAGCAGCGCCCAGGCCTCGTCGATCAGCGGCACGTCGGCGGCGGTCCACGGCGCTTCGGCCGCGCGCACGAGCGATGCGCGCTCGGGCGCGGTCAGCAAGTCATCCGCGATCCGGGTCAGGACCGGCGCGGTGAGCAGCTCACGCACGAAGTCCGGCGCGGACAGCCGCGGCCAGGCACGGTCGACCACAGTGCGGAAGTCCTCCGAACTCATCAGCTGCCGGACCACCCACCGCTCCCGTGCAAGCTCCGGATCGATCTCGGCGAGCCGGCCGACGAGCAAGCGAAGGAGCTGTTTGGCGAACGCGTAGCGTGCCCGGTTGTGCCGGTGCGGGCTCCGCCGCGCCCGCTTGCGCGCGGTGGCAATGTCGTGCGGAGTCAGGACGAGCTCGTGCTCCTCGAAGCCGACGACGACGTCCACGTCGGGCACCCGCTGGCGGTCCGCGACCGCCCGCTCGAGGAGCTCCGCCATCCGCAGATCGGCCTTCAGGGCCGCCACCTCGACCGGCTCGGTGCCCGTGGCCTGAACGTCAGGGACGAGGCCCTCGACCGTCGACAGCACCACCCCGGTCTCGCCGAGCGACGGCAGCACCTGCTCGATGTAGCGCATGAACGTCGGACCGGGCCCGATGACGAGGACGCCCGTGCGGGCTAGCCGGTCGCGGTGGGTGTACAGCAGGTACGCCGCTCGGTGCAGGGCAACCGCGGTCTTCCCGGTGCCCGGCCCGCCTTGGACGACGAGAACACCGGCGGGTTCCGACCGGATCACCCGATCCTGCTCGGCCTGAATCGTTGCGACGATGTCGCGCATCCGGCCGGTGCGAGCCTCACCCAGGGCCGCCAGCAGCGCGCCACCCCCGCCGAGGGTGTCCCGATCGGCGTCGGTCAGGCCCTCGACGTCGAACACGTCGTCCTCGACGTCGATGACCACGCGCCCTTTCGTCCGCAGCTGCCGCCGGCGGGTCACGCCGTACGGTTCGGTCGGAGTGGCGCGGTAGAAGGGTTCGGCCGCGGGCGCCCGCCAGTCGACGAGCAACGTGTCGTGACCCTCGTCGGCGAGCCCGATCCGCCCGACGTGCAGTCGGTCGCCGGCGATGAGGTCGAGCCGGCCGAAACACAGCCCGGGCTCGACGCCTTCGAGCTGAGCGAGGCGATCCTCGTACAGCGCTGCGAACGCGTCCCGTTCGCTGCGCGCCTGCGGAGTGCCGGACGCGCCACGCCGCCGGATGTCCTCGAGCCGAGCCCGCGCCTGGTCCCGGAGCTCGTCCAGGCGAGCGTAGAGAACCCGCACAAGCTCCTGCTCGCGGGCAATCTCCTCGGTCCGGGACATCGATCCAGTCTGCTACGACTTTCCGGTCACCTGCATCAAGGGGCTCGCCGCGTTTGCCGACACCTACTCCGGGGTAACATAGGTCTTGTTACTGGCCGGTAACACGCTTGCCGCGGGAGTTCAGGAGCCTGTGCGTCATGAGCCACTACAAGTCGAACCTGCGGGACATCGAGTTCAACTTGTTCGAGGTGTTCGATCGCGGCGCGCTGCTCGGCGAGGGCGCGTTCGCCGATCTCGATGTCGACACCGTGAAGTCGATCCTCGCCGAGGTGCGTCACGTCGCCGAAGGCCCGCTCGCAGAGTCCTTCGCCGACGCCGACCGCAACCCGCCAACCTTCGACCCGGACACGCACGCGGTCACATTGCCCGAATCCTTCAAGGCCTCCTACCGCGCGTTCACCGACTCCGGGTGGGATCGCCTCGGGCTGACCACGGAGCTCGGCGGACCGGGTTTGCCACCATCGGTGATCTGGGCTGCCAACGAGATGGTTCTCGGCGCCAACCCGGCGGTACACATGTACGCCGCCGGGCCGACCTTCTCCGGAATCCTGCACCGGCTGGGCAACGCCGACCAGCGCCGGCTCGCGGAGCTCAGCATTGAGCGCGGCTGGGGCGCGACCATGGTGCTGACCGAGCCCGACGCCGGGTCCGACGTCGGGGCCGGGCGGACGAAGGCGGTCGAGCAGGCCGACGGCAGTTGGCACATCGAAGGGGTCAAGCGCTTCATCACGAGCGCGGATTGGGACATCCCCGAGAACATCCTGCACCTCGTGCTGGCCCGACCCGAAGGAGCCGGTCCGGGCACCAAAGGGCTGTCTTTGTTCGTGGTACCCAAGTTCCTGGTCGACCTCGAGACCGGCGAGCTGGGCAAGCGCAACGGCGTCTACGTCACCAACGTCGAGAAGAAGATGGGCCTGAAGGTCTCGACGACCTGCGAGCTCACCTTTGGCGATCACGGCGAGCCGGCGGTCGGCTGGCTCGTCGGCGACGTGCACGACGGGATCGCGCAGATGTTCGAGGTCATCGAGATGGCCCGGATGATGGTCGGCACCAAGGCGATCGCCACCCTGTCCACCGGCTATCTCAACGCACTCGACTACGCCAAGACCCGGGTCCAGGGCTCGGATATGACCCAGATGCTCGACAAGACCGCGCCCCGCGTGACAATCGCCCATCACCCCGATGTCCGGCGCTCGCTGATGACGCAGAAGGCCTACGCCGAGGGGATGCGCGCGCTCGTGCTGTTCACCGCGACCCAGCAAGACGCGGTGGTGGCAGCGGCGACCGCCGGGACGCCGGATGTCGACGCGGCCCGGCTCAACGACCTGCTCCTGCCGGTGGTCAAGGGGTTCGGGTCGGAGCGCTCGTATGAGCTACTCGGCTCGCAGTCACTCCAGACCTACGGCGGGTCGGGCTTCCTTCAGGACTACCCGATCGAGCAGTACATCCGCGACTCGAAGATCGACACCCTCTACGAAGGCACGACCGCGATCCAGGGGATGGACCTGTTCTTCCGCAAGATCGTTCGGGACCAAGGTGGCGCTCTGACCCGGCTCGTGACCGAGATCCGGCTCTTCGGCGAGTCCGAGGACGGCAACGGCCAGTTGAAGGACGAGCGATTGCTGCTGCTCGGCGCGCTCGGCGACGTCCAAGGCATGGTCGAGACGATGGTCGGCTACCTCACCGACTCGGCCCAGGACATGACGAACCTCTACAAGGTCGGCTTGAACACGACCCGCTTGCTGCTCGCCCTCGGCGACCTGATCGTCGGCTGGCTGCTGCTGCGCCAAGCGGCGGTCGCGCTCAACGCTCTCACCGTGGGGGCGCCCTCGGCGAAGGACAGCGACTTCTACGAGGGCAAGATCGCCGCGGCCCGCTTCTTCGCGCAGACCCGGCTGCCAATGCTCGCCGCCGAACGCGCGATCGTGGACACCACCGCACTCGACGTCATGAACCTCCCCGAATCCGCCTTCTAACCTTCGCCCAACCGTCAGAAACTGGGCGTTTCGGCGGGGAAAACGCCCGATAATTGACAGTTGGGCGAGGGGTCAGCGCCAGGTGACGAGCTGCCAGGGGTCGGCGAGCTGACCGGCGACGTCGGCGAGAAACTCGCTACCGAGCTGTCCGTCGACGATCCGATGGTCGAAGGTCACCGCGAGCTGGGTGACGTTGCGAATCTCGATCCGACCCTCGTGCACCCACGGTTGATCCCGTACGGCGCCGAAGCACAAGATGGCCGCTTCGCCCGGGTTGAGGATCGGCGTACCGGTGTCGACGCCGAACACCCCGACGTTGGTGATCGTGACCGTCCCCCGGCTCAGGTCCGACGGCGTCGCGCGGCCCGCCCGCGCCGACGCCACCAACCGGTTGAGGGCCGCACCGAGCTCCGGGAGCGAGAGCCGACCGGCGTCTTTGATGTTCGGCACGATCAGCCCGCGCTCGGTCGCGGTCGCGATCCCGAGATTGATGTAGTCCTTGACGACGATCTCCTGCGCCTCGTCATCCCAGGAGGAGTTGATCATCGGGTGGCGAGCGATCGCGAGCACGAGCGATCGCGCGACGAGGAGCAGTGGCGAGACCGCGATCCCGTCGAAGTCCGGGTGCGCGCGCAACCGAGTGACGAGCTCCATCATGGGGGTCACGTCCACGGTGACGAACTCGCTGACCTGCGGCGCGGTGAACGCGCTCTGCACCATCGCGGCGGCGGTCGCTTTGCGCACGCCCTTGATGGGGATCCGACGTTCGCGGGTGGCCGGGTCAACGTCGATCACGGCCCCAACTGGCGAGCGAGCACCGCCCGGTGAAGGTACGCCGGCCGCCGCGGCCTCGACATCGGCGCGGGTGATAGTTGCGTGTGCCCCGGTGCCGCTGATCACGCGCAGGTCGACCCCGAGATCGCGGGCCAGCTTGCGGACCGGGGGTTTGGCGAGAACGTGCACCTGCGCGACCAGACGCTCGGCGCGCTCACCAACGGCCGCGGCGGCCACCCGGGCCGGTTGCGGTCGGTCCGCCTGGGTGACGACCGGCGGCATCGGCGCGACCGGCGCGACCCGCGCCCGACGGGTGCGAGCCGACGGCTTCGGCCCGCTGCCGACGAGGAACTCGGCCGGCTGCTCGCCCTCGGGCCGAACCGTCCCCGACTCGCCCTCGACGTCGAAGCTGATCAGCGGCGCTCCGACGTCGATGGTGTCGCCGGCGCTGTGGTGCAACGTCTTCACCACCCCGGCGTACGGCGAGGGGATCTCGACCGCCGCCTTGGCGGTCTCGACCTCGACGATCGGCTGGTTCAGCGTGACCCGGTCTCCGACCGCAACCAGCCAGCGAAGGATCTCGGCCTCCGTCAGACCCTCGCCGAGGTCGGGAAGAGCGAAGTCCGCCACCGCTACCACTCCAGCGCCCGGTCGACGGCGTCGAGCACCCGGTCGAGATCGGGCAGGAAGTCCTCCTCGACCCGTGACGCCGGGTACGGCGTCGACGCGCCACCGACCCGCAGAACGGGTGCCTCGAGGGAGTAGAAGCAGTGCTCGGTGATCCGCGCCGCGATCTCGGCCGCGAGCGAGGCGAACAGCGGCGCTTCCGACACCACCACCGCGTGCTGAGTCTTTCGCACCGAGGCGAACACGGTCTCCCAATCGATCGGCGACAGCGCCCGCAGGTCGACGACCTCGAGATCCTGACCGTCGCTTTCCGCCGCGGCGGCCGCGTCGAGGCACGTTCGCACGCTCGGCCCGTAGGTGATGAGCGTCGCGGTCGTACCCTCTCGGGCGACCTCGGCGGACCAGCACGACGCGCTCGCGGCCACGTCCGGATCGACGTCGGCCTTGTCCCAGTACCGTCGCTTCGGCTCGAAGAACACGATCGGGTCGTCGCAGGCGATCGCCTGCTGGATCATCGTGAACGCGTCGGCCGGGTGGGAGCAGGTGAGCACCTTCAGCCCGGCGGTGTGCGCGAAGTAGGTCTCCGGCGACTCGCTGTGGTGCTCGACCGCACCGATCCCGCCGCCGTAGGGGATCCGGATCGTCAGCGGCATCTTCACGTGGCCGGCCGATCGGTAGTGCATCCGCGCAACCTGACTCACGATCTGATCGAAAGCCGGAAACACGAAGCCGTCGAACTGGATCTCGCACACCGGGCGGAACCCGCGGATCGCGAGCCCGACCGCCGTACCGATGATTCCCGACTCCGCGAGCGGAGTGTCGATCACCCGGTCCTCACCGAAGTCCTTCTGGAGTCCGTCGGTGACGCGGAAGACCCCGCCGAGCCGGCCGACGTCCTCGCCCATGATGAGAACCTTCGGGTCGCGCTCCATCGCCGATCGCAGACCCTCGTTGAGCGCTTTCGCCATCGTCAGCGTCGCCATCAGCGCGCCGCCTCGGCGAAGGACGCAAGGTAGGTCGACATCTGCTCCCGCTCCTCGTCCAGCAACGATGATCCCCCGGCGTAGACGTGGTCGAACATCGTCAGCGGGTCCGGATCAGGCAGGGCGAGGCAGCCTGCCCGCACGTGCGCCGCGAGCGCGTCCGATTCGGCGTCGACCGCCGCGAAGAACTCGGCATCCCCTGCGCCACGGCGCGACAAGTAGGCTTTGACCCGTTCGATCGGGTCCTTGAGCTTCCAGGTCTCGAGCTCCGCAGCCAACCGGTAGCGGGTCGGGTCGTCCGACGTTGTGTGCGCCCCCATCCGATAGGTGTAGGCCTCGATCAGCAGCGGGCCGTCGCCGTCGCGGGCCCGCGCCAATGCGGCCCGGGTCACCGCCAACACCGCCAGTACGTCGTTGCCGTCGACCCGGACTCCCGGGAAGCCGAAGCCCTGCGCGCGTTGATAGAGCGGGATCCGGGTTTGCTTCTCCAGCGGTTCGGAGATCGCCCACTGGTTGTTCTGGCAGAAGAACACGACCGGGGCGTTGAATACGCTCGCCCACACGAACGCTTCGTTGACGTCGCCCTGGCTGGAGGCGCCGTCGCCGAAAAACGCCATCACCGCGCCGGACCCGCCATCGCGCTGCATCCCCATCGCGTACCCGGTGGCGTGCAGGGTCTGCGACCCGATGACGATCGTGTAGAGGGCGAAGCCGTGGTCCTGCGGGTCCCAGCCGCCCTGGCTCGTCCCGCGGAACAGGCCGAGCAAGGTGACGGGGTCGACCCCCTTGCAATAGGCAACGCCGTGCTCGCGGTAGGTCGGAAACGCGAAGTCTCCCTCGCTCAGTGACCGGCCGGCCCCGACCTGTGCCGCTTCCTGGCCGAGCAGGCTCGCCCACAGCCCCAGCTCGCCCTGTCGCTGGAGCGCGGTGGCCTCGGTATCGATCCGGCGTACCAGGACCAGGTCGCGGTAGAGGCCACGAACCTCGTCGTCGGTCACGTCGAGGGAGTAGTCCGGGTGCTCGACCCGCTCACCTTCCGGGGTGAGGAGCTGGACGAAGTCCGGGCCTTCGGACGGCTGCGGCAGCAGCGCTTCGGTCATGCGATCTCCTCGCCCTCGGCGCACCGACAGGGATCGCCGGTCGGTGCGAGACGACTCCGTGCCCGCGTACAGGTGTGGTGCGCGCGGCCACGGTGCGAGCGGGGAAGGCCGCTCACTGCCATGGTTGCAGACACCCGTGCGCCCTGGCCATCCCTGCGGCGGCCCGGCGTTACGCTTCGCCCCGTGGAGGACTGGCTGGCGTGGCTCATCGCCGCGGTCGTGCTGGCGATCGCGGAAGTGCTCACCCTCACCCTGGTTCTTGGCATGCTCTCCGGCGGAGCGGCGGCGGCGGCCATCGTCGCGGCGCTGGGCGGCAACGAGGCGTGGCAGGCCGCCACGTTCGTTGTGGTGTCGGCGGTGTTGCTCGCGACCGTGCTCCCTGCCGCCCGGCGGCATCGCCAAAAGCCGTCGTCCACCAAGACGGGCACCGAGCGGTTGATCGGCACCCGAGCCATCACGTTGTCCGACGTGAATACCGCCAAGGGTGGTCTCGTCCGGATCGGCGGCGAGACGTGGACCGCGCGTCCGTACGACGTGAATGCGTCGATCCCGGCAGGCCAGTGGGTCGAGGTCCGCGCCATCGACGGGGTTACCGCCGTCGTCCACCCATCGACCGCGCCGGATGACGGCGCGCAGATCGGAGCAGTTTCGTGAACATCGCACTCATCGTCGTGATCATCGTCGTGATCTTCGTGTTCATCGTCATCCTTCGCTCGGTCCGAATCGTGCCGCAAGCCCGAGCAGGCGTGGTCGAGCGGCTCGGTCGTTACCAGCGCACGTGCAGTGCCGGCCTGAACCTGCTGGTGCCCTTCGTCGACCGGATGCGGCCGCTTCTCGACCTGCGGGAGCAAGTGGTGAGCTTCCCCCCGCAGCCGGTGATCACACAGGACAACCTGGTCGTGAACATCGACACGGTCGTGTACTTCCAGGTGACGGAGCCGCGGTCGGCGACGTATGAGATCGCGAACTACATCCAGGCGATCGAGCAGCTGACGATCACCACCTTGCGCAACGTGGTCGGCGGGATGGACCTCGAGGCGGCGCTGACCAGCCGCGACCAGATCAACGGCCAGCTGCGCGGCGTACTCGACGAGGCGACCGGCAAGTGGGGGGTGCGGGTGAGCCGGGTGGAAATCAAAGCGATCGATCCCCCGGCGAGCATCAAGGAGGCGATGGAGCAGCAGATGCGCGCCGACCGGAACAAGCGCGCAGCGATCCTCACTGCGGAGGGCGTTAAGCAGTCGGCGATCCTCACCGCCGAAGGTGAGAAGCAGGCCGCGATCCTGTCCGCTCAAGGCTCGCGGGAGGCCGAGATCCTGCGCGCGGAAGGTCAGGCGAAAGCGATCGAGACCGTCTTCGGCGCGATTCACGAGGGCAACCCGGACCCGCAACTGCTCGCCTACTCCTACCTCGAGGCGCTACCCAAGATCGCCCAGTCCCCGGCCTCAACCGTGTGGGTCGTGCCGGGCGAGCTCACCGCAGCGATGCAGGCGATCTCGGCCGGGTTCCGCCCGGCGGCGGACAACGCCGGGTAGCGTCGGCCGTCGTGACCACTCACGACGCCGACCTCGCCGCCTGGCCGGCGCGGCTCGGCCGGGTCGGGATTTGGACCGGCCAGCTGGACTACTCGCCCGCGAGCGTGGTCCGGGACGTCGCCCGGGAGGTCGAGGCGCTCGGCTACCGCGCGTTGTGGACCGGTGAGGCGGTCGGCCGCGAGGTCATGTCGGCCGTGCAACTCCTGCTCGCGGCAACCGATTCGCTCGTCGTCGCGACCGGCATCGCCAACGTGTGGGCCCGCGACGCGCTGGCGACCGCGGCCGCGCAACTGGCGCTGGGCGAGGCCTACCCGGACCGGTTCGTGCTCGGGATCGGCGCCTCGCACAAGCTGCTGGTCGACGCCCGCGACGGTTCCTACGACAAGCCGCTGGCGTTCATGGATGCCTACCTCGACCGGATGGACAGTGGATACGAGCTGTACCGCGCGGTCGCCCCAGAACGTCGCCCACCGCGGCTGCTCGCGGCGCTCGGTCCCAAGATGATCGAGCTCGCGGCCCGGCGCGCGGACGGCGTACACAGCTACTTCGTCCCCCCCGAGCACACCGCGCGGGCTCGAGAGATCCTGGGGCCTGACAAACTGCTCGTGCCGGAGCAGGTGTGCGTCCTCGGGTCGGACGCGTCCGTCGCGCGCGAGCTCGCCCGCCGACACACCGCGTCGTACCTGCGGTTGCCGAACTACACGACCAACCTTGCGCGGTTCGGCTTCGCGACGGAGGACTTCGCCGACGGCGGCACGGACCGGCTCGTCGACACGATCTGCGCGTGGGGGAGCGCCGATGCGATCACCGAACGGGTGCGCGCGCATCTCGACGCAGGCGCCGACCACGTGGCGGTTCAGATCTTGGTCGACGACCGGCGCGGGCTGCCGCGGGCGGAATGGACCGCGCTCGCGCCCGCGTTGCTCGCGGTGTGAGCGAGGCGCCGGCCGTGAGCGCATTCAACGACGCCACGTCGGTGAGGTCGCGCCCGGGTGACTCCGACGCCTCCGATCGGACCTACGACGTCACCCTCGACCCCGGCTGGGCCATTCTCGGTAAACCGAACGGCGGCTACCTGCTGGCGTTGCTCGGCCGCGCGGGCTGCGACATCGTCGGCACCACGCACCCGTTGGCCATCTCCGGTCATTATCTGCGGGCACCCGAAGCCGGCCCGGCCGAGGTACGCGCGGTGGAGATTCGGCGCGGGCGGCGGGCATCGACCTCGCGGGCGACCCTGTGGCAGGGCGACAAGCCGTGCATCGAAGCGCTCGTCACGAGCGGCGAGCTCGCGATGTTTGCCACCGACTACACCTCTTCGCCCGTGCCGGTTCTGCCGCCTCCGCAGGAGTGCGCGCCGCCCGAGACGCATCGTTTCGCGCCGGAAATCTTCGAGCATTGCGAGCTGCGGCTCGACCCTGCGACGGTACCGTTCCCCACGCCCACCGGCGAAGCGACGATTCGGTTCTGGTTTCGGTTGCGCGACGGATCGGAGCCAAACGCCTCGACCCTGATTCTCGCCACGGACATCGGGCCGCCGACCGTGTTCAACCTGCGCCACTACGGCTGGGCGCCGACGGTCGAGCTGACCGTGTTGGTGCGGGGCCTACCCGCCCCGGGCTGGCTGCTGTGTGAGACAACCTGCCAGCTCGTGGCCGGCGGGTGGTTCGACGAGAACGCGACGATCTGGGACTCGACCGGACATCTGGTCGCGCAGTCGCGACAGTTGGCGCTACTCGGCGAGCCACCCGCGAAAGACTGACCGACCACGGCGGGACGTGCCGCCAGCGTCCGTAGCCGGAGGGGTCGAAAGCTCCTGACGACCGATCCGTAGAGTCGGGAGCATGCACAACCCCGCCCTGATCGCACCCGTCCGGATCGACCCGGGGCGGAAGAAGATCGCCGACGAAGCAAAAGGCTTCATGCCCCCGGAGGAGGCGGAGGCGCTCTGGGATGCGGCCTGGGCGGTTGCTGCGCGCGGGGTGATCCTCGAGGTCGGCACCTACTGCGGCAAGTCGGCCACCTGGCTCGGCGCAGCGGCACAACTGCGGGGCGGCACGGTCGTCACGGTGGATCACCACCGCGGGTCGGAGGAGAACCAGGCCGGCTGGGAACACCACGACGTCGAGGTCGTCGACCCGCACACCGGCCTGATGGACACGCTGCCGTTCTTCCGCAGGACCATTCGCGCCGCCGGGCTCGAGGACACCGTGCTGGCGATCATCGGGTCCAGCACGGCAGTAGCCGCGATCTGGTCAACGCCGCTCGCGATGCTCTTCATCGACGGTGGGCACGCTGAGGAGCACGCGCAGGCCGACTACGCCGGCTGGTCGAGGTTCGTCGCCCCGCACGGGGTCTTGGCGATCCACGACGTATTCGCCGATCCGGCCGACGGCGGGCAGGCGCCGTACCACGTCTACCAACGCGCACTTGCCGACGGGTTCACCGAGATCCGCCAGGTCGGGAGCCTGCGCGTCCTGCAGCGCCCCGAGTAGCAGCGAGCCGACAGCGGCCACCCCGCCCTCGGCGTTCCAGAGCACAACCGAGCGATTTCGGCGGTGCAAACCAGCGCAAACCGCGCCGACACGCCGAGCGGAGGCGCGGTTGTGCTCAGGAACGCCGTTCAGAGAGGGGGTTAGCGAGCGGCGCGCGCGGCGTCGCGCGGCGCGCAGCCGCAGGCGCCGTCGCTGAG
This sequence comes from Mycobacteriales bacterium, assembly GCA_035501255.1. Lineage (GTDB taxonomy): Bacteria > Actinomycetota > Actinomycetes > JAFAQI01 > JAFAQI01 > JAFAZI01. The sequence continues at coordinate 20,581 of DATJWM010000037.1, read as the reverse complement.
TGCGAGCCCGACCGGCAGGTCGTCGGCGTGGAAGATCCCGCTCGCCGCCGACGTCCGGGACAGCACGTCCGCGGCGAGTACGACGGCCGCGGCCGTCCAGGTCGACTGCTCGGCCGGCCAGTTGACGTTCGCGCTGAACTGCCAGCCGGTCCAGTACGAGCCGTCCGGCGCGCGCAGATGCTGGATGTCCGCGAACAGCTTCAGTGCCAGTTCGGTCAAGCCGACCGTCTCGAGCGCGATCACGCACTCCGCGCTCTCCGCGCCGGTCACCCACGGCTCGTCATCGACGCAGCGGATACCCAAGCCGGGGACGACATAACGATCCCAGCGGGTGAGGAACCGCTCGTGCGCCGCGGCACCGCGCAACGCGCCGCCGAGGACCGGGTAGTACCAGTCCATCGAGAACCGGTCTTTGTCGGCGAAGACGTCCGGATGGTCGCAGATGAGGTGGCTGAGGCGCCCCGCCGCGATCTCCCATTCCGGCTGCGGCGCATCGAAGTAGTCAGCGAGCGCCAACCCGCACCGCAGTGCCTGGTACGTCGAGGACGACCCGGTCAACAGCGGGCCACCCTCGCGCGGCTCACCGTTCTCGGTCACCGACCAGGCGATCTCGCCGCGATCGTTCGCGTGGCCGGTCACGAGGTCGAGGGCGGCGCTGACCGTCGGCCACATGCGAGCGAGGAACGCCTCGTCCCCGGTGAGCAGCCAGTGGTGCCACACCCCGACCGCGATGTAGGCGCACTGGTTGGTTTCGAAGGTCGGGTCCTCGACCTCGCCGCCGGTCACCTTCGACGGCCACGACCCGTCCGCGCGCTGGGAGGTGCGCAAGAACTCGTACGCCGCCAACGCTTCCTCGGCGAACCCGGTCAGGTCGAGGGCCATCGCGCACTCGATGTGATCCCACGGGTCGCAGTGACCGCCCGGGAACCAGGGAATCGCCCCGGTCGGTTCCTGGGTCGCGGCAATCGCCGCGCCGGTCTGGCGTAGTTCGTCGGCGGTGACGATTCCCAGGACGTAGGGCAGGTCAGGCAGCCGCACTGGAACGCCTCCTATGGGCGCCGGGCTTGTCGGCGTAGACGACGAGGCTCTTGCCCATCAGCGGGTTCAGCCACCGCTCGGCGGTTCGGGTCAGCGTCGGCGCCTTGATGATGTCCCAGACCAGCAACCGGTGCCAGGTCCGCGACGGGAGGCTTTCCCGACCGAACGCGCAGTTCAGCCACCAGTACGGCGAGTGAAGCGCGTGCGCATGATGCTCGCCGCGAACCGTCAGGCCGGTGGCGGTGAGCCGGGCCGTCACCTCGTCGCCCTTGTAGATCCGCACGTGCCCGCCGGGGATGTCGTGGTACTCGCGGGACAGCGCCCAGTTGACCTTCTCCGGCCACCAGCGCGGCACCGTCACCGCGGCGCGGCCGCCCGGCTTGAGGACCCGGGCGATCTCGGCCATCGCCGCGCGGTCGTCCGGGATGTGCTCGAGGACCTCCGCGGCGATGATCGCGTCGAACGCGCCGTCGGGGAACGGGAGGGCGAGCACATCACCCTGGACAGTCTGTGCGATCGCACCCGACGGGGCCTCGCCGTCGGCCCGCATCGCCCGGAACATCCGCTCGACCGCTTCCAGTTCACCGAGGTCGCGGTCGAGCGCGACCACGTCCGCACCGCGCCGGTAGAGCTCGAAGGCGTGGCGGCCGCCGCCACAGCCGAGGTCAAGCACCCGATCGCCAGGAGCGATCGGGAACTGGTCGAAGTCGACGGTCAGCACACGCCGCGCCTAATCCGCGACCGCAAGGGCAGCGGACTCGACGACCCCCTCGGTCGGCTGTCGCACAGCGGCAGCGGCCTTCGCCTCGATCGCGTCGCGGTAAACCTCGACCATCGACTCGGCCACACGCCGCCAGGTGTAGGAGGTCTCGACCCGCCGTCGGCCACCCAGCCCGACCGCACGCCGCCGGTCGTCATCGTCGAGCAGGGCTCCGAGGGCATCCGCCAGCTCTCCCGCGTCGCCCGGCGTGACCAGGACCGCACTGCTGCCGTCGGTGCCGACCACCTCGGGTAGCGCTCCTCCGCTGGAGGCGACGAGTGGCGTCGCGCACGCCATCGCCTCGACTGCGGGGATCGAGAAGCCCTCGTAGAGCGACGGGACGACCGCAATCTCCGCGGACGCCAGCAGCTCGGCGATGCCCTCGTCGGACAGTCCGGACACGAACCGCACCCGTCCAGCAAGGTTGAGGTCTCTGACCGCCCGCGCAACCGGTCCGTCGGGTTTGGGCTGGCCGACGACGACGAGCTCAACGTCGTGACCGGTGCTGAGCTTCGCGACCGCCTCGAGCAAGACCTTCACGCCCTTGATCGGGCTGTCCGAGCTGGACACCGCCACCAGGCGGCCGGGGACCCGCGGCGTCGTCGGGGGCTTGAACGTCGTGGTGTCGACCCCGATCGGCACGATCCGCATCACCGCCGGGTCGACCTTGTAGTCCCGGACGATGTCGGAGGCGGAGTTACTCGACACCGTCACGATCGAGGTCATCCGGCGGGCGACCCGTCCTTGCATCCGGGTAAAGCCATACCACCGTCGCTTGCCGATCCGCTGCCGCAGGCTGGGAGCGTTGGCGATCTCGACCACCCGGTCGACGCTGCACGGGTGGTGAATGGTCGCGATCAGCGGAAAGCCCGCCTTGGCGATGGCCGTCATCCCGTAGCCCAAGGTCTGGTTGTCGTGGACGACGTCGAAGTCCCCGAGCCGGGACTTCAGCAGCCGCGCCGCCCGCAGCGAGAACGTCCACGGCTCGCCGAATCCACCCGACAACATCGAGGCGGTCTCGCGGATGTCGATCCAGTCCCGGATCTCGCGGGGGTGCGGGATGTGGAACGGGTTCTCGTCGCAGTAGAGGTCCAGGCTCGGCAGCTCGACCAGGCTCGGCCCGGGATCCAGCCGCGGGTAGGGCTGGCCGCTGATGACCTCGACCTGATGCCCAAGCTCGACAAGCTCGCGGGAGACGTGCCGGACATAGACGCCCTGACCGCCACAATGAGGCTTGCTCCGGTAAGAGAGCAGGGCGATACGCAGGGAGTCCTTGGGGAAGTCGTCGACCACGCCGCTGCGCACCCATCTTTCTGGCGCGACCCACGACGCGCTCGGTATCCGATCCTAACGATCGACCCTAGAACGATATTGGGCGATCCGGTTTCGCCCAAATCGCGCCGTCACAGCGCGGACCGCACGCGGTCAGGACCGCGGCATGTCGACGAACCGGGAGTAGTGCAACTGCGAGGACACGACCACGTCCTTCGTCGGGCCGTTGCGGTGCTTCGCGACGATCAAATCGGCCTCACCGGCGCGCGGGGACTCTCGCTCGTAGGCGTCCTCGCGGTGCAGGAGGATCACCATGTCGGCGTCCTGCTCGATGGCACCCGACTCCCGCAGGTCGGAGAGCTGGGGCTTCTTGTCCGAGCGCTGCTCGGCCCCCCGGTTCAGCTGACTCACCGCGACGACCGGTACGTCGAGCTCCTTCGCCAGCAGCTTGAGCGAACGGCTCATCTCGGCCACCTCCTGCTGGCGGTTCTCCACCCGCCGCACGCTGTTCATCAGCTGCAGATAGTCGACGACGATCAGCCGCAACCCGTGGCGCTGGGAGAGCCGCCGAGCCTTGGCCCGGATCTCCATCATCGTGAGGTTGGGCGAGTCGTCGATGAACATCGGCGCCTGCGCGACCTCACCCATTCGCCGGGCGAGCTTCGTCCAGTCGTCCTCGGTCAACGTGCCCGTGCGGATCCGGGTCAGCGGGATCCGGGCTTCTGCGGACAGCAACCGCATGGTGATCTCGCTCTTGCCCATCTCCAGGCTGAACAGCACCGAGGGCAGGTTGTGCTGGATCGAGGCCGACCGCAAGAAGTCCATGCTGACGGTGGAGTTATGGGTCGGGATCATCGCTCGGCCAGCGAGGTAGAGGTGGTCGCGGTTGTCCACTTGAACGCAGCGCACCGGTACGGAGGGAATCGCGCGGACCTCGACGACGTAGCGGGTCCTCGTCGTCGCGCGCGGCGTGCAGGCGTGCCGCTGCTTGTGTACGAGGCGCTTTCGCTCCAGCCGGAAGACCTCGTCGTCGGTAGTGAACGTGATGGTGTACGCCGTCGAGGTCCCGGGAGTGCGCCCGGTGCCCTGCGTGGCAGCGCAGGCCGTCCGGTATCCAAGGCTGTGCAGGAGCTCGCGGACATCGTCGGTAAGGCGGGAACTCGTCGAGGTGAACTGCACGGAACCGGTGCTCATCACCGTCGCGTTGGTGTCGAGCAGGCCCGCGAGCAATGCCCGCCGCTGCGCCTCGGACGCCCGCAGATAGCTGACCGGAATGTGCTTGTCACCGAGCACCCCCAGAGTCCGCAGCAATCCGTCGACCGACCCGTGACTGTCCCGGCGTTCGGCGCACTGCGACGACGAGGGCGGGAGCTTCACGTTGTCGGTCAACCGAGCGCCCGGGGTGACGGCGTACCCGTCAGCCTCGAGATACATCGCGATCTCGGGGTCCGCGCAGGCGGAGCGCCCGGCGGCGCTGTGTCCGTCGCCCAGCCACACTCCCAGGAGATACGGAGCGACCAGAAGATCCCGGTCTGCAAGCGTCAGCGGTTCAGCGAGGGCGACGCAGTGATTGAGCCGACGATCGGCGGTGGCGCACCGCACCGTCGCCGCAATCTCGCCGGTCGTGCGGATCGCCGACCCTGTCGCTGCTGGAAGTCCTCGTTCTCGCGCTCGCTTGCGCGAGGCGCGGGTCTGGGTGAGCCACTGATGCTGCTCGTCGGCGATCAGCACACTGCCGTCGTCGAAGCGCAGCTCATAGCACGGGCGATCGGTCATCACGTCGGTCGCAGCCACGACGGTCGTCGGATATCCGTCCGCGCCGATCAGCCGATCCCCTACGGCGACGTCGCCCATCGTGGTCCAACCGGTCGGCGTCGCCAGCGGTGTGTCAAGCGACAATGCCTTTCCGAGTCCGGGTCTTCCCGCGACGATGATCAGCTGGCCGGCGTGCAGGCCGTTGGTCAGCTCATCGAGATCACGGAATCCGGTCGGTACGCCGAACAACTCGCCACCACGGTTGCCGATCGCCTCGATCTCGTTGTAGGTCTGCCACATCGCGGCCTCGAGCCCGATGAAGTCCTCGCTGTTGCGGTGCTCGAGGACCTCATAGACCGCCTGCTGGGCCCGATCGACGACGTCGTCGACGTCTCCGCCGGCCGCGCCGGCCGCGCCGTAGCCAAGCTGCACCACCTTCGTACCGGCCTCGACCAGCCGGCGCAGAATGGCGCGCTCGCGCACGATCTCGGCGTAGTAGCCGGCGTTGGCCGCCGTCGGCACCGAGGCGATCAGGGTGTGCAGGTAGGGAGCGCCGCCGATCCGCTCGAGGGCGCCGGTGCGGGTCAGTTCGGCCGCAACCGTCACTGGGTCGGCCGGCTCGCCCTTGCCGTAGAGGTCGAGAATCGCGTCGTAGACCGTCTGATGCGCCGGCCGGTAGAAGTCGGCCGGTTTGAGGACCTCCACGACGTCGGCAATCGCGTCTTTGGACAGCAACATGCCGCCGAGCGCACACTGCTCGGCGGCGATGTCCTGCGGCGGCGTGCGGTCGACATCGATCCGCCCGTCGCCCCCGGGCAGCGACAGGACATCAGCCGTGCTCACGCCAGTTTCCCCTCGTTCGAACACCGGTTCGACATCAGTCGAGCATCCGACACCGACACTGCCGGGCCGACCAGGCGTACCGAGTGCGAAGTTAGACCGGGGGAGGCGGCCTCGCGGCCCAACGCGCCGGGGCAATTTCGCCCGCCTGTGTGGCGAACTGTGGACGAGGTGTGGACGCCCCGCCGTGCCGCTGTGCACAGGTGTGGGAAGCGCTGTGGACGGGCCTAGCGAGAATCCCGCGACACACCGTCTGACCTGCGACGATGCTCATTCACAGCTGTGCCCGCCGAGGAAAACGGCCGGCAAATGGCACGTGACCGGTTAGGCGGGGACGACCTCGACGGTCACCGAGGCGGTGACCTCCGGGTGCAAGCGGATGGACACGTCGTGCGAGCCGACGTTCTTGATGTGTGCGCTCGGCAGCTCCAGGCGGCGCTTGTCCAGCGTCGGTCCGCCGGCCGCGACCACCGCCGCGACGACGTCCGCAGTGGTGACCGACCCGAACAGCCGACCACCTTCGCCCGCGCGCGAGGCGAGCGTCACCTCGAGGGTCGCGAGCTGGTCCGCGATCGCCTTGGCCTCGCCGAGGTCGCGCACCTCCCGCACGGCCCGACCGCGACGCAACGCGGCCACCTGCGACTCACCGCCGCGGGTCCAGCGCATCGCGAGCCCGCGCGGCACGAGGTAGTTGCGGCCGTAACCGTCCTTGACCTCGACCACGTCTCCGACCTCGCCGAGACCCCGGACGTCCTGAGTGAGGATGAGCTTCATCGTCCTACCCCCTTAGCGTGCGGTGCTCGTGTAGGGCAGCAACGCCATCTCGCGGCTGTTCTTCACCGCCGTGGCGATGTCGCGCTGGTGCTGCGAGCAGTTGCCGGTGACCCGGCGGGCGCGGATCTTGCCGCGGTCGGAGATGAACTTGCGAAGCAGGTTCGTGTCCTTGTAGTCGATGTAGGCCGTGTCGTCCTTGCAGAACTGACAGACCTTCTTCTTGATCTTGCGAACAACAGGCTTGGCCATCGTGGTGCTCCAGTCGGTGCGAGCCCCTCTGCACGAGGGGATGGTCGATCGGACGGTCGGGGAACGGATCGGGGAAGTGGCTGGTCCGGCGCGGGTTAGAAGGGCGGCTCGTCGCTCAGCCCGCCGCCGGAAGGCGCGGGCGTGGCCCAGGGATCGTCGTTCGGCGTGCCGCCACCGGTCGAGCCGCCACCGGAGTAGGTGCCGCCACCGCTTCGCGCTGCCTTCACGACCTTCGCGGTCGCGTTCCGCAACGACGGGCCGACCTCGTCGACCTCGACTTCGAAAACGGTGCGCTTCTCGCCTTCCTTGGTCTCATAGGAGCGCTGCTTGAGCCGGCCGGAGACGATGACGCGCATCCCCCGCTGGAGGGATTCGGCCACGTTCTCGGCCGCCTGCCGCCAGACGTTGCACGACAGAAACAGGCTCTCGCCGTCCTTCCACTCGTTGGTGGCCCGGTCGAGGTAGCGCGGGGTAGAGGCGATCCGGAACTTCGCCACCGCCGCTCCGGAGGGCGTGAACCGCAGCTCCGGGTCGTCGACGAGGTTGCCGATCAGCGTGATGTTGGTGTCGCCGGCAGCCATCGAGACCTACTTCGTCTCCGGCCGCAGCACCTTGGTGCGCAGCACGGACTCGTTGAGGTTGAGCTGACGGTCGAGCTCTTTGACGGTGGCCGGTTCGGCGGTCACGTCGAGCACGGCATAGATGCCTTCGACCTTGTGGTCGATCTCGTAGGCGAGACGGCGCCGGCCCCACACGTCGACCTTCTCCACGCTGCCGCCACCCTGGCGGATGACTCCGAGGAACTGGTCGAGCGACGGTGCGACAGTGCGTTCCTCAAGATCCGGATCGAGGATGACCATCAGTTCGTAATGACGCATGCGGGCAACCCACCTCCTTTGGACTCGATGCACGCCACCGCGGTGGTGGCGAGGCGGCTACTGGTCCCGCCCGGATCGCGCACAAGACGCGCCCAGGCGAGGTGTAGCAGGAGGCTGCTCTGCGTCGAGCGCCGCCCAGGCTAGCAGCCGCGACGGACGCACAGCCTAAGCGCGAGCAGCGGTGCCCGCAGCGCTCGTCCACAGATCACGGCGGCCGGTTCCGGGGTCGGGAGCGTGATCGAGAACCCCGCCGGCGGGGTCGTCGACTCCGTCACGGCGTACGACGTCATGGTGCGGGACGAGGACCTCGCGCACCACCAGAGCCATGACCACGAAGAGGATGACGTCACGCGCGAGGACGAACCCGAGATACAGCGACAGCGAGACTCCCTGGTCGCTGTGGTCGAGCGCGATCAGGGTCAGCAGGTTCATCGCGCCGAGCACCACCTCGCTGACCTGCCAGGTGAGGAGCGCCGCCCACCGCGGGCGGGCAAGCACCGCCAGCGGAAGCAGCCAGAGCGCGTACTGCGGCGAATCCACCTTGTTGAACACGATGAACCCGGCCACGAGCAGGAAGGCGACCTGGGCGACCCGCGGGCGGCGTGGGGCGATGGCCACGAGGGCCCCGACCGCCACGACCACCGCGAGGACGAGAGCGCTCGAGACGATGTTCAGGGTGGTCGGGGCGGCACCACAGGCGGGTTGAGCGGACAGCGCCCGGCCGACCCGGTCACCGCCGAACAGGTGCTGGAAGACCAACCAGATACTCCCCCAGTCCGCGCCCCGGGTCTGGCTCAACGACAAAAACCAGCGCCAGCCGGGCAGCGGGTGCGCGTCGGGGCAGCTCGCATCCGGGAAAGGGAACGATCGCGAGATGAGGATCGCGGGGAGGTAACACGCGACGACTCCCGCCACAGCGGTCGCCACCGACTTGCCCGCCGCCCGCCACTTCCCCGCCCGCGCGCACAGCATCACCAACGCCAGCAGGACGAAAACCGGATACAGCTTGGTCGCGATACCGACTCCGAGCGCCAGCCCGGCCCAACCGGGAGAGCCGCGGCTCCACGCCCATAAGCCGAGCCCGGTGAGGGCGACCGCGACCAGGTCCCAGTTGGTGAACGCATGCATGAACAGCACCGGCGAGAGCGCGACGAGCATCGCGTCCCACTCGCGGCGACGACCGGCGAGCTTCGCGACGGTGAACGTCGAGATCAGCGCAGCCGCCGCGAGGCCAAGCGCGGTCAGGTTGAAAAACGTCGTGTTATGCGCGGTCGCCCGGTCGGCGGCCTCCCCAGGATGAACCAGCACGGTGGCCTCGGCGGCAAGCCACATCAGGCCGCCGATCACCGGGGGGTACTCCACCGGGTGATCGCGGTACGGCACGGAGACCCGCCCGGTCACCTCGCCGGCACTGTTGACCCTGGCGTTTAGCCCTTCGACGCCGTACAGCGCAAAGGTGTCGGTGTAACAGAGCCGGGTGTACTGGTAGTCGTTGCTGTAGGAGTGGGTCAGGCACGGCGACTTCTGCAGGTAGCCGCACAAGGTGACCAGGAGCGTCGCCATCAAGGCGACCCGCAGCGGCGTCCACCACGACCAGGTACCGCCGGTGGTGTGGTCGCCCCAGCGCCCGCCGATCAGCCGGCTGACCCCGCCGACGACCGGGTCCTCCTGCGACGGCGCGATCGGCGTCGGTCCGCTGGACACCCAGGGAGTCTCTCGCTACCCGCCCCCGGCGCGGCTCGACGACACGGCGTGGGCGGTGGCGGTGCTGCTCGCACTGGGTTCGCTCGACCCGCTGGTGGTCGGGGTCGGCGTCGAGGATGCCGATGCGGTCGGTGAGGTCGACGTCGAGGTGGTCGGGGTCGGGCTCGTGCCCGGTGAGTGAGTTGTCGAGGTCGTCGGCGTGGGACTGGAGCTGGTTTGTACGCCACCGGCGCCCGAGGACAGGGACGGGAATGACACGACCGGATCACCGGCGAGCGCCGCGTTCATCGCCTGCTGCCAAATCTCGGCCGGCAGCGTGCCGCCGAACACCTCACCGACACCGGAGCCCTCGACGGTCTGCGTCGGGTCGACGTTGCCGATCCACACCGACGTGCTCAACTGCGGGGTGAAGCCGGTGAACCACGCGTTGGTGTTGTTGTCGGTTGTGCCGGTCTTGCCGGCCGACGGCCGACCGGACAGCGCATGCCCATACGCCGTACCACCGGGCGCGAGCACCTTGGTCATCGCGTAGGTCGCCTGCGCGGCGACCGACTTCGACATCGTCCGCACGAGGTGCTTGTTGGCTGCGTAGACCTTCTGACCAGTGCTGGTCGTCACCGACGAGACGAGGTACGGCGAGGCGCGGACGCCGCCCGCCGCCACCGTCGCGTAGGCGTTCGCCAAATCGACCGGCGACACGTCGGTCGGGCCGAGGGAGATATCGGGGACGGCCGGCAGCGACCTCGTGGTCGGGATGCCCGCGTCGTAGGCAGCCTGGACCACCTTGCGCGGCCCCACTTGCTGGGCGAGGGGCACGAAGATCGTGTTGATCGAGCGGGCGAACGCAGTGAGCAACGTGCAGCCGTAGCAGGACTCGCCGGGTGAGGAGTTGTGGATCGTCGTGCCTGCCACCTCGATCGAGGACGGTCCGTTGTAGACGCTCGACAGCGAGATCCCCTGCCGCAGCGCAGCGAGCAGGGTGAACGTCTTGAACGACGAACCCGGCGGCCTGGCCCACTGACCGGTGAAGCCGGACAGGTCGATGCAGGCGTCCTTGTTCGCCTTCGGCCGGTGGCAGTACTTCTGTCCGCCGTACAGCGCCTCGATCGCCCCGTCTCCGGGCTTGATCGAGGCCGCGCCACTCATCGGCGTACCGTGCGGGTTGTAGGGCACGACGTTGCGCTCGGAGTTGATGAGCGCCTGCTCGGCCTTGAAGTTGATCGTCGTGACGATCTTGTAACCGCCGAGCGCGAGCTGGGCTGCGGACATGCCGTCGGAGTGGGTGAGTTCGTACTCGACGTCGTCGCGGATGTAGCACAGCGTGCCGCGGCACTGGGATCTCTGGGCGTGCCGCTCGGGCTTGGTCGCCGGAAACGACAACCGGTCCGCCCGGGCCTGGGAGAGCCAGCCCTGCTCGACCATCCCGTCGATGACGTAGCGCCAGCGCTGCTTCGCCGCCACGCGGGTCTGCGCCGACAGGTCCGGGTCGTACAGCGACGGACCGCGGATCACCGCCGCGAGCAGGGCGCCTTCGGACCCGGTCAGGCTCTGCACGCCGTGACCGAAGTAGGCCTTCGACGCCGCCTCGATGCCGTAGGCGCCGCGTCCGAAGTAGATGGTGTTGAGGTAGTCCTCGAGGATCGCGTCCTTCGACCGCGTCTGACCCAGCTTGGTCGCGATCAGGATCTCCTTGAGCTTGCGGGTCAGTGACCGCTGCGGGCTCAGGTAGGCGTTCTTGACGTACTGCTGGGTGATCGTCGACCCGCCCTGGCTGATATCGCCGCCGCGCAGGTCGACCGCGAGCGCCCGAAGGATTCCGGTAGGGGACACCCCCGGCTCGGAGTAGAAGTGGCGGTCCTCGGCCGCGAGGACCGCGTGCTGGACCTGGACCGGCACCTGGCTCAACGACACGTCCTGCCGGTTGGTGTCGCCGAGGCGGGCGAGGACGTGCTTGCCGTCGCTGTAGTAGATCGTCGTCGTCTGCTGCTCGGCAATCGCGCTCGGCGACGGAATCGAGGTCCGCGCGTAGGCGATCCCGAGCAACGCGCTCGAGGCCACGACGGCGCCGGCGAGTCCGATCAGAACGTGCTTCGGGCGCGGCGCGAAATCCGCCAGTGTCACCCGCGCGACCCCGAGGTCGTTCGGCCACGGCGCACCAGGCGTTCGCCGGTGCCGAGCACGAGGGACATCGTGAGGTAGTTCCACCCGCAGTCAAGACAGACCTCGACCACGAAGACCGAGATCTCCGGGTGCACGGCCGCCAGCTCCAGCAGCTCCTTGCGGGCCCGGGCCCGGCCGTTGCCGGCCGGGCGCAAGGACTCGCCGAAGGCGTACAGGACGTCCGTCATCGGGGTGGAAGTCGTGCACATCGGACAGGAACGGTCGGTCGGCAGCCCGTGGTAGCGCGCCGCCCGGCGCAGGTAGGTTTGCGCGTCACACGCCTCCGCCCGTCGGAGGCGTCCGATCCGCACCGCGGACAGCGTGGCGCGGCGCGCCAGCGAGTAATCGACGACGCAGCGCGCGCTCGGATCGTCCGCGAGTGACCGTTGGGTCAGCACGCGGGTCAGGGTACGCCCGCAATGGTGAGAGCCAGGTGAACGCCGTACGACGCGCGGGTCACCAACTCGGCCTCCCGGTGTTTGCGTTCCCGATGCCTTCGGGGTAGCGTCGCGATGTATCCATTCGATACATCAAGTCGACCGATCGGGGCGCGAGTGAGCAGGAAGTCCGGCGTGCTCGATTTCGCCGTACTCGGACTGCTGCACGAGGCTCCCCTGCACGGCTATGAGCTCAACAAGCGCCTCAAGAGCGTGCTCGGTCGGATGAGCGCGATCTCCTATGGGAGCCTCTATCCGCGGCTCGCCGCCTTGCAGGACGAGGGTCTGATCACGACCGACTCCGCGGCAAGCGAGTCCGGCGCCGGGCGGCGCAAGAAGCACGTCTACAAGCTCACCGCCGAAGGCAAGGAACGGCTGCAAGAGCAGCTCGCCGAGGGCGGACCGGCCGCATGGGACGACGACGCATTCGGGGTCCGCTTCGCCTTCTTCTCCCAGACCGACGCCGACGTCCGGCTGCGGATCCTTGAGGGCCGCCGCAACCGGCTCGAGGAGCGCAAGGCGAACGCGCGGACGACGATGTCCGGCACCCGGGAGCGCCTCGACCGCTACACCCTCGAACTGCAACGCCACGGGCTGGAGTCCGTGGAACGCGAAGTGCGCTGGTTGAACGAACTGATCGCCACCGAACGCGACGGGGTGGCCGCTCGGCCACACCGTGCCTCCCCCGCGCTTGCAACATTCACCCCTGTTACGCAGTCAGCAACTGAAGGAGACCACCGCTGATGGGTTCCATCCGTGTCGCCATCGTGGGCGTGGGCAACTGCGCCTCGTCCTTGGTCCAAGGCGTCGAGTTCTACCGCAACGCCGATCCCGAGGCTCGCGTACCAGGATTGATGCACGTCGACTTCGGCGGCTACCACGTCCGGGACATCGAGTTCGTCGCCGCGTTCGACGTCGACGGCAAGAAGGTGGGCCGTGACCTGTCCGAGGCCATCGTCGCGAGCGAGAACAACACCGTTCACATCGCCGACGTCCCGCCCAACGGCGTCATCGTCCAGCGCGGTCACACCTACGACGGCCTCGGCGACTACTACCGCGAGCTCGTCGAGGAGTCCGACGAGAAGCCGGTCGACGTCGTCGCAGCCCTCACCGCCGCCAAGGTCGACGTCCTGGTGTCCTACCTGCCGGTCGGCAGCGAAGAGGCGGACCGGTTCTACGCGCAGTGCGCGATCGACGCGGGGGTGGCTTTCGTCAACGCGCTGCCGGTGTTCATCGCCAGCGACCCGGTCTGGGCGAAGAAGTTCACCGACGCGGGTGTGCCGATCGTCGGCGACGACATCAAGAGCCAGGTAGGGGCGACCATCACCCACCGAGTGCTGGCCAAGCTCTTCGAAGACCGCGGCGTGGAGTTGCTGCGCACCTACCAGCTCAACTTCGGCGGCAACATGGACTTCAAGAACATGCTCGAGCGCAAGCGGCTCGCGTCGAAGAAGCTGTCCAAGACCCAGTCGGTCACGTCCCAGATCCCGCACGAGATGCGGGGCGCGGACGTCCACATCGGCCCGTCGGACCACGTGCCGTGGCTCGACGACCGCAAGTGGGCCTACGTGCGGCTCGAGGGGCGCTCCTTCGGCGACACCCCGCTGAACCTCGAGTACAAACTCGAGGTCCACGACTCGCCCAACTCCGCCGGCGTGATCATCGACGCGGTGCGCGCCGCGAAGCTCGCCAAGGACCGCGGGATCGGCGGACCGATCCTGTCGGCGTCGTCGTACTTCATGAAGTCCCCGCCGGTCCAGTACAGCGACGACGAAGCGCGTGAGGCAGTCGACGCCTTCATCCGCGGCGACCTCGCCAGCTGAGTCCTGCGACCGGGCACGGTCGCAGGAGGTAATCAGCCAGAGTCGCGCGCTGCGCGAACTGCTCTCCCACCGACGCTTTCGGCAGCTGTTCGCGGCCCGGCTGGTGTCGCAAACCGCTGACGGGACGTTCCAGGCGGCGCTGGCCGGGGCGGTGCTGTTCAACCCGGACCATCACACCGGACCGCGTCAGGTTGCGGCCGGGTTCGTCATCCTGCTGTTGCCCTACAGCGTGATCGGACCGTTCGCGGGCGTCCTGCTCGACCGATGGCGACGGCGGCAAGTGCTCGTCTACAGCGCCCTGCTTCGTGCCGGTCTGGTCGTCGCGACCGCGGGGTTCCTCGCGGCGTACGGACCGACCGGCGTGGGGTTCGCCGCAACCGCGCTTGCGGTGATCGCGGTGAACCGCTTCTACCTCTCCGCGACCTCCGCCGCCTTGCCGAGTGTGGTGGAGGACCGCCGACTCGTGCTCGCCAACGCGCTGAGTCCCACGGCGGGCACGGTCATGGCGATCGCCGGCGCCGGGATCGGCCTCGCGGTCCGCGCGGTCGCCGGTTCCGGCAACCACGGGGACGCCGTCACGGCCCTGGTCGCCGCCGCCGGATACGCCTGTGCCGCGTTGGTCGCCACCCGGCTCCCGCCAAACTCGCTCGGGCCGGCGTACCCCGACACCGGGGACCTGCGCGCACACCTGCGCGGCATCGCGGGCGGAATGGTCGCCGGAGCCCGCCACCTCCTGGAACGCCCGCGGGCGGCGAACGCACTCGCCGTCGTCTTCGGTCAGCGGTTCCTGTTCGGCCTGTGGTCGATGATGGCGCTGCTGCTCTACCGCAACGCCTTTCACAGCGAGGGCATCCTGCGCGCCGGGCTGGTCGGCGCCGGTCAGGCGATCGCCGCAGCGGGAGTCGGCCTCGTGCTCGCCGCCGCGGTCACCCCGTGGATCACCGAGCGGATCGGCAAACGCCGCTGGATCGTGCTCGTGACCGTCGGCGTCGCGCTGACGACCTTCCTGCTCGGGATGCCGTTCACCATGCCGGCACTGATCGGGTCCGCGTTCGTGCTCGGCGGAGCGCTGCAGGCGACGAAGGTCTGCGTGGACACGATCGTCCAAGAGGCGATCGAGGACGACTTCCGCGGTCGGGTGTTCGCGCTGTACGACACGGCGTTCAACCTCAGCTTCATTGCGGCGTCGGTCATCGGCGCGTTCGTACTGCCCGCGGACGGCCGGTCGCTCGCGGCGCTCGCAGTGATCGCGGGCGGGTACGGCGTACTCGGGGTCGGTTATGCCCTCGCCGAACGCGGCCACCCACCCATCGCCCCCACCGCCCAACTGTCAGTTATCGGGCGTTTCTCGCGGGAAAACGCCCGATAACTGACAGTTGGGCGTTACGGGAGGTGGCGGGCGGCGGCCCACTTGCGCAACTCGGCGAGCGCTTCGTCGTGGCCCAAGGGACCGTGTTCGAGGCGCAAGCTCAACAGGTGCTGGTACGCCTCGCCCACGAGCGGGCCCGGTGCCAGGTCGAGTTCGCGCATGATCTCGTTCCCGTCGAGGTCCGGGCGAATCCGGGCGAGATCCTCCTGCTCCGCAAGCTCAGCGATCCGGCGTTCGAGCGAGTCATAGGCGTTCGCGAGCGCCTTCGCCTTGCGGGCGTTACGGGTGGTGCAGTCCGAGCGGGTCAGCTTGTGCAGCCGGTCGAGCAACGGGCCGGCGTCACGCACGTAGCGCCGCACCGCGGAGTCGGTCCAGGTGCCGCCGGCGTAGCCGTGGAACCGCAGGTGCAGCTCAACCAGCCGCGCGGTCGACTCGATCGTGTCCTTCGGGAACTTCAGCGCGGCCAGGCGCTGCTTGGTCATCGACGCCCCGACCACCTCGTGGTGGTGGAACGAGACCTTCCCGCCCGCCTCGATCGACTTCGTCTTGGGTTTGCCGATGTCGTGCAGCAGCGCGGCCAGGCGCAGCACCAGGTCCGGGCCGTCGTCCTCGAGCGCCATCGCCTGCTCGAGAACCGTCAGAGTGTGCGCGTAGACATCCTTGTGGCGACGGTGCTCGTCGACCGTCTCGGTGAGCTTGCCCACCTCAGGGAGGCAGAACTCGATCAGGCCGGTGTCCACGAGCACTTCCAAGCCCTGACGCGGGTACGGCGCAAGGATCAGCTTGACCAGCTCGTCGCGGATCCGTTCCGCGCTCACGATTGCCAGCCGAGGAGCCATCGCCGCGATCGCGGCGCGGGCGGGCGGATCGACGGTGAATCCGAGCTGGGCGACGAACCGCGCCGCCCGCAACATTCGCAGCGGGTCGTCGTCGAAGGATCGCTCGGGTGGACCCGGCGTCCGCAGCACTCGGTGCAGCAGGTCGTCCAGCCCGCCATAGGGATCCACGATCGGGTGAGCCGCGTCGAGCGGCAACGCGACCGCCATCGAGTTGACCGCGAAATCGCGGCGCTCGAGGTCCCCCTCGATGGTGTCGCCGTAGTCGACTCTGGGCTTGCGGGAGTCGGCGTCGTAGGCGTCGGTCCGGAAGGTGGTGATCTCGCACGCGTGCCCGTCGACCCGCACCCCGACGGTGCCGAAGGCGATACCGGTGGTCCAGGTCGCCCCGAGCGCCTTGACGATCGCGAGGATCTCCTCGGGGCGCGCGTCAGTGGTGAAGTCGAGGTCGTCGCACTCCCGGCCGAGAAGGGCGTCGCGCACCGGGCCCCCGACGAGATACAGCCGGTGGCCCGCATCGGCAAACCGGTTTGCCAGCGGATCCGTGACCGAGCTCAGCCGCACGAGCTCCCGCAGCGCACGGCGCGCGGCATCGGCCAAGGGGTTCGAATCCGGCACTCGGAACAGCCTAACGGGGATGCTCGGGCGCTTACGATCGATATATGTCCCCATCCCCTCGAAACCGCCTTCGCAGGGTCGAGGAGACCTCGGCGGGGGGACTCGTGGTGGATGCCACGAACGGGGACCCCCGGGCGGCGCTGATCGGTCGGCTCGACCGTCGAGGCCGGCTGCGCTGGTCGTTGCCAAAGGGGCACGTCGAGGCAGGCGAGACGAACGAGGACGCCGCGGTTCGCGAGGTCATGGAGGAGACGGGCATCACCGGACGGGTGCTTGCGCCGCTCGGAACGATCGACTTCTGGTTCGTCGCCGACGGCCGGCGGATCCACAAAACCGTGCACCACTTTTTGATGGTCGCGCTCGGCGGTGAGCTGTGCGACGACGACATCGAGGTCGAACAGGTCGAATGGGTCCCGCTCGAGGAGCTTGCCGCGCGGCTTGCCTATGACGACGAGCGGCGGCTCGTCGAGCAGGTGCCCGCACTGCTGGCGGACACTGCGTGACCAACATCGCGCGTCGTCAGCTGACGACGCTCGCCGGCCTTGTCGTGGTGTTGAGCACCTGTTTCGGGATGCTCCTCACGACCGGAGTGTCGCGCGCGGCGAGCACGGACACCCCCGTGCAGGTCACGCTGACCTCGCTGCGCCCGATCGCGCCACAGCCGGGCGACACCCTCGTCGTGCACGGCACCGTCCAGAACGTCTCCGGCGGCGCGGTGTCGAACCTCGAGGTCGCGCTCGAGCTCGGCGATCAGGTCGGGTCGCGCGGAGAGTTCGACACCTACGCCGACAATCCCAGCGCCACCCTCGCCGGCATCAGCGGTTACACAACCATTGCCGCCACCGCCGTTGCCGGGCTCGCGCCCCGGTCGACCGAGCCGTTCACGCTCACCGTCCCGGTGGACAACCTCGGGCTGCCGTCGTACCGCTGGCAGGTCAATTATCTCGACATCGCGGTCACGGGCTCGACGGTGGTCGGCACGCAAACCGTCGGTTCGTTGCGCACGTTCCTGCCCTGGGCGCCGCGGACCGCCGTCGGCACGGGCAACCCGGTACCGGTCGCGTGGGTGTGGCCGCTCGTCGACCGGCCGCACCGCGGGACCACCGCCACCTGGCTCGACGACGATCTGGCCCCCGAGCTCGACAGCGGCGGACGGCTCGCCGGGCTGGTCGCCGCCGGTGAGGCGGCCGCGACCCAGCGCGCAGGCCGGCATTCGACCACCTCAGATGTTCCGGTCACGTGGGCGCTCGATCCCATGCTGATCGGCGACGTGCGCACGATGGCAGCCGGCCCGTACCAGGTCGCGGCGCCATCGACCGGCACCGCGACCACGTCCGGCACCTCGGTCGGCACCGGGACGACGGACGCCCAGAACTGGCTCGCTGCCCTGCGGTCCACGCTGGCGACCCGCGGTGCGCGCGTGCTACCGCTCCCGTACGCCGACCCGGACGTGAACGCCGCCGTCCGCGCTGGCTACTCCACCGAGATCGGGCTCGCCAGCACCAACGGCAAGTCGATCCTCAACCAGGTCCTCGGGGCGAGCGACCCCTCGGTCCGCCACCCGGTTGCGGTCGGCTGGCCACCGGGCGGGTTCGCCACCCAGCGGGCGATCGACGTGCTGTCCGCCACCGGTGACCGCAAGTTCCTGCTGTCCGACACCGCGCTTCCCTACCGCGACGGTCAACCGAGCGCGACCCCATCCGCGCTGACCCCGTTCACCACCGACGACCTCTCGGCAAAAGCGCTGCTCACCGACTCCCGGCTCGACGACGTGATCAACGATGGCGCGATCCACCCTGCCGACCAGGAGCTGGACACCGAGCGCTACCTCGCCGAGACGCTGATGATCCAAAACGAGCTGCCCGGTCGAGCCCGCGGCCTGGTGCTGGCCCCCGGCCGGCACTGGACACCCTCCCCCGGGTACGCCGCCAACCTGCTGGCCGATGCCGGCAGGGTGCCGTGGATCGAACCGGTTCGCCTCGACCAGATCCACGCCGACCCGGTGGCGGACCGGCCGGCCCGACTTCCGCTGACCTACCCGCGCGGCGCCCGGCGGACGGAGCTGTCAGCGGCGTACCTGAACAGCCTCGACGCGCTGCACACGCAGGTCAGCGCCTTCGCCGCGATCCTTCCGCCGAACGACCCGACGATCGCGTCGTACACCACGGCGGAGCAGGAGGCGCTGTCAGCGGCGTGGCGCTCCAAGCCGGGGCTCGCGGCCCAGCGCCTGCATGCGCTCACGAACCAGCTGCAACAGCAAATGAACGGCGTGCGGATCACCACGCCGGGCGGAAGCTACGTCACGCTGACCAGCCACGGAGGCAAGGTCCCGGTCACCATCGCCAACAACCTCGACACGGCCGTCCGGGTGACCGTCAAGCTGGTCGCGAACCAGCGCCTGTCGAACGCGCAGGGCGGTGAGGTCGACAACCAGTTGATCCAGCCGCACCAGGTGGTCAACGTCGACGTTCACGCGGAGGCGAAGACCTCCGGGGTCTTCCCGTTGAAGGTGCAGCTCTACACACCTGACCGCCAGCACCCGTTGAAGTACGGCGCACCGGTCCAGCTCAACGTCCGCTCGACCGTGTACGGCACGATCACTCTCGTGATCACCGGGGCGGCCGCCGGCTTGCTGCTGATCGCGGTCGTCGTTCGCCTGAGCCGGCGGGCGATCGCGGCGCGGCGTCGACCCCCCGCCGAGGCATGACCAGCCCGATCATCCCGATCCGCCCGGACGCTCTGCCGCCGATCGGATCCGACCAGCCCTCTCCCGAACCGTCGAAGGGGCGGCTGCCCACCTCGCTGGCTCGCAGCGGGCTGTCGATGGCTGCGGGCACCGCGACGTCGCGGGCCACGGGTTTCATCCGGACCATCGCGATCGCGTCCGCGATCGGTGGCGGCGGTGTCGCCAACGCCTACGGTGTCGCCAACACCGTTCCGAACGCGCTCTACGACCTGTTCCTCGGCGGCATCCTCAGCGCGGTCGTCGTCCCGCTGCTCGTCCAGGCCGCGCATGATGACGACGACGGTGGCGAGGCCTACGCCCAGCGGCTGCTCACGTTGGTCACGGTCGTCCTGACTGCGGTTGCCGTCATCGCGGTCCTGCTGGCCCCGCTCATCATCGCGGCGTACGCGCACGCGGCGAAGCCGCAGCAGGAGGAGCTGGCGGTCACCTTCGCGCGCTTCTTCCTTCCCCAGCTGCTCTTCTACGGCGTGGGGGCCACGTTCGCAGCGATCCTCAACGTGCGTGGCAGCTTCGCCCCGCCGATGTGGGCGCCGGTGGTCAACAACCTGGTCGTGATCGGCTCCGCGGTCGCCTTCGACGTCGTCACCCATACCGCGCCCCGGCCCGGGCACCTGACTCACCAGCAGGTGCTCATCCTCGGAATCGGCACGACCGTCGGGGTGATCGCACAGACCGTCGCGCTGCTCCCCGCGCTCCGCCACGTCAGCTTCCACCTCAAGGCCCGGTGGGACTGGGCGAAGACTGGGTTGCGCACAGCGGGACCGTTCGCAGCCTGGATGCTCGGGTACGTCGTGACCAACCAGGTGGGATACCTCGTCGTCGTGGCGCTGGCCGAGGGCGTCGGTAATGGTCGCGGAGCGTACGCCGTGTACTCCTACGCCTTCATCCTGTTCACGTTGCCGTACGGAATCATCGCGGTGAGCGTGATCACGGCACTGTTTCCCGGCATGAGCCGCAGTGCGACCGAAGGCGACGAACCTGCGGTCGCCCACCTACTCGCGCGCGGACTGTCCATCGCCGGCGTACTCATGGTCCCGGCGTCGCTCATCCTCGTCACCCTCGGTCCGCAGATCGCCGTCCTCGTGCTCCAGCACGGACGCTTCACCCCCGCCAACGCGCAGCTGACCGGACAGATCCTGGTGGCCTTCGGCGTCGGCCTGGTGCCGTTCTCGGCCTTCCAGATGCAGCTTCGTGCCTGGCTCGCCGTCAAGGACTCCCGGACCGCGATGATCGTGAACCTGTGGGTCACCGCCGCCAACATCGCCCTCGACGTGTTGTTCTTCCTGACACTGAGCACGCGCCACATTCCGATCGGCCTTGCG
>DATJWM010000036.1:0-15601 GCA_035501255.1 Mycobacteriales bacterium | reverse complement strand
CTATCGAAGCCAGTTCGGGCTGCCGGCCTGCACGAAGTCGAATGGGTGCCTGCAGGTGCTCAATCAGCTCGGCGAGACGAGCCCGTTGCCGAGTGCGCCCCCGCAGGACGACGACTGGGCGACGGAGACGTCGCTCCAGGTCGACATGGTCTCGGCGATCTGCCCGAACTGTGGCATCACAGTGATCGAGGCTGACGACGACGTGGGGGACGGGCTTGATATTGCGTTGAAGGAGGCCACCACGCTGGGCGGCTCCGTCGTGACGGTGCCGTGGGCCGGGGGCGACACCGGCAGCGACGCGGCAGAGGACTCGCAGTACCTGGTCTCGACCGGAGTCGTCTACGCGGTGGCCTCGGGCGACGAGGGCGCTGCGACCGGCGCCGGCTGGCCAGCCCTCTCACCCGACGTGGTATCCGTGGGCGGGACCTCGCTGAAGACGGCGTCGAGCTCTCGGGGCTGGACGGAAACCGCGTGGTCCGGCACCGGCTCGGGCTGCTCCACTCACGAGACAAAGCCGTCCTGGCAGGGGGTGGTGTCGTCTGCGGACTGTGCCGGCCGGGCCGAGAACGACGTCGCAGCGGTCGCGGACCCGAATACCGGCGTCGCGGTGTACGCCGAAGGCGGATGGGAGGAGATCGGGGGAACGTCGGTGGCGGCTCCAGTGATCGCCGCGACCTTCGCGCTGGCCGGTACGCCGGGCTCGAGTGAGGTGCCGGCCGCGCTGCTCTATGAGCATCAGTCGGATCTGAACGACGTGACATCGGGTACGAACGGAAGCTGCAGCGCGCCGATCATCTGCCAGGCGGAGGCGGGCTGGGACGGGCCAACCGGCAACGGCACCCCTAATGGGACGGCCGCGTTTGCCGCCCCCCGCAACGATGCGAGCGCCCTGTCTGCCGGATCGAAACAGATGATCCGCTACGGCAGCACGGTGAAGCTCGCCACCAAGCTCACCGACCCGTCCACGCACTCGGCGATTGGCGGCGCCACGGTGGACTTGCTCAAGCGCTCCGCGGGCGCGCGGACCTTTACGTCCGCGGCCACGGCGAACACATCATCGTCGGGAAGCGCGTCGGTCAAGGTGTCGCCGTCGGTGAATGCCACATTCAAGTGGCGCTACGCCGGATCGACCGGCCATCAAGCCGTCACGAGCAAGGGCGAAGTCGTCGACGTCGGGTTTGCGACCACGCTGTCGGTCAAGGCGTCGAAGAACGGTAAGGCGCTCGCGCTCTACGGCACCGCGAAACCCGGCAAGCGTGGCCTTGTGGTCTCGCTGGAACGCAAGGCGGGAAAGGCGTGGCAGAAGGTGGGACACGCCAAGCTCGGCGAGCAGCGCTTGCCGAACGGCAACAAGACCCTCGGTTACGTGTTCGACTATCCCGTCGGCAGGAAAGGAAGCGCGACCTTCCGGGCCGTCGCCCATGCCGCGACGTCGAATGTCGCGGGCACCTCGAAGGCGGTGACGGTGGTACTTACCTAGCGAACGCGTCGCGGTTCGCTACGCCGGAGTGTCGCCCTCAAGCGTGATCCGGTGCAGTAGGCGGCGGTGCCCGTGGTAGTCGTTGATCGGGTTGTGCTGCGCGCAACGGTTGTCCCACATCGCGAGCGATCCCGCGGCCCAACGAAACCGGCAGGTGAACTCGGGCTTGACCTGATGGGCAAACAGGAAGTTGAGAAGCGGGGCGCTCTCCTGTTCGGTCATGCCGTCGAAGCGGGCGGTATGCGCGACGTTGACGAACAACGCCTTGCGACCCGTCTCGGGGTGGGTCCGCACGACCGGATGGCAGGATTCGTAGTCAAGATCGGCATCGGTCAGATCGAGATCGGCGAGGCGGTCCTCCCGGGTCTTGCTGACATCCGCCCGAGCCGAGCTGTTGACCGCGCGAAGCCCGTCGAGCAGTGACCGCAGCGCGGGTGACAGCGCGTCGTACGCGTCGTACTGGTTGGCAAAAAGCGTGTCGCCGCCGGCGGGCGGGATCTCACGTCCCAGCAGCAGCGTCGCCGACGGTGGCTGCTCGAGGTAGGTCGTGTCGGAGTGCCAGATGCCCCCGAAGTTGACCGTCTCGTGCGGCTCCTTGAGCACCGCGATGATCTCCGGGTGGCCCGGGATGCCGGGCACGAACGGGTACCGACCGATCGTGCCGAACCGGCGGGCCAGGTTCACGAACCGCTCGTCGGAGATCGGCTGATCCCGAAAGAACACCACGAGGTGCTCGAGCCAGGCGCGCCGGATCTCGCCGACCACCTCCTCGTCGAGGTCCTCGGCAAGGTCGATGCCGCTGATCTCTGCACCGAGGGAACCGGCGATCGGGCTCACGGTGATGGTGCGGTACGTCGCGTTCGCTGCGGTGAGGGTCACCATCGTC
Organism: Mycobacteriales bacterium; assembly: GCA_035501255.1. Lineage (GTDB taxonomy): Bacteria > Actinomycetota > Actinomycetes > JAFAQI01 > JAFAQI01 > JAFAZI01. Next base: position 13,235 of record DATJWM010000036.1, on the reverse strand, counting down.
TCCGTCGTGCTTCGGGCATCGTTGGCGAAGCCGGAATTTCGTCAGCCGTCGAGAATACCGGCAGGCAGGTCAGGCCGCTGCCGATCGGTGGTGTCGGTCCGGTTGCTCGAGGAGTCGGGCTGCTCAAGCAGCGAGCGGGATCCCTGCAACGATGCGAGCGCGAAGCCGGCCGTGCGCCGATAGTCCTCGGTGACCTGGGCGATTTCCGCCTCGCTGATCACGTCGCTGATGTCGGTGAACCCGTTGGGTGCGCGCTCCTCCACGAGTTTCATCGGTAGCTCAGGGCCCATCCGGCGGTTCGCCTCGACGATCCGAGCGGTGGCCGGCCGCCTGATCTGCTCGTAGCGCGCGAGCGCGGCGTCGATGTCGGTGTCCGCGCGGAGGCAGCCCGCAAGCACCCGGGCGTCGAGGATCGCCTGTGACGCGCCGTTGGATCCGATCGGGAACATCGGATGGGCGGCGTCGCCCAGCAGGGTGGTCCGGCCGAACGTCCATTGCGGGAGCGGGTCGCGGTCGACCATCGGGAACAGAAAGGTTGCGGGCGCCGCCCGGATGACACCGGGTACGTCGAGCCAGGGGAACGTCCAGTCCTCGAACTCCGGCAGGAAGTCCTCGAGTCGCCCGGCGCGGTTCCAGTCCTCTCGCTCGGCCAGCGGCTGGTCCGGCCGGGACAGCTCGGCGATGAAGTTCAACTCCTGCCGTCCGTCGGGAAGGTCCCGGATCGGATAGGCGACGAACTTCTGGGCGGGGTGTCCGGCCCAGATCTGGGTACGCCCACCCATCACCGCGTCGACCTCCGCCACGCCGCGCCAGAGCAGGGCGCCGTTCCAGTGGGGCGGCCCTTCGGCGGGGAACCGCTGCCGTCGCAGGCAACTGTGAATGCCATCCGCGCCGATGACGACGTCCGCGTCGACTGACCGTTCGTCGAACCGCGCCACCGGCCGGACCGGGTCGTCGTCGACCGCGAGCAGACGATGACCGAGGTGCAGCCGGGTCCTGCCGAGTCGGTCGTGGACCGCGTCGAGGAGGAGGCTTTGCAGCCTCCCTCGATGCACCGACACCTGCGACCAGGGGTAACCGGCGTGCTTTCCCCGTGGCTCGCGCCAGATCTCTTCGCCTCGTTTCGTGGTGTAGACGAGCTCTTCAGGCTCGATCCCCAGTGCGAGCAGACCGGGCAGCAGGCCAAGCGCATCGATCTCGCGGACGGCGTGGGGGAGCAGGTTGATCCCGACTCCGAGCGCCCGAACCTCCTCGGCGGCCTCGTAGACGTCGACCTCGATCCCCACTTCGTGCAAGCTCAGGGCGGCGGTCAACCCACCGATGCCGGCTCCGATGATGACCGCGCGCGGTCGGGCCGTGGTCACCCTTAGAGCACCTCGTGGACGTGGATTAGGACGCGGTCGCGGTCACGCTGACCGGTCGACACGCACAGAATGTCATTGAGCCGCGCGAGGCGGGGTGCAGTCGTGAACAGCCGCACGTGGGTTCGGAAGTAGTACTCGTCGGCCTCGACCGCCTCACCCCGGCCGAGGCGAGCAGTAACCTCCCCCGACGCGCACCGCAGGCCGGTGGACCGGACCTCGATGTAGTCGAGGTCGTCGCTGCGAAGGGTGTAGTGCGCGTCAATCTCCAGCGTTCCGTCCGCTCGCTGCTGCTGCCAGTCGGCGCCCCCTTCGGTGAGTACGCCGCTGACGCCGTCCGGGCCGGTGAAGGTGCCACCGCTGAACGGGATGACGCGACGCCCGTCGCCGAGGTCGACGGGTGGCTCGACGTTGACGGTGATCGCGAGCAACGGGCGCAGCGCGATGGGCCGCAGGTTCACGACGTACGTCCTCCGGAGGTGGGCGCTTGCGGATTGGGCGCCCGAGAGCAGGGTCGGTCAGTTGCTGTTCTTGAATCGCGTCGTGAACTGGTCCTGATGGCTGATCGGGCTCGCTGTGATCAGGACGACCTTGTGGTTGTCGACCCACTCGAAGCGCTGCGGCTTGTCCTTCCCGATCGGTCGGCCGTCGATCTTTGCCAGGCTGAATGCGGTCGTCGTGAACGGGTCGAGGCCCAGGCCGTGGTGGTTCACCTCGACCCCGCTGTCGCCGAAGAATGCCGTCTGTCCGACGGACGCCTTGCCGCGGTGCTTGTCGACCTGCTTGGTGGTGTCGTCGGTCAGCGTCACCTGGGTGGTCTTGGCGTACTTGACGTCGAGGGTGATCTTGTCGCCGGCCGCGATCGGGACGTTGTTGTCGTTGTAGTTCGTGCCGTCGACGATCGGCAGGGCGAGGTAGTGCGGCTGCTTGTTCTGGCAGGTCACGGCGATCCCACCGCCGGAATCGGAGTACACGTTGTGCTTGTTGACCGTCGACTGGATCAGGATCGACGGGCCGACGCCGCTGGAGTTCTTCTTGCAGGTGATGGTCGGAACGACGAAGGTCACCGTTGCCGTCGAGATGTGGGAGGTCGGCCGGCTGACCTCGTATCCCGCGAACGTGCGGTTGGTGCTGACCGCCGCATGCGCGCCCGCGCTGGCGAGGGCACCGGTTCCGGTCAGTGACGATGCGATCGCGATGACACCCGCCACTGCGATGAGTCGTGCTGGAGTGACCATCGCGCCCTCCCGCTCGCGGCCACCGGGGCCACCGGGGCCACCGGATCGTGGCCGCCCGTGTGGTGGCAGGGTAGCGCTGTTCGGTCGGCGGTGGTCAGTCCGTGGTGCGAAGCCGGAAGAAGTGGGATGCCAACGGTGCGGCGATCGCAAGGATGACGGCGGACCAGATGATCGCCGCCTCGACCGGATGCTGCATCGGCCACGCGTTGATCGTCGACGAGGGGTTCGGGTTGCCGAACAGGTCACGTGCCGCGGCTGTCACTGCACTGACCGGGTTCCAGTCCGCGATGGCCTGGAGCCAGCCCGGCATGTGCTGGGTGGGAACCATCGCGTTGGACACGAACGACAGCGGGAAAAGTACGAGGAAGCCGAACGAGGCGGCTGACTCGGGGCTGTTGCTGTTCAGGCCGACGCATGCGGACAGCCACGACAGGGAGTAGGCGAAGAACAGGACGAGCGCGAAACCGGCGAGCACTGACGCCGGATTGGAATCCGGGCGCCAACCGACCGCGAGACCGGTGAGCGCGACGATCAGCGCGCACAGCGACGCGGTCATCAGGTCGGCAACCGAGCGCCCGACGAGCACCGCGGATCGCCACATCGGGAGGGTGCGGAAGCGATCGATCACGCCCTCGTGCAGGTCGGTGCTCAGCCCGACCGCGGTGCCCATGCTCGAGGTCGTGAGGTTGAGCGTGAGCAGGCCGGCGAGCACGAAGTCTTTGTAGCTCGCGCCGCCGGGAATCGGGATCCCGCCGCCGAAGATGTAGACGAACAACACGGTGAACAGCACCGGCTGGATGGTGACGTCGGACAGCTGCATGGGCTCGCGGGAGATGTGCACCAGGTTTCGCCGGGTCATCGCCCACACGTCACTGAGGTGATGCGAGCTCCGGCGCGGCGCCGATGTCGCTGGGGCGGCGATCGCCGTCATGAGGCCACCTCTTCCATCTCGGTAATGGTTTCGTCCTCCACGTGCTCGCCGGTCAGGGCGAAGAAGACGTCGTCGAGCGACGGTTGTCGGACGGCGATGTCGTCGACCCGGATCCCGGCTTGGTCGAGAGCGCGGACGATTTCGGTGGCGAGGCCGGGTGCGGCGTCGACCCCGGCGCTGAGGTGTCGCCCACCGTTGGTCTCAGTGATCGGGCCGGACACGAGTGCCCGGATAGCTGCGGCCGCCCCGTCGTGGTGATCGGTGAGGGTGACCTCCAGGCGCGCGTTGTGGCTCTGCCGCTTCAGCTCGGCGGGGCTGCCGTTGGCGATGACACGGCCATGGTCGACGACGACGATCCGGTCGGCGAGGGCGTCCGCCTCGTCGAGGTACTGGGTGGTCAGCAGCAACGTGACGCCGCTGGCGATCAGCTCCCGGATCGCGGCCCACACCCGCAACCGGCTGGTGGGGTCCAGTCCCGTCGTCGGCTCGTCGAGGAACAGGATGGGTGGTCGGGTGAGCAGGCTTGCGGCCAGGTCGAGCCGGCGGCGCATCCCGCCGGAGTAGCCCTTGACGACCCGGTCGGCCGCGTCGGTGAGCTCGAACTGTTCGAGCAGCTCGTCGGCCCGATCGCGTGAGTAGGCGCGGCTGAGCCCGCTGAGCTCGCCCACCAGGACGAGGTTCTGGCGGCCCGTTAGCAGGCCGTCGAGGGTCGCATCCTGGGCCGCGACGCCGATCCGCCGGCGCACGGCGAGCGGATCCGTCGCGACGTCGATGCCGTCGACCCGCGCGTGCCCGGCATCGGGCACGGCCAGCGTGGTGAGGATGCGAACCGCGGTCGTCTTTCCCGCGCCGTTGGGCCCGAGCAGGCCGAGCACGCTTCCCGCCGGCACCGCGAAACTCACCCCGGCGAGGGCTTGGGTGTCGCCGTACCGCTTCTGGAGGCCGTCCGCCTCGATCATGATCTGTCCCGCCACGTGCTGCTCCCAGCGTCGTCGGGTGGCTTTGATGACTTACTTACCGTACGGTAAGGAGCCAACTTACCGGTCGTCAAGTAAACTCTGGGGAAATGACCACGGACAGCCAGGCGGATCCCGAGCCGACGTCGATGCGGGAGCGAATCCTCGACGTCGCGCTCGACCTGTTCATCGCCAATGGGTACGACGGGACCTCGCTGCGGGAGATCGCGGAGAAGCTCGGAGTCACAAAGGCTGCGCTGTACTACCACTTCGCGTCCAAGGAAGACATCCTGATGGCGCTGCACATGCGCCTTCACGCGGTCGGGCGGAGTGCGTTGGCCCAGCTCGCGGACGGCAAGGTCACCGTCTCGCAATGGCGGACTCTGCTCGACGCCGTGCTCGAGGAGATGCTCTCGCAACGCAAGATCTTCCTGCTCCACGAACGCAACCAGGCCGTCTTCGAGAAGCTCCATCGGGAGGATCACGTCGCGGAGCACGAGGACATCCAGGACCGCTTCCGGAAGATCCTGAGCGACCCCGCAGTGCCACTGCGTGACCGGGTGCGGATGGCTGCTTCCGTCGGTGCGGTGTTCGGGACGTTGTTCATGTTCCGGGACGCGTTCGGAAAGGAGGACGACGACCGGGTCGGCAGGTTCATGCGCTCCTCGCTCGACGACATCCTCGGCCTGCGTGTAGCGGCTCCCACCAAGCGGTAGGCAGGTCCTGTCCACAGGACCTCGGCCGGTCGTTGCGGGGTGCGCAAGCCTGTGAGACCTTCCCCGCCAGGCCAGTTCTGCTGGGGGAGACATGACTCGCAGGTGCTCGTGGTTGGGCCGACCGCTGGTGGTAGCAGGCGTGTCCACTGCGGTGATCGTCGGCACTGCAGGTGTGCCCCGGGCGGCCGCGAGCGTGTCGTCGAGCGGGGCGACCTACGTCGCCCTCGGCGACTCTTACGCCTCCGGCGAAGGCCTCGGTCCGTTCCAGTCCGGCACCGATGTGAACAGCGGTGCGCACAAGAACACCTGCCATCGATCCGTTCACGACGCTTACGCGGACCTGTCGCCGCCAATCGTCCTTCCGGGCGTGCGGAGCCGCGCGTTGTGGGCATGCTCGGGGGCAACGGTCGCGGATATGCAGAACGTGCCGGGTCGCAATGGGACTCCCGCGCAATACGGGCAGCCGGCGCAGACAGCGACCGTGGGAGGCGCGACCGACTACGTCACGTTGACCGTTGGCGGCGACGATCTAGGGTTCGCCAAGATCGCGTCGGCCTGCGCGGCCGCGGAGATCTTCGGCCACATCGTGCACTTCTCGAGCTCCTCCTGCGGGAGCATTGTCACCCAGGAGAAGGCGAAGATCCCGGCTCTGGTCGTCGCGCTCGAACAGCTGTATCGCACCGTGCTGGCTCGCTCGGCGCCGTCATCGGAGTTGGTCGTCGCCGGCTATCCCCGGATCTTTCCGACGTCGTTCGCAGGGCTGGGTGACGTGCACGGGCAGCCGTGGTGTTCCTTCGACCATCTGTTCGCGATCGGCACGATTGGCATGCCGGTCCCGGACGTGAAGGCGGTGGCAGCCTTCGAGTCCGCCCTCAACGGGGCCGCCAGGTCCGCCGTTAGCGCGGTCGGCGCTCTCGATCCCGGTCGGATCCGGTTTGCTGACATCTACCCGACCTCGGTGCCGCGCACCTGTCGCGGCTACACCCGCCACGCGACGGTCGCGGGTTTCGAGCTCTCGCCGGCCGGCAACGGCATCGGATCCGGTTGGAAGCGGTTCGTGAGCTCGGCGACATTCCACCCGACCACCGACGGACAGCAGGTGTACGCCCGGGCCATCCAGCAGCAGTTTGCCGGCTAGCCCTCGCCCACACCTCGCCGACCCGCACGCAAAAGGCGTTGTCAGGCCTGCTCACCACCTCTTCCGCGCGGCTCGCCGCGACTAGATCCGATCTGCCTGGCCGCTGGGGTCTGCGGTCGGCGTACGCCGGATCTCCGCGAGCCACGCGGACGCGGTCGTGATGTCGAAGATCGGATTGATCTCGAACTCGGCCGCCTGGATCGACTCGACGGTCCACCCGCGCGAGAACGCCTCCTCGATCTCGATTTGCCTCACCCGGCGCGGTCCCCAATCTCCCGGCTGCCGGTCGCTGAAGCACATCAGGTGACAGGTGCCGCCCGGCCGAACCAATCGAGAGAGCGCGGCGACGTAGTCGGCACGCTCGTCGTCACCGAAGACGTGGAACAGGCCGCTGTCGATTGCCACGTCGAATCCCTCACGGGGTCGGCTCATCGCCGCTACGTCCCCGACCTCGAAGTGGGCGGACAGCCCACGCTGCGCCGCCTTGACCCTCGCGGCACGGATCGCCGCCTCGGACAGATCGACGCCGGTTGCGTCGGCTCCAGACGAGGCGGCAAGCAGCGTGTGTTCGCCCGTCCCGCAGCCGGCGTCCAGTACCTCGCCCGAGAGCTTCCCGCGGTCGGCGAGCGTGACGAACGCGGGCTGCGGCCGGCCGATGTCCCATGGCGGAGGCTCGTCGGCGAGGTAGGACGAGTCCCAGTCGTGCGGTGGCGTGGTCATGAGGTCGGTGAGGTTGAGATGGTCGTCATTTCCTGCCCAACGTGAGCGGGTTCGAATACGGCCCCTGGGTTGAGGATGCCGAGCGGGTCGAGTGCGTCCTTGATCCGCTGGTTGAGAGCAAGCGCGGTTGGGCCGAGGTACGCATCCAGCCAGGGCCTCTTGAGCCTTCCCACACCATGTTCACCCGTGATCGTTCCGTCCAGGTCGATGGCGAGCTCCATGATCTCGCCGTAGGCGACTTGTGCCCGAGTGAGCTCGGCAGCGTTCGTCCGGTCGCAGACGATCAGCGGATGGGTGTTGCCGTCCCCGGCGTGTGCGATTACCGCGATCTCGACGTCGCGACGCTGGGCGATCGCGGCGATTCCGCGGACGAGCGCGCCGAGCGCGGGGATCGGTACCCCCACGTCCTCGAGGAGCAGCGATCCCCGGCGCTCCACGGCGGGGATCGCCATCCTGCGCGCGGCCACGAACGACTCGCCGGCGTCCGTGTCGGTCGTCGCGAAGACCTCCGACGCGCGGCAGACCGCACAGATCCGCTCGATGTCGGCGATCTCGGCTTCCGCCGCCGCTCCGGGCTGGTCGGACTGAATCACCAGGAGCGCCTCGGCGTCCCGGTCGAGTCCCATCCGGGTGACGTCCTCCACCGCGTTGATGGAGGTCCGATCCATGAACTCGAGCATCGACGGCCGGATTCTGGCGGTGATGTCGGCGACGGTGTCGGTTGCGTCGTCGAGCCGGGAGTAGGTCGCGACGAGTGTGGCTGCGGGGGGTGGCTGCGGCACGAGCCGCAGGATCGCCTCGGTGACGATCCCGAGGGTTCCCTCGCTGCCCACGAACAGCTTCGTGAGGGACAGTCCGGCGGTGTCCTTCAGGCGTGGACCACCGAGCTCGACCACCGAACCGTCGGCGAGGACGACCGTCAGCCCGAGCACGTAGTCGGTGGTGACGCCGTACTTGACGCAACACAGCCCGCCGGCGTTGGTCGCGATGTTGCCTCCGATCGAGCAAATCTCGTACGACGACGGGTCCGGCGGGTACCACAGCCCATGCGCGGCCGCGGCCGCCTTGACCTTGACGTTCAGTGCTCCCGGCTGTACGCGAACGGTCCGAGTCCGCGGATCGACCTCGACCGTGCGCATCTGCTCGGTCGACACGACTATGCAGCCGTCGACCGCGGACGCCCCTCCGGACAGTCCGGTGCCTGCGCCGCGCGCAACGACAGGGGTCCGGAACAGGGAGGCGATCCGCAGCGTCTCCGAAACATCTCCGGTGGTTCTCGGCCGCACGATCGCCAGCGGCGTACCGACGTCCGGGTCGTTCGCGCGGTCCCAGCGGTAGCTCTGCAGCCGAGCCGGATCGGTGACGAGGGTGCCGTCGGGCAGGGCGGCGACCAACGCGTCGAGTGCCCCGGATCCGGTCATCGCCTCACCCGCCCATGTCCACGTCTGCACAGTCGAGGTTGTCAGACTCTCATCCGGCTATGGACGGCTCAGAGTCTGACAACCTCGCTCTGGATCCGTCTGCGAGCCTCGCGCTCGATGAAGATCGGAACGAATTGCGGGATCCTCGGTACACCTATTGCGGCCGCGGCCTCTCGCACATGTCCACGGACGGCGTCTTCTCCCAGTACGGTTCCGTAGTCATCGACCAATCGCTGAACGATCTGGTCGTCTCGACTGTCGAGGCCGGCGATATCAACTGTCGCAGGGATCGAATCGGTCGTGCTCGTCACGGTATGAACCTCCTCACGCGGCCGTCCGAGACCCGACCCTGACCGGCAGGGCGGACACCTCTCCAAATGTGTTGCCCGTCGGGGTCTCGGTACTCCCTGCCGGCGGGTCGACACGCGGTGCGATGGTTCTCTACTCGATTTCGTCAAGGGCATCCCGGCCGCCGTATGCGGCCATCGCGTAGACCACCAACACACCAATGACGATGTAGGTCAGCGACCAGATCGGGTAATACGGCATCCACCAAATCGCGCTGATGGCTAGGACAGAGCCGGCGATGATGCCTATCCACCGGCTGAACTGCGAACCTGTCAGCGTTCCGAACGAACTGCAGACGAGCACGATCGCGACGATCATGTACACCCATCCGTAGGTGTTCAGGCTGTGCCCAAGCAAGGCATTTTGAAGGTTCGAAGGGATGGGGCCGTTGTAGGTCCACGCCCAGATCGCGTCGAAAAATCGCATGATCCCGGCAATGCCCAATACTGTCCCGGCGAAGAAACGCCAGCCGTCACCTTGCACCATAATCCCAGTCCTTCCCTTGTGCCCCGATCCATTGGGGCTGTTCTGTAGACCTTGGATGCAGTGTTGTTCCCAACATTGGCAATGCCACCACGGCACTGTGGTCGCACCCAGAGTCGTTGGTCCTGTCCGTTTCCTGCTTCAACTCACGTGTGAGACCGCCCGTCACACCCGAGCGCTCCCGCGCGTCATCGTCCCTGACCGTACGACGCCCGGGGGTGACCGCGTGTCACCCTGCGGGGGGTGACGGCGCGCATCCAAGGATGCTCGTCGCGGCCCGGCCACGCACCCAGGACTGCAGTCCGCTATCGCGGTCGTTGCGGTCGCTGCGATCACGATTCGGCGGCGGAGATCGCCGGTTGTGCCAGTGCAACGGGACCAAAGTCTCTGTTGCTCGCGCCGCGAGAATCAGAGACTTGACGCCTGTTCCATTACGCCTTACCGATTCTCCGATGAGGCGGCCTGGGAAGAAGGACGCCATCGTCATCATGAAGCGCGACAGCGATCCTCACCAATCCCCATTCCACAACCGACGACAGGCGCGATCGTGGAGATAACTGCGGACGCCGCCGGCCCAGTTCTGACCATGCCCAGCGCACCGCGGGCGTTCCACGTGATGGCCAAACCGACTGGCGCGACTTGCAATCTGGACTGCGAGTATTGCTTTTTCCTGTCCAAGGAAATGCTCTACCCCGGAAGCCGGTTCCGGATGGCTGAGGAGCTGCAGGAGACCTACATCCGCCAGCTGCTCGAGGCGCACACGGGGGCGGCGGAAGTCGTGCTCGCCTGGCAGGGCGGGGAACCAACCATGATGGGCCTGGACTTCTTCCGCCGCTCGATCGAATTGCAAGCCCGGTACGCGCGGCCCGGTCAGCGGATCCTGAACACTCTGCAGACGAACGGGACGCTGCTGACGGACGAGTGGGGCGAGTTCTTGAAAGAGAACGACTTCCTCGTCGGCATCTCGATCGACGGTCCCCGCGAGATGCACGACGCCTACCGGGTGGACAAGGGCGGGAAGCCCACATTCAACCGCGTCATCCGCGGGCTGGGCGTGCTCAAGCGCCACCACGTGGACTGGAACGTCCTCACCACCATCCACGCCGCCAACGGCAACCACGGCGCCGAGGTCTACCGGTTCCAGCGGGACGTGCTTGGCGCGACCTTCATCCAGTACATCCCGATTATCGAATGGGCCACCCCGGAAACCCTGCAGACCGCAGACGCAGGCTGGGGCAGCGGAGTGCACGGACGCCCGCTGTATGTCCAGGACGGGTCGCTGGTCACCCACCGATCCGTTGAGCCTGCCCAATTCGGCCGGTTCATGATCGACGTGTTCGAGGAGTGGGTCCGTCACGACATCGGCGCCGTCTACGTGCAGATGTTCGACACCGCCCTCGCGAACTGGTACGGCGAGCCCGCTGGTATGTGCGTGCATGCCGAAACCTGCGGTCGGCAACTTGCCTTGGAGCACAACGGCGACATGTACTCCTGCGACCATTACGTCGAGCCCGGCTACCTGCTCGGAAACATCGCCGACAAGCACATGCTCGAGCTGATCGACCTCCCTCAGCAACGGGAATTCGGCGCGGCGAAGCGGGACACCTTGACCCGATACTGCCGGGACTGCGATGTCCGCGTGGCCTGCAACGGCGGCTGTCCCAAAGACCGGTTCGCGACCTCCCCTTACGGCGAGGCAGGCCAGCACTACCTGTGCCCCGGCTACAAAGCGTTCTTCCACCACGTCGAAGGGCCGATGCACGCCATGGCGCAACTCCTTCATGACGGTGGCGCCCCCGCCGAGCTCATGGACCAGTACGCAACAACCGACGCGCAACGCGGCCGTAACGAACCCTGCACCTGCGGCAACGGCAGGAAATGGAAGAAATGCCACGGTGCTTCGCTAGGGCGCGCGCCGGGTGATGCCCGATTCGCCTAAAGGCGCTCGGCTGACGGAGGGCTGGAGGCGCTCGCGCAAGGCCTGTGCTTGGTCTACACGCCCTCGATCGCTTCGATCCTCCCGGACTGGACCGCCGTGATGAACTCCTGGTAATCCTGCTCGTTCTGGGTCGCGTACCGCCCCGAAAAATCGGTGATTGATTTGTCGAAAGCGTCACTCGTGCCGAGGTAGGCGGCGATGGCGACCGGGTCCCCGGAGCGTGCGTGAGCACGCGCCAGGGTCCATCCGCACACGCGCGCGTAGTACGTGAGCCCGAGCGGCACCATTGCCTCGACGTCGGCTGAGCCCTTCATGTCGCGTAGCTGGCGCCAGTAGTAGTGACGTTGTACGTCAAGCCCTTTCGTCCAACCCAGGTAGATGTCGCTGGCGGCCTGCATCATTCGCTGCCCCTGCACGACCCGCTCGCCGTGCTGCGCGTACCGGCTTTTGGCCACGTAGGGTTCCAGCACCGAAGCCGTTGCTTCCTTGATCTGCAGGAACAGGGGGTCGTGTGCGTCGCGGCCTTGGAGCAGGACGATGAACGCCCTTGTGCCGACGCTGCCCACCCCGACCACCTTGCGGGCCGCGTCCACGATCTCGAAGCGCTCGAGCAGATGCCTGCGGTCGTCCTGCAGGGTCGCGCGGTAGGCACGAAACTGATCGTGGATTACCGGCAGCAGCTCGTCCGGGGACATCCCGTAGGTGGCCGCTAGATCACGCGCCGGAATGACGATCGGTGGCTGGCTGACGATCCGGTAACTGCCATCTACCTCCTCGGCGAGCTTGGACAGGGCCTGCAGGCTGTCACGGGAGTGAGCTTTCGCGAGGATTCGTCCTGCTCGCTTCTCCGCCTTCTGTGCACTCTTGTCCTCGCTCTTCCCGGTCTTCTTTTGCTTCTTCGTGCCGCTCTCCTGCTTCCTAGCCTGCTTCGCGGAGCCGGCCACGGCGGCGCGGATACCGGCCATGAGCTCGTCCTCGTCGAGGTGTGCGTACCAGACGTCCATCGTCCCCATCTGTGCGAACTCGGCCATTGCTTCCCGGTAGGCCCGCACCGACTCCATGGTGGCGGCCGTCGCGTCGGCTTGGGAGAACGCGTTGTTGCGGGCGGCGATTGTGAAGCTGGCCGCCATCCGCTTCACGTCGTATTCGAACGGACCTGGAAGAGTCTCGTCGAAGTCGTTGACGTCGAATAGCAGCTTCCGTTCCGGTGAGGCAAACGCACCGAAGTTCGACAAATGCGCATCGCCGCATAACTGCACCTCCAGGCCGGCTACTGGGGTGTTGCTGAGGTCCGCTGCCATGATCTTGGCCGCGCCCCGGTAGAAGGTGAACGGCGAGACCATCATCCGGCCGTGCCGTACCGGTACGAGGTCCGGTTCGCGGGTGGAGTTCTGCTCCTCCAACAGCGCGACCGGGTCGGGTCGGTCCGCGACAGGGCGCCATTTTGTGTGGCTCGACACTGATGTCTTGTCCCGGGCCTTCAGACCCTTGGCCTCACGTTCTGCCACGCTCGGATGCGGAATCGCCTTGGCCGCCATCCGGCTCACCTCCTCTTTGAACGCCCCGCCCGGAGCCTCGCTGGCGCTCTTCCCACACACGGCCGAGGCAGCAGGCAAGTAGCTGAGCAGCAGTCATCCCGGTCCGCTCCCGGTAGCTGTCATCTTGTCGCGGCCACGGGTGAAGGACTATCGCCCGACGTGGGTGAACTGTAGCGACTTCCTGGCGCCCGCCGCGGACCGTCGCGGAGCAGCCCGGTTCGACGGCATGTCAGGCTGTCTGCACACAACGAAAGCCGAGGTGGCTCGTGCTGTCGCGCGGGCCGTGCCCTTGCCGTGCTGCCGGCCTATAGCGTCGGCAGTACGACGGTGCGCACAGGTGCGACCCGCCCTTCATCACGAACCGGTCGTGCTCGCCCATGGGAATGCTCGGACCGCAGCACGTCGCTGGCTGCGCGGCGTCCGCCCGGTCGGCTGAGCCCGTGCTG
>DATJWM010000035.1:0-4888 GCA_035501255.1 Mycobacteriales bacterium | reverse complement strand
GACCGCGAGCGCCTTCAGCGGGCTGACGTACACGACTCGGCACCGCCGGGACTTCTCGGCCGGGACGGGGGTGGTCAGCAGGCGGTCGATCGCGTGCAAGAACGCGGCCAGGGTCTTGCCCGACCCGGTCGGCGCGATGACGAGCGCGCTCGTTCCGCCCTCGTTGGCGGCCCCGTGACCGGCAATTGCTTCCCACGCACCCGATTGCGCCGCGGTCGGCGCCGCGAAGGCGGAGTCGAACCATGCCCGGGTGGCGGGGGAGAAGCGGTCGAGTGCGCTCACGCCGCCATTGTTACCGTGAGCCGGTGCGGCTGTCGGACTTCTGGGCCAGGATGCAGGCCCAGTTCGGTCCGGCGTACGTCTCCTCGATCGCGCGTGACCAGGTGATCGGTGGGCTCGGTGGTCGTAGCGTCGAGCAGGCCCTTGCCGACGGCGAGGAGCCGAAGGAGGTCTGGCTGGCGGTCTGCGAGCACTTCGAGGTGCCGCTGGCTCGCCGTCACTGACCGGGTTCGGCGAAGTCGAACCGTGCCAGCGTCTCGTGGTGAACGCTCGCGCCGATCGTGGAGCGGACCAGCCGCAGCGAGTCGGCCGTCCAGGTCGGGCCGGCGTAGGACCACAGTGCGGTCAACGGACGGCGCATGTTCGCCGGGCGGGGGGCACGGGCCAGCGTCAGGTGCGGCACGAACCTGCGGTGCTCGACCGCTGCGCCGACGCGCCGGCCGGCGGCACGTGCGCGGTCGGCCAGGCGGGCGAGCAACTCGGTGTCACCGTGCACGCCGGCCCACAGCACCCTCGCGGCATCCGGCCGGCGGGGAAACGTTCCCGCGCCGGTGAGAGTGAGCGAGGGAGGCGTGGTGCGCGCTGCCGCGCGGTCCAACCGGGTGCACAGATCATCGACGGACCTCGGATCCACCTCGCCGTAGAACGCAAGCGTGATGTGCCACTGCTCGGGTGGCATCCAGCGCAGACTGCGAGCCGCGGCCGGTACGAGCGCGTGCTCGAGATCGGTGAGCGCCTCGGGTGAGGGGTCGACCGCCGCGAACAGCCGCACACGGCCATTCTTGCTGACCGGAGCAGTTTCGACCCGCCCGGCGTGTCGCTCTTTACTTCGAACATCTGTTCTATAACTGTGGACAACACAGCGCGGTCCACACCGCGGCCGGGCGGCACGCAACTGTCCGACCCGGTTCGTAGTGTGAGGCCATCGGGTCGAGAACCGGAGGATTCGCAATGGCAGGCATGGATCGCGACAAGGCCTTGTCGGCCGCGCTGAGCAACATCGAGCGTCAGCATGGCAAAGGTGCAGTCATGCGCCTCGGCGACGAGACCCGCGTCCCGATCGACGTGATCCCCTCGGGCGCCATTGCCCTCGACGTGGCGTTGGGGATCGGTGGTCTGCCGCGCGGGCGGATCGTCGAGATCTACGGACCGGAGTCTTCAGGGAAGACCACCGTTGCGCTGCACGCGGTGGCCAATGCTCAGGCTGCCGGGGGCATCGCGGCGTTCATCGACGCCGAGCACGCACTCGACCCGGACTACGCCAAGGCCCTCGGCGTCGACATCGACGAGCTCCTCGTCTCCCAGCCGGACACCGGTGAGCAGGCGCTGGAGATCGCGGACATGCTGATCCGCTCGGGTGCGATCGACATCTTGGTCATTGACTCGGTCGCCGCCCTTGTCCCGCGGGCCGAGATCGAAGGCGAGATGGGCGACTCCCATGTCGGGTTGCAGGCTCGGCTGATGAGCCAGGCGCTGCGCAAGATCACCGGAGCGCTTGCCACCAGCGGCACGACGGCGATTTTCATCAACCAGCTGCGCGAGAAGATCGGCGTGTTCTTCGGCTCACCCGAGACGACGACGGGCGGCAAGGCGCTGAAGTTCTACGCATCGGTTCGGCTCGACGTCCGCCGGATCGAGACGCTCAAGGACGGTCAGGACGCGGTCGGCAGCCGGACCCGGGTGAAGGTGGTCAAGAACAAGGTCGCACCGCCGTTCAAGCAGGCCGAGTTCGACATCATGTGGGGTCAGGGCATCAGCCGTGAGGGCAGCCTGATCGACATGGGGGTCGATCACGGCATCGTGCGCAAGTCGGGCGCGTGGTACACCTACGAAGCCGACCAGCTCGGGCAAGGCAAGGAGAACTCGCGGGCGTTCCTCAGGGACAACCCCGACCTCGCGAACGAGATCGAGAAGAAGATCAAGGAGAAGATCGGCATCGGCCCCAGGGTCGACGCACCTGCCGATAACCTTGCGGTGGATCCGGATGCTCCGATCGACCTGACCGCTGACCTCAGCGCCGACGCAGGGCCGATCCCTGTCGAGTTCTGAGGCAGCATCGAGCTCTGAGGCAGCGCGGACCATCGGGCTCCGGCTTCTCGAACACTCACCGCGCACCCGCGCCGAGATAGCGGAGGCGATGGCTCGCCGAGGGGTCCCCGACGAGACGGCGACCGCGGTGCTCGACCGATTCGCCGAAGTCGGGCTGATCGACGACGCTGCCTTCGCCGCGGCGTGGGTGGGCAGCCGCCATCACGGCAAGGGTCTCGCCCGACGCGCCCTCGCCGACGAACTGCGCCGGCGGGGCGTCGAGGAGGACGTGGCACGGGAGGCGCTGGGCGCCGTCACGACCGACGACGAAGTGGCTGCCGCGCAACGGTTGGTCCGCCGCCGGTTACCGGCGCTCGGCGGGGTGAGCCGCCCGGTCGCCACCCGCCGCCTGCTCGCGCTGCTCGGTCGCAAGGGCTTCGGTGAGTCGCTCGCCTACGCGGTCGTTCGCCAGGCGCTCGACGAGCGAGCCGGGTGACCGATGCCCGTGAGCCGGGCCGAGCACGAGGAGTCGGCAGACACTCGGTGGTTTCCGAGCGAGATCGTGCTGGTGTTCGCGCTGTCTCTCGGCGCCTCGGGACTGCGTGCGCTCGTCGACCTCATCGGCGATTTGACCAGCGGGCAGTCGCTCACCTCGCAGGTCGCCACGCTCAACGCCTCACGCGCGCCGGGGCGCCCGTGGCTTGATCTGTCTCTTCAGGTGCTCAACCTCGCGCTGGCGCTCGTGCCGGTGTTCCTCGCCGCGCACTTCCTCGCGCGATCCGGCGAGAGCTTGGCGACGATCGGGGTCGACGCGACCCGGCCAAAGCGGGACCTCCTCGAGGGTGCTGTCATCGCCGCGGTGATCGGTGGGGCCGGGTTAGCGCTCTATCTCGGTGCGCACGCCAGTGGTGCCAACCTGACCGTCGTACCCGAGAGCCTTCCGGCGGTGTGGTGGCGGATCCCGGTGTTGTCGTTCTCGGCGCTGCAGAACGCGTTGCTCGAGGAGGTACTCGTGCTGGGCTACCTCCTGCATCGCCTGCGCCAGTTGGGGTGGAGCGATAACAAGGCGCTCGCCACGAGCGCGACGCTGCGGGGCAGCTACCACCTGTACCAGGGCATCGGCGGCTTCGTCGGCAACGCGATCATGGGTCTGATCTTCGGGCGGATCTTCCAGCGTCGCGGCCGGGTCATGCCGTTGCTGATCGCGCACACGCTGATGGATGCGGTGGCCTTCATCGGGTACGCCGAGCTGGCCGGGCGGGTGTCCTGGATCCCGACCTGATCGGTCGGTCAGTTCCCGCGCAGTGTCACCGTCGAGGTCGTGTGCGCGGAGACGGCCGAGGCGCAGAAACGCTCGTGGATCCACTTGCGCTTGGAGAACAGTTTCGTCTGGTCGTCGTAGTACGGCGAGCGCGGATTGGCTGACTCCGAGTAGGTCAAGATGGTGCGCACGTCCGGGCATCCGTGTGCGGAGTGCCAGGTGACGACCTGAATGTAGGAGGACCCGATCGAGGGGTCCTGCCCGCGCGCGGAGGAGTCGAACACGTTCTGATAGATCGCGTTGAAGTCGCCGTCCGGATCGCCCGGACCACCGGGCAACGGGATGTGCGTGCCGTTGCGGACCACGTACTGCACCGTCGCGAGTTTGACGTTGTCGGCGAGACCGGCTGAGGTCATGGCGAGGAGTGCATCACCGAACGCCCTCTGGACGTGCACGTTCGCGGTGTTCAAGGTGTTCGGCGTGCTAGCCGCTTTCGAAGCCGTGAACCGCACCTTCCACAACGAGCCCGAAGCGTCCAGCGCACGCTCCCAGAACGCCCGCCAGAGCACCGCACCCCGGGCACTCGGGTTCTCCCGACCGTTCCAGTCGGCGAGAACCTGACAACTGGTCCCGACCGCTACGGTCGACCCGCCGGTGACCGGTGCCATCCCGCCCGGGAAGCCCGTGCACATTGCGACGGTGGCCTTCTTGGCGAGGGTCGCGCCGTACTGGATGTCGCTGTACTCCAGCCGTTGCATCAGCGCTCGGGTGAACCCCGGCTTGCCTTCGCCGTCAGTGCCGGCGAGGCGACGCTCGACCATCGCCAGCCCGCTGCGAGTTCGCAGCGAGCGTTGCGTGCGTTCGGTACCGATGATCCGGGCGAAGCCGGTCAGGGGATGTTTCGGGTTTGACAGCCAGTAGCTGTCATTGGAGTTGGTGACGTAGTCCGATCGCTCGAGGTAGGGCAGTTTGGCGGGCGGGAAGATTCCCGGTGCGGCAGCGTGCGGGCTCGTCGCCGGCGCGCACGACGACCGGGAACCGTCGAGAATCGGCAGGCCGGCCTCGTAGAACGCGATGTCACCGAGCGGGGTGTCGCAGCGTTTGGCCTGTTTGTTCGACACGTTAGGGATGGACCCGATGTCGGCGTACAGCGCGTGGCCGGACCGATCCGCGGCGATCGTGTTGACCCATGGCAGTCCCTCGTACTTCTTCAGGATCGACAGCACCTGGGAGACCGACTGCGCGCGGTCGATGTCGAGGAAATGGGTGATCAGCCGGAGGTTGCCCGCGTTCGCGTCGAACAGGGCGAACGCCTGCGTG
>DATJWM010000034.1:0-2406 GCA_035501255.1 Mycobacteriales bacterium | reverse complement strand
GCTGCTGGATCCCGTCGGCGCCTGCCGGCAGTGCATCGTCGAGGTTGAGGGCCAGCGCAAACCGCTCGCATCGTGCACCGTCACCGTCACCGAAGGCATGGTGATCCGCACGCAGCTGACCTCGCCGGTGGCGGACAAAGCACAGCGGGGCAACCTTGAGTTCCTGCTCCTCAACCATCCGCTCGACTGCCCGGTCTGTGACAAGGGCGGTGAGTGCCCGCTTCAGAACCAGACGCTGTCGAACGGAGCCGCGGAAAGCCGGTTCAAGGACACCAAGCGGGTCTACGACAAGCCGATCGAGATCTCCTCGCAGGTCCTGCTCGACCGTGAGCGCTGCGTGTTGTGCGCCCGATGTACTCGGTTCTCCCAGCAGGTTGCCGGGGACCCGTTCATCGAGTTGTTCGAGCGGGGCGCGCTCGAGCAGGTCGCAATCTTCGAATCCGAGCCGTTCTCGTCGTACTTCTCGGGCAACACGGTGCAGATCTGTCCGGTCGGCGCGCTGACCGGTGCGCAGTATCGCTTCCGAGCTCGGCCGTTCGACCTGGTGTCGACCGCCTCGATCTGTGAGCACTGCGCGTCCGGGTGTCAGCAGCGCACCGACTGGCGTCGCGGGAAGGTGCTACGTCGCCTCGCGGGTGCCGACCCCGAGGTCAACGAGGAGTGGAACTGCGACAAGGGCCGCTGGGGCTTCGGCTACACCGTGTCGGCGAAGCGTCTGACCACGCCGCTCGTTCGCGATGCCGACGGCTACCTCGTCGAGGCCTCGTGGAGCGAGGCGCTCGCACGGGCTGCTCGCGGCCTTGACGCCCACCGCGGGCGCACCGGGGTGCTGACCGGCGGCCGCCTCACGGTCGAAGACGCCTACGCGTTCTCGAAGTTCGCCCGGGTCGTGCTCGCCACCAACGACATCGACTTTCGGGCCCGTCCGCATTCGGCGGAGGAGGCGGAGTTTCTTGCCAGTCGGGTCGCTGGTCGCTACCTCGAGACGACGTACGCCGACCTCGAGGCCGCCCCGACCGTCCTCTTGGTCGGTTTCGAGCCCGAAGAGGAGTCGCCGATCGTCTTCCTGCGGCTGCGCAAGGCCACCAGAAGGCACGGTCAGCAGGTGTTCGGGGTGGCCCCGCTTGCCTCGAACGGACTGCGCAAGTTGGGCGGGACCCTGATCGCCACTGTGCCCGGAGCGGAGGCGTCGGCACTGGGCGGCGCCGCCGGTTCCGAGGTCGGCGACGCGCTGCGTCGGGCCGGAGCCGTGATTCTCCTCGGCGAGCGAGTGGCGGAGTCGGCCGGAGCCCTGAGTGCGGCGGTCGCACTTGCCGAGTCGACCGGAGCCAAGCTGGCGTGGATCCCGCGCCGAGCGGGCGACCGGGCCGCGGTCGAGGCCGGCTGCCTGCCCACCTTGCTGCCGTTCGGCCGCCCGCTTGGCGACCCGAGCGCCCGCGCGCAGCTGGCGACGGCCTGGGGTGCGGCGGTTCCGCCGGAACCGGGGCGCGACGCGAACGCAATCCTGGCCGAGGCTGCGGCGGGCGCGCTTGCCCTGGTGGTCGCAGGGGTCGACCCGGACGACCTGCCGGACCCGGCGCTTGCGAGGAAGGCCTTGGAGGTCGCTCCGTTCGTCGTCAGCTTCGAGATCCGCGAGTCGGCCGTGACCGATCGCGCGGATGTTGTCTTTCCGGTTGCGCCCGCGGTGGAGAAGGCCGGTCTCTACCTCGACTGGGAGGGCCGCCTGCGATCGTTCGACGAGACGCTCGAGTCGACCGGAGCGCTCCCTGACCACCGGATCCTGCACTCTCTCGCTGCGGAGCTCGGGGTCGCGTTGGGCACGGCACACGTTCCTGCGATCGACGCCGAGATCGGCGAGCTCGGTTACTGGACCGGCGACCGACCGGCGGCACCGACCGCAGCGGCGGCACCGACCCCCGCTCGACGCGCGGGCGAGGCCGTCTTGTCCACCTGGCACCTGTTGCTGGACGACGGCGCGCTCCAGGAGGATGAGCCGCACCTCGCCGGGACCCGCAAGCCCTCGGTCGTCCGGTTGTCGGCGGCAACCGCCGCAGCAGTCGGTGCGTCGACGGGACAGCCGGTCACCGTGTCGACCGGACGGGGGTCGGTCACGCTTGCGCTCGAGGTGACCGACATGCTCGACGACGTGGTGTGGCTCCCGACGTACTCAGCCGGGTCGCACGTTCTCGACTCGCTGGGAGCGAGCAGCGGCGCGGTCGTGACCCTGTCGGCGGGGAGGGCAGGGTCGTGATTCACCTTCTCGCCTCGACGACGACTGTTCCCGGTGGCACGAATCTTGACGCGTTCAACAACGATCCCTGGTGGATCACCGTCATCAAGTGTCTCGTCGTGTTCGTGTTCTTGTTGCTGAGCACCCTCCTGATGATCTGGGCCGAGCGCCGCGTG
>DATJWM010000033.1:0-36034 GCA_035501255.1 Mycobacteriales bacterium | reverse complement strand
TGGTCGATCGAGATCGCCGGCGACAGGCCCTCGATCGAGTCGACGTCCGGTTTGTCCATCTGGCCGAGGAACTGGCGAGCGTACGCAGACAGTGACTCCACGTACCTGCGCTGACCCTCGGCAAAGATCGTGTCGAACGCGAGGCTTGACTTGCCGCTACCCGACAGCCCGGTGAACACGATCAGGGCGTCGCGTGGCAGGTCGAGATTGACGTCGCGAAGATTGTGCTCGCGAGCGCCGCGAACGATCAGTCGATCTGCCACGTGTGCCTTCAGTGCTCGTGTACCCCGGAGCTCGTGTGCCCCGGATCCCGGACGCAGCCGATGCTACGTGGACCGACCGACACCCATTTTTTCCCCAACTGTCTGTAACCGGGCGTTTGAAGCGCGGAAACGCCCGGTTACAGACAGTTGGGCGTTGCTAGGGTCCAGATATGGCTGAGGAATACACCGGAGTGATCTCGGTCGGCGATGCTGCGCAGCGCCGCGATCTCGGCGGTCTCATCCTGCACAAGGTGCAGGTCGGCCCGCTGGAGAACAACGTGTACTTCCTCGAGTGCAAGGAGACCGGGGACGTGCTGTTGATCGATGCCGCCCACTCCCCCGACGTACTGCTGGGTGTGCTCGACGGGCGTCACCTCGAGCGAATCGTCACCACCCACCAGCACCCGGATCACTGGGCCGCGCTCCCAGAAATCGTCGCGGCAACCGGCGCTCCGGTCGCGGTCCATCCCCTCGACGCCGACCCGCTGCCGATCACCACGTACGAACCGCTCGTCGAAGGCGACAGCGTCCGGGTCGGCACGTGCGAACTCTCGGTCATGCACCTCGTCGGCCACACCCCGGGATCGATCTCCCTGCTGTACGACGGGGCGGACCGCAAGCACCTGTTCACCGGCGACTGCCTCTTTCCGGGCGGCCACGGCCGGACCGAGACGCTCGAGGATCACCTGAGGCTGATGGACGATCTCGAGGCAAAGATCTTCGGCCCGCTCCCGGACGACACCTGGTTCTACCCCGGTCACGGCAACGACAGCACCCTGGGCGCGGAACGCCCGCATCTCGCCGAGTGGCGCGACCGGGGCTGGTAGCTCGCTCCACCTGGTCAGGATGACTCGACGAGGAGACACTGGCATGGACACAGATCGCGAGCTCACCGACGCGCTCGCGCGGCGGGTGCAGAACATGTCCCGCCGCGAGTTGATCGCCGGCATCTCCGCGGTTGGTGCGGCCGCGTTCCTCGGCATCCCCGGACTCGAGGCCTCCTCGGCGGCCGAGCCCCGCGTGCCGAGCGCGCGCAGCGCCCGGACGCTCGCCTCCCGCGCAGCGATGACGAAGCCGGCCGGGAGCGACATCGGTGCGATCGAACACGTCGTGTTCCTCATGATGGAGAACCGCTCCTACGACCATTACTTCGGCGCCTACCCCCGCGGCCGCGGATTCGACGACCACCCCAAGCACTCACTCGGCGTGTTCGCGCAGGACTACCCGAAGGGAACCTCGCTGTCACCGAGCGGGAAGCTGCTGCCCTTCCGGCTCGACCTCAATGCCGGCGAGGACTGCACCCATGACCTGACCCACGACTGGGGTCCGATGCACAAGTGCTGGAACCACGGGAAGATGGATCGATTCGTCCGGGTGCACACCTCCGACGCCAACGAGGGCAACCCCGACGGCTGCATGACGATGGGGTACTACACCCGCGACGACCTGCCTCTGCACTGGGCACTCGCCGACCAGTTCACGCTCTGCGACAACTACCACTGCTCAATCCTCGGCCCGACGCATCCCAATCGGGTGATGTCCTACACGGGAACCATCGACCCCGCGGGAACTCACGGCGGCCCGATCACCGACACCAACTCCAATCCCGACGTGCGGTGGAGTTGCGAGTGGACCACCGTGCAGGAGCTTCTCGAGGACAAAGGCGTGCCGTGGAAGGTCTACCACCCCTCGTGGACCGGAGCGACCGGACGGTACGCCGACCTGTCCAGCTTCTGGACCTTCAACCCCACCTTCTACGACGCCTCAAAGCCGGCCATCATGGTGTTCAGCGACCACGTCCTGCCGTACTTCAAGGCGTTCAAAAAGCCGACGTCGGCGCTCTACCGCAAGGCGTTCAATCCGACGTTTCCGCACGACTTCATCGCGGACCTGAAGGGCGGGACCTTCCCGAAAGTGTCGTGGATCATCCCACCGCTCGGTTTCGACGAGCATCCTTCGGCGAACCCATCCCGCGGCGCCTGGTTCATCCAGGAGATCATTCGCCAGCTCACCGCTCACCCGCACATCTGGGCGAAGACCGCCCTGTTCATCACCTACGACGAGAACGACGGGTGGTTCGATCACGTCCCACCTCCCACCCCCCCGAAGGGCACCGCGGGCGAGTGGCTCACCGCCAAGAAGATCAGCCCGGAGACCGACGGCATCCGCGGCCCACTCGGGCTCGGCGTCCGGGTGCCGATGCTCGTCGTGTCCCCGTTCAGCCGCGGCGGGCACATCTCCTCGCACACCTTTGACCACACCTCGCAGTTGAAGTTTCTCGAGCACCGGTTCGGGATCGAGGTCGACAACATCAGCCGGTGGCGCCGCAACACGGTCGGAGCGCTCACGCACTCGCTCTTGCGTCACACGCCGAGCACGGCACCGCCGAGCCTGCCGGCCATGCCGATCGGTCCATCGACGCCGACCGGCGAGTGTGCGCAGGAGGACTTCCAGACCGGCGGCGCCTCCCCGGTGATCCCGGTCAACCAGGCGATGCCGACCCAGCACGGCACGACCGTGCCGGCGACTCGCTACCTCGACACTCACCGGATCAACGTCAGGCGCTCGAGCGCCGAGAAGCTCCCGCTACGCTCCGGGCGTTCAACCAGCACCACGAAGTCCGCGGCCAACGCCCTCGCCGAGGGTCGCTCGGTCCAGCCGCCCCGCGGGCGGTGATGAGCTAGCCGCCCGGACGCTTGCGTCGGGGAAGGCCCGCCACGACGGCGTCGTACGAGGCGTCGACCAGCTCACGGATCTCCTCGTCGGGAACGTCTCCGCCGAGAGCGACAGTGTTCCAGCCGAAGCGCCCGATGTAGGCCATCGGCGCGACCGTCCCCGGGTACCGCGCGCACAACTCATCCGCCTCGTCGCGGGCGCGACCGCACTTGAGCCCGACGCTCGTTGCGCCGTTGAAGCTGAAGATCTTGCCGCCAACCTTGGCGACGACGTCACCGTCCCACGGTTCGTCCTCGACGGCGCCAGGCTTGGCGAGGCAATAGCGCAACACCTCCTCGGAGGTCATGCGCCCTCCCGTCGACGGCGGTGTGAGGAGGTCATGTCACTCGACACCCGCAGCCTGCATCGCGCGAAACTCCTTCTTCAGTTCGTTGACCTCGTCGCGGAGCCGGGCGGCAAGCTCGAAGTGCAGGTCGGCGGCCGCACCGTGCATCTGGTCCTGGAGCTGCTGGATGAGCGCACCCAGCTCCGCCTTCGGCATCCCGGCGAGCTCGGTGGCGTGCTGCCCCGCCGACGGGCTCTTGCTCGCCATCCCCGGAACCGGCGTCTTTCCCCGCGATTGCGCCCTGCCACTGCCGCCGATCAGCTCGTCCTCCTCACCCCGGACGATGTCGTCCAGAATGTCGGCAATCCGCTTCTGCAGGGGTCGCGGGTCGACGCCCAGCTCCGCGTTGTAGGCGATCTGCTTCTCGCGCCGCCGGTTCGTCTCCTCGATCGCCTTCTGCATCGACGGCGTGATCGAGTCGGCGTACATGTGCACCTCGCCCGAGACGTGGCGAGCCGCGCGACCGATCGTCTGGATCAACGAGGTGCCACTGCGCAGGAACCCCTCCTTGTCGGCGTCGAGAATCGATACGAGCGAGACCTCGGGAAGATCGAGACCCTCGCGGAGCAGGTTGATCCCCACCAAGACGTCGAAGTCACCCTTACGGAGCTCGCGCAGCAGTTCGACGCGGCGGAGCGTGTCGACCTCGCTGTGCAAGTAACGCACTCGGACCTGGTTGTCGAGCAGGTAGTCGGTCAGGTCCTCTGCCATCTTCTTGGTCAGAGTCGTCACGAGCACGCGCTCGTCCCGCTCGGCGCGTAGCCGGATTTCGTGCATGAGGTCATCGATCTGGCCCTTGGGCGGTTTGATCACGACGAGCGGATCGACCAGCCCGGTCGGCCGGATGACCTGCTCGACCACGTCGGCGTGGACCCGGCCCATCTCGTACGGCCCGGGAGTCGCCGACAGGTACACGGTCTGCCCGATCCGTTCGAGGAACTCCTCCCAGCGCAGCGGACGGTTGTCCATGGCACTCGGCAACCGGAAGCCGTGGTCCACCAGCGTGCGCTTGCGGCTCATGTCGCCTTCGTACATGCCACCGATCTGGGGCACGGTCACGTGCGACTCGTCGATGACCAGCAGAAAGTCGTCCGGGAAGTAGTCAAGGAGGGTGTGCGGCGGAGTCCCCTTGCCGCGGCCGTCGATGTGGCGGGAGTAGTTCTCGATCCCGGAGCAGAAGCCGACCTGGCGCATCATCTCGACGTCGTACGTCGTTCGCATCTGAAGCCGTTGTGCCTCGAGCAGCTTGTTCTGGGACTTCAGCTCCTCGAGTCGTTCTTCAAGCTCGGCCTCAATGCCGGTGATGGCCCGCTCCATGCGCTCCGGGCCGGCGACATAGTGCGTCGCGGGAAACACGAGGGCGGTCGTGTCCTCGGCGATGACTTCGCCAGTCAGTGGATGAAGCACCGAGATCCGCTCGACCTCGTCGCCGAACATCTCGATCCGGGTCGCGAGCTCCTGGTAGACCGGGAACACCTCGATCGTGTCACCGCGCACCCGGAACGTGCCGCGGGTGAACGCCAGATCGTTGCGGGTGTACTGGATGTCGACAAGACGGCGCAAGATCAGGTCCCGCTCGATCGTCTGCCCGACATCGAGCTGCACGCATCGGTCGACGTACTCCTGAGGCGTTCCCAGGCCATAGATGCAGGAGACGCTCGCGACCACGACTACGTCGCGACGGGTGAGCAAGCTCATTGTTGCCGAGTGCCGTAGACGTTCGACCTCCTCGTTGATCGAGGAGTCCTTCTCGATGTAGGTGTCGGTTTGTGGGACGTACGCCTCGGGCTGGTAGTAGTCGTAGTACGAGACGAAATACTCCACCGCGTTGCGCGGGAGGAGCTCGCGGAACTCGTTCGCAAGCTGGGCGGCGAGCGTTTTGTTGGGGGCCATCACCAACGTCGGGCGCTGGAGCTTTTCGATCAGCCAGGCCGTGGTAGCCGACTTGCCGGTCCCGGTGGCGCCGAGCAGAACAACGTCCTTCGCCCCGGTCTCGATCCGGCGAGCGAGCTCGGCGATCGCGGCCGGCTGGTCACCGGATGGCTCGAAGTCGGATTCGACGAGGAACGGGGCCACCTTGGGCCGAATCGAGGTCGCGGGGCTCACAACCACAGAACGTACGCCGTCGTACCGACACTTCCCAACCCGCGCCGGTCACCCCAGACACACAACCGGTGCTCAGGAGGCGATGCGCCGCGGTTATCGGGCGATCGGCGTCACTTGCGACCCGTTTGTGTGTCTGGGGTGCGGCGGGCGCCGGACTGCATCGACCGGAGTGTGGTCCAGATCTCGTCAACGGCAGCGTCGAGCGCGCCGAGGTCGGCATCGTTCACGACAACCAAATCAGCGACCGCGAGACGCTGTTCCCGCGTCGCCTGGGCCGACATCCGAGCCCGGGCGTCGTCAGCGGTCATTCCTCGGACTCGGACCAGCCGGTCGAGGCGTGCGGCGTCCGATGCGTCGACGACCACGACCACGTCGTAGTCGTCCATCGCGTCGGTCTCGACCAGCAGGGGTGAGTCGTGGATGACGATCCCGTCCGGGTCGGTTGCCATCGCAGCTTGCCGCAGCTCGGCGATCCGCGCGGCGATCAACGGGTGCACGATCGCGTTGAGTCGGCGGCGCGCGGCCTCATCGGCGAACACGACCGAGGCCAACCGCGGGCGGTCAAGCCCTCCGTCCGGGCCGCGCATGCGCTCGCCGAACTCCGCGATCACGGCCTCGAGACCGGGCGTGCCGATCGCCACCACCTCACGCGCGATCGCGTCCCCGTCGATGACCGTCGCGCCGCGAGCAGCGAACCGCTTGGTGACCTCGCTCTTGCCGGCGCCGATCCCGCCGGTCAGCCCGACGTTGAGCAGCTGACTACTCGCTCGCGGCGTCAGGATCGGGGTCTGCCGGAGACTCCGCCGCGTCTGGCGCGTCCTCGCCTTCGCCGCCGGTGAGCTTGCGACGGAGCTCGGCAAGAGCTTCGTCGCTCGCGAGCGTCCCGCCGTTGGGCTGCTCGCCTTCGGCCTCCGGCTCGGAGGTGTACGACGTGGTCTCGGCAGCCTCGGCGTCTGCGGCCTGAGCTGAGGCCATCTGCTTCTGGTGGGCCTCCCAGCGCTCGTGCGCTTTGGCGTACTGCGCCTCCCACTCGGCCTGCTGAGCCTCGTATCCCGGCTTCCACTCGTTCGTGTCGGAATCGAAGCCCTCGGGGTAGATGTAGTTGCCCGCCTCGTCGTACTGGGCCGGCATGCCGTACTGGGTGGGGTCGAAGTGCTCCGCGACCGCTTCGCCGACGGTGCCTTCGTTGGCCTGCTTGAGCGAGAGCGAGATCCGCCGACGCTCGAGGTCGATGTCGATCACCTTGACGTAGATCTCGTCGCCGACGTTGACGACCTGCTCGGGAATCTCGACGTGGCGCTCAGCGAGCTCGGAGATGTGGACGAGTCCTTCGATCCCCTCCGCCACGCGGACGAAGGCGCCGAACGGCACGAGCTTGGTAACCCGGCCGGGGACAACCTGGCCGATCGCGTGCGTACGGGCGAACGCCTGCCACGGGTCTTCCTGGGTTGCCTTCAGCGACAGCGACACTCGCTCGCGGTCCATGTCGACGTCGAGCACCTCGACGGTGACCTCTTGACCCACCTCGACGACCTCGCTCGGGTGGTCGATGTGCTTCCAGGACAGCTCGGAGACGTGTACCAAGCCGTCCACCCCACCGAGGTCGACGAAGGCGCCGAAGTTGACGATCGAGGACACGACTCCCTTGCGGACCTGTCCCTTGAGGAGCTGGGTGAGGAAGTTTTGCCGGACCTCGCTTTGGGTCTGCTCGAGCCAGGCGCGCCGGGACAGCACGACGTTGTTGCGGTTCTTGTCGAGCTCGATGATCTTGGCCTCGAGCTCCTTGCCGACGTAGGGCTGGAGATCGCGAACCCGCCGCATCTCCACCAGCGACGCCGGCAGGAAGCCGCGCAAGCCGATGTCGAGGATCAGCCCACCCTTGACGACCTCGATGACGGTCCCGGTGACAATCCCGTCCTCGTCCTTGATCTGCTCGATCGTCCCCCACGCCCGCTCGTACTGCGCCCGCTTCTTGGACAGGATCAGTCGGCCCTCCTTGTCCTCCTTCTGAAGGACAAGGGCCTCGACCTCGTCGCCGACGGTGACGACCTCGTTGGGGTCGACGTCGTGCTTGATGGACAGCTCGCGGCTCGGGATCACACCCTCGGTCTTGTAACCGATGTCGAGCAGAACCTCGTCGCGGTCAACGCGAACAATCGTGCCCTCGACGATGTCGCCGTCGTTGAACTCCTTGATGGTGCCTTCGATGGCGGCAAGGAAGTCATCTGCGGTGCCAATGTCGTTGATGGCAACCTGTGCGTAGGTCTTCGTGGTCGGGTCGGTAACGGCGGCGGTCATGTAGTAGGGACTCCGGAGGTGGACAGTTGTCGGGGAGCACTGCGGATTCGCAGAGCAGGGCACCACGAGATCCGCGGTGCGACCAGGCAGTCTAGTGATCGTGCAGGCCATAGTCGAACGGCGAGAATCGTGAGCGAGGATGACGCGACGGTCATCCGGCCGGCGCGGCGGGAGCTTGGCGCGCAGGAGAGCCTGCGCGCGTCGCGCCAGTGGTGGGACGCCTCCGCGGCGGACTACCAGGGCGAGCACGGGGCCTTCCTCGGCGACCGGGATTTCAT
The DNA here is from genome assembly GCA_035501255.1 of Mycobacteriales bacterium. GTDB lineage: Bacteria > Actinomycetota > Actinomycetes > JAFAQI01 > JAFAQI01 > JAFAZI01. Next base: position 28,028 of record DATJWM010000033.1, on the reverse strand, counting down.
GTGGTGTCCCGAAGGTCTGCGGGAGGCGGACGCCCACCTGCTCGGCGAGGTACGCGGACGTCGTGTCCTCGAGGTGGGCGCCGGTGCCGCTCAGTGCAGCCGATGGCTGGCCGACGCGGGGGCCCACCCGGTGGCGCTCGACGTATCCGCAGCCCAGCTCCGGTTCGCCCACGACCTCGCGACTCGCACCGGCGTGCGGGTACCGCTGGTTATGGCCGATGCGCAACGACTGCCGTTCGCGAACGAGTCCTTCGACTTGGCCTGTTCGGCGTTCGGTGCCGTCCCGTTCGTCGCAGACTCCGCCGCCGTCATGCGCGAGGTGTCCCGGGTCCTCCGGTCGGGTGCGCGGTGGGTGTTCGCGGTGACGCATCCGATCCGCTGGTGCTTTGCCGACGATCCCGGGCCTGACGGTCTGGTTGCCCGGACGTCGTACTTCGATCGTCGGCCCTACGTCGAGCAGGACGAGCACGGGTCGGCCACCTACGTCGAGCACCATCGCACGCTCGGCGATCGGGTCAGGGAGATCGTGGATGCGGGGCTGGTCATCGATGCCGTGGTCGAGCCCGAGTGGCCGGCCGACCACGACCGGCTCTGGGGCCAGTGGAGCCCACTGCGCGGACGGATCATCCCCGGAACGGCCATCTTCGTGACTCACCGCCCCTGACCCACTGGCGTGACGCGGTTGGGGCCTAGTGGGCGGCGGCGTCCCAGTTGTCGCCGACCCCGATGCTCACATCGAGCGGAACGTCCAGCGGGTACGCCGCGCCCATCTCCGTGCGCACGAGCGCCTCGACCGTCTCACGCTCGCCCGGCGCGATCTCGAGGACGAGCTCGTCGTGCACCTGAAGCAACAGTCGCGACTCGAGGCTCGCCGCGCGCAGCGCGCGCTCGACCCCCAGCATCGCGACCTTGATGATGTCCGCGGCCGACCCCTGGATCGGAGCGTTGAGCGCCATCCGTTCGGCCATCTGGCGCCGCTGTCCGTTGTCGCTGGTGAGGTCGGGAAGGTAACGCCGCCGGCCCAGGATCGTCTCGGTGTAGCCGTCCTGGCGAGCCTGGGCGACAACGCCGGTCAGGTAGTCCCGCACGCCGCCGAAGCGAGCGAAGTAGGCATCCATTTGCTCGCGGGCCTCGTCGGGGGTGATCCCGAGCTGCTGGGAGAGCCCGTACGCCGAGAGCCCATAGGCGAGTCCGTAGGACATCGCCTTGATCCGGCGGCGTTGCTCGACCTCCACCTCCTCGACCGGGATGCCGAACGCGGTGGCCGCAACATAGGTGTGGAGGTCTTCGCCGGAGGTGAACGCCTCGATCAGGCCGGCATCGCGAGACAGATGCGCCATGATCCGCATCTCGATCTGCGAGTAGTCCGCCGTCATCAGGCACTCGTAACCCGCACCGACGACGAAGGCCTTGCGGATCTCGCGTCCCTCGAGCGTGCGGACCGGGATGTTCTGGAGGTTCGGGTCGGTGCTTGACAGGCGGCCGGTGGCCGCGACGAGCTGGTTGTAGTAGGTGTGCACGCGGTTGGCGTCGTCGACCATCGGCATCAGCGAGTCGACGACGGTCTTCAGCCGAGCCACGTCCCGGTGCCGCAACAGATGCTCGAGGAACGGGTGCTCGGTCTTCGCATAGAGGTCCTGAAGCGCTTCGGCGTCGGTCGTGTAGCCGGTCTTGATCCGCTTCGTCTTCGGCAAGCCCAACTCCTCGAAGAGGACCTGTTGCAGCTGTTTCGGTGAACCCAGGTTGACCTCGTGACCGATGCTCGCGTACGCCTGATCAGCCGCTTGCTTGACCTCTCCCGCGAACCTCGCCTCGAGCTCGGCGAGCCAATCAAGGTCGGCCGCGATCCCCACCCGCTCCATGGCAGCCAGCAGGATTGTCAGCGGCAGCTCGAGATCGGTGAGCAGCCGCGCTCCGCCCCGCTCCTCCAGTACATCGCCGAGCGCGCTCGCGAGATCGACGACCGCCCGGGCGCGCAGCATTTCGACGTTGGCCGCGTCCTCCTCGAGGGATCCGTCCAGGGAGAGTTGTCCGTCCGTGCCCGGCTCCGCGCGCAACTCACGGTTCAGGTAGCGCACCGCGAGATCGCCCAAATCGAACGAGCGCTGCCCCGGAAGCGCGATGTAGGCGGCGAGCGCGGTGTCGGTGGCGAGACCTTCGAGGGTCCAGCCGCGGGCCTCGATCGCGAGGAGCGGACCCTTCACGTCGTGGGCGGCCTTGCGGCGCTCCGAGTCGCTGAGCCAGGCAGCCAGCGCCTGCTCGTCCTCTGCGGTGAGTTGCTCGGGATCGAGGTAGGCCGCGGCGTCGTCCGCAGCGGCAATCGCGATGCCGGTGAGGTTGCCGGTGCCACGTCCCCAGGTCCCGAGGAAGGACAAGCCGTGCAGACCGGTGGAGGCCGCATGCTCATCCAGCCACTGCGCAACGTCGCCCGGTGAAAGCACGGTGCCGTCCAGCACAAACCCTTGGTCCGCAGCCTCAGGCTCGGAGACCGAGAACGTGGAGTACAGCCGTTCGCGCAGCACCTTGAACTGCAAGGTGTCGAACAGTGTGTTCAGCGCGTCACGATCCCAAGGTTGGAGCGCGAGATCGTCGGGGCCCTGCGCGAGCGGAACGTCCCGCCGAAGCTCGGTGAGCCGGCGGTTGCGAAGCACGTCGGCAAGATGCGCACGCAACGCATCACCGGCCTTGCCCGGAACCTGGTCGACATGGTCGACGAGCCCGGCCAGGGAGTCGAACTCGCGAACCCACTTCGCCGCCGTCTTCTCCCCCACCCCTGGAATCGACGGGAGGTTGTCGCTCGGGTCGCCGCGCAGGGCCGCAAAGTCGGGGTATTGCGCGGGGGTCAGACCGTATTTATCCAGCACCTCCTCGGGGGTGAAGCGAGTCATTTCGCTGATGCCCCGCCGAGTCATCAACACCGTGACGCGGTCGTTGACGAGCTGGAGAGCGTCGCGATCACCGGTGACGATGAGGACGTCCATGCCGAGGTCCTCGGCCTGCGTCGTGAGGGTCGCGATGACGTCGTCCGCCTCATAACCTTCGGCCTGCATCGAGGGCACCGAGAGCGCGACCAGAACCTCGCGGATCAGCTCGACCTGACCGCGAAAGTCGGTCGGGGTCTCCTTGCGGGTCGCCTTGTACTCGGCGTACGCGTCGGTGCGGAACGTGTGCCGGCCGACATCGAAAGCAACCGCAACGTGAGTAGGCGCCTCATCCCGCAACACGTTGATCAACATCGAAGTGAAGCCGTAGACGGCGTTCGTCGGCTGCCCGGTCGTCGTCGAGAAGTTCTCCACGGGCAGCGCAAAGAACGCACGATAGGCCAGCGAATGTCCGTCGAGAAGCAGCAGCCGGGGCCGATCAGTCGGGCTGGCCTTCGTCGCGACTGCCATGGCCGCATCGTAGTGTCGGGCTGTGACAGATGACCCGAAAGATCTCGATCTCGGCGGCGCGCTCGGCGACCGGATGGGAATCGAGTTCCTCGAGTACACCGTTGATCGGATCGTCGCTCGAATGCCCGTCGCCGGCAACCAGCAGCCCTACGGCCTGTTGCACGGCGGCGCGTCCTGCGTCCTGGCCGAGACCCTCGGGTCGATGGGCGCGGCGCTGCACGGCGGCCCGGACAAAATCGCGGTCGGTGTCGACATCAACGCGACCCACCACCGCGGGGTGACCGAGGGCTACGTCACCGGAGTTGCCCGACCGCTGCACCTCGGCCGGACGATGACCACTTACGAGGTGGTCATCACCGACGAGCAGGATCGGCGGGTCTGCACCGCGCGACTCACCGCCTTGTTGCGCGACCCCCGCTGACGGCAACCGCCGCTATTGATCGACGGCCTCGACGGGGCCGGGATGCTTCGGCGCGGGCGGCGCCGGGCGCAACAGCCGGGCGCGCCGGCGGCGGGCGGCCTGTCCCCCGGGTTCCACGCTGACCCGACGTCGCAAGACCGATACCGGGGCGACCCGGCGAACGGTCATGGGCGCGAAGCCGAGCCGGGCGAAGAATCGGATGGTGTCCCGAAGCGAGGGATAGGCGCTCACCGCAACATGGTCAACGCGGCGCTCGCCGGCGAAGTCGGCCGCGGCCGCCATCAAAGCGTGGCCGACCCCGCGATGGCGGCGCGCTCGGTCCACGAACAGGTGGGTGACGTCGACAATCTGCGCGTCCGACAACGGGTCGGGCGCGTGGATCTTCAATAGCGCGAACCCCACCGGCACCTCACCCTCGAGCGCAACCACAACCCGGCAGTTCGGTTCGCTCAGGACCGCGAGCAGACGCTCCGGGCCTTCTCCGGCTCCGAGCGGATTCACCGCGCGCTCGGCGCGACCTCCGAGTTCGCTGAGCTCACCGGCGAGATTCACCAGCGCGGCGAGGTCGTCCTCCACAGCGGTCCGCGTGACCACGAGAGGTCGTGACAACCAGAGCCTCCTTGATCCCGATCAGGTCCAGCGGACCAGGAGCCCGCACGCCGTGGTGGTGCCGGTCGGTCACGTGTCGCGGCCGAACCCTAGCGCTGAATGCACCTTCAGTCAGCCACCTGCGCAAGATTTAACGACGTCTTTGTACCTGCGGACGACCCCGCGTTGACCGACGGGATGGGAGGTGACTATTTTTGGTGCCGCAGCCCGGCACCGAGTAGACAACGTCCGCGCACGGGGAAGGCGCGGACGGTACCAAAGGTGCCGGGCTCCCCTCTTGCCGAACTCGCCGCGAGCCGCTGCGTCAGTTCAGGACGCGATCTCCTCGCCGAGGTACGCCGCCCGCACCCGGTCGTCGGCGAGCAGTTCCCGCCCGGTCCCGGTCAGGACGATCTCGCCGGTCTCGAGGACGTACCCCCGATCGGCGAGGGACAACGCCTGGGCCGCGTTCTGCTCGACCAGCAGCACCGTCACGCCCGTCCGGTTGATCTCCTCGATGATCTCGAAGATCTGACCGACGATCATGGGGGCAAGGCCCATGGAGGGCTCGTCGAGGAGCAGGAGACGCGGCTTGCCCATGAGCGCGCGCGCGATCGCGAGCATCTGTTGCTCACCGCCGGACAGCGTGCCACCGACCTGCTTCATCCGCTCCTTGATCCTCGGGAACAAGGTGAGCACCCGCTCGAGGTCGTCCTGGTCGGTCCGCTTGAACCGGTACGCCCCCATCTCGAGGTTTTCTGCGACCGTCATCCGCGGGAAGACGTGCCGGCCCTCCGGAACATGGCAGATGCCGAGTCCGATCAGCTCGTGGGCAGGGAGCCCGTCGATCCGGACACCCTCATAGGTGATCGAGCCTTGAGTCGGTCGCAACATCCCCGACACGGTGCGTTGGGTAGTGGTCTTGCCCGCTCCGTTCGCACCGAGAAGGGCGACGATCTCCCCCTCCCGAACCTCGAAGGTGACCTCCTTGAGCGCACGGATCGCGCCGTACTTGACCTCGATCGCATCGACGCCGAGCATCGCCACGGCGTCGTCGGGCTCGCCAGCGCTCGGCTCCTCCCGCCCGAGTGGTTCGGTGACCGCGGCGGTCGCGCCCGATGGCGGGCCGGAGACCTCCGCCGCTGCAGCCGAGGCTGCGCCGCCGTCGTCCGAACCCGCCTCGGGAGTACCGAGGTACGCCGCGATGACGACCGGATCGCGCTGAATGTCGGGCGGATCGCCTTCGGCGATCTTCTCGCCGAAGTTCAACACGATGATCCGATGAGCGACCGACATGACGAGCTTCATGTCGTGCTCGATCAGCAGGACGCTCACACCCCGCTCGGTGTTGATCCGCCGGATCAACTCGGCAAGCTCCCGCTTCTCGACCGGGGTCGTCCCCGCTGCCGGCTCGTCGAGCAGCAGGACGCTGGGTTCGGTGCCGAGGGCGCGGGCGATTTCCAGCCGGCGCTGCTCACCGTAGGCGAGCGAGCCCGCGAGATCGTTGGCTCGGGAGTGCAGACCGACGCTGGTCAGCAAATCGAAAGCCGTTGCCGTGCTCATCTTTTCCTCGCGCCGCTGCCACGGCATCCCGAACATCGCTGCGACCGCGCCGGACCGCTGCCGGGTCTCGACCCCGACCTTGACGTTCTCGAGCGCGGTCAGCGCCGGGAACAGGCGGATGTTCTGGAAGGTTCGGGCCACGCCGAGGTGGTTGATGACGTGGGTCTTCTTGCCGATGACACCGAACTGCTCGCCGTCCGGGCGGGTGAAGGTGATCGTGCCGGCCTGGGGGGCGTACACGCCGGTGAGCGAGTTGAACAGCGAGGTCTTGCCGGCACCGTTGGGTCCGATCACGGCGAGGATCTCGCCTCGGCGCATCTGCATCGACACGTCGTGCAGGCTCACGACGCCGCCGAAGCGAAGGGTGACGTTGCGGACGTCGAAAACGATCCCGGCGTCCGTGGCGGTGCCGGCGCCGTCACCGGGGGCACGAGCCATCACATTCCCTCCGCCGCCGGTACCGCGGTGACCTCGGCCGAAGCCGGCCGGTCCAGGCCGGCGAGCTCGGCCCGCCGACGCTTGGCCGGGATCAGACCGGCGGGCCGGAAGATCATCATGATCATGATCAGCGCACCGATCCACATCTGGCTGTCCGGCAGTGGGACCTGCGACTGAAGGAAGTACGGCAACCACGTCAGCACTGCGGCACCGGCAAGTGCGCCCTGAAGCGATCCCATCCCGCCGAAGACGACGTAGGCGACGATCAGGATGGAGTTCTGGAGGGTGAACTGGGTCGGGTCGAAGTAGCCGATTTGGGTGCCGAAGAAGACGCCGGCGACTCCGGACGTCGACGCCCCGATCGAGAACGCGAGCAGCTTGTACTTCGTGGTCTTGATTCCGGTCGCCTGCGCCGCCACCTCGTCCTCGCGAATCGCGGCCCATGCCCGGCCCGTTCGCGACCCTTCGAGCCGATGGAACAGCACGATCACGATGCCCAATAAGACGATCAGCAAGTACCAGTAAGGGAGGTTGTCCAGCCCCCAGGTGATCTTCAACGGGCCGACATGAACCCGCGGGTGGGGAACGTTCGGCCCGATCGGGCCGCCGGTGAGGTTGCCCGGGTTGTTGATCGCGATCAGCTGGATGATCTCGCCGAAACCGAGGGTCACGATGGCGAGGTAGTCCCCACGCAGCCGGAGGGTCGGAGCGCCGAGGATCACTCCAGCAAGCAGGCAGGCGGCGATGGCAAACGGGATGGCCCACAGCGGGCTCAGGATCAGCCAGTGCGGCGGCTTCAGCGGCAACGCGCCGGTGAAGTAGGCGGCGGTGTAGGACCCGATGCCGTAGAAGGCGATGTAGCCGAGGTCGAGCAGCCCCGCCCAGCCGACCACCACGTTGAGACCGACCGCCAGCAAGAGATAGGCGGCGATCTGGGTGACGACCACGTTTTGCCAGTCCAGCGGCAATGTCGGCGGGTAGAACAGCACGATCGCGATCGAGATGGCGATGAGCGTGCCGCTGATCGCTGTCCCGCTGACCGCACCGACCCCGATCACCTGATCGCTGGAGACGACCTCGTCCGTCGGCGCCCGCTCGCGAGTCCCCCTGGCCGCGAGGAGTCCGGCAGCCGCCAGGAAGGAGAACGCGAGACAGGCGAGCCAACCGCCTGCGCCCAGGTTGTCCCACGTGGCGCCATACTCCGAGGCGACGAGGGCACCTCGCTCGGTCAGGCGATCGAGGGTGATGAAGGTGGTGACCAACCCAGCGGCCCCCAGCACCACCGCGACGTATCCGAGCGCGGCCGAGCGCAGGAGTGTCGCCACCACGGCGGGGACCACGGCCAGCACGAACAGCACGATGCCGAGCCACTCGAAGTAGGACATCGCGATCGCGGCGAGCCCGTGTCCCTTGAAGTCGGTGCCCGTCCGGTGGTAGCCGGCGTTGATCTGGAGCGGCGCGAACCAGGCCGCTTCGAGGAACCCGAAGAGCCCGACCACGACGCCCAAGGCCGCGAGCGGGAAGCCGGGTCGCCAGGCCAGCGCGCGTTCGACCGCCCGGATCGGATCGGCGACCTCGACCTGCGTCGACCGCGCGGCAACCAACCCGCCGAGCGCGAAGGTCAGATAGCCGATGCACGTGACGAAGACCCCGAGCGTGTGGTCCGGACCACCGTTGGCGAAGTTGACCAGTTGGGCGTGAGCGACGAACACGATGATCGCGACCACCACGCCGTAACCGATGGTCAGGTAGCACAGCGCGAGCCGCCGGGTCGCGACTGCGACCCCGCTGAGCACCAGGCCGACGAGCGCGAGCACCCACCCGACCGGGCTGAAGAAGAACCGCGCGAGCGGAGGGACGCCGTGGGAGTGGCTGACCGCGGAGGAGACGGTGCTGAACTTTCCGACCGGGTCGTACCAGCGGAGAAGCGTCATCCCGACGATCACCAGAACAAGCCCGATCGCGATCGTCGAGGCACCCGGCCGGTTGAGGTAGGGCTTGATCAGCGGCCAGAACGTCAGCGCAAGGAAGAGGAGAAACCCGATCAGCAAGAACACGCTCAGCCGGCCGATCGTCGTGGCCCGATTGAACGACTCACCGAAGTCGTTCTGGCTGCCCTCCTGATTTCCGACCATCAGCGCCAAGACAAAGCCGCCGAACAGGCAAGCGACCAGTCGGCGCAGCCACGCCGTTTCGATGAGGTCCTTCATGCCGACCGCCCAAGGCGTTCACCGAGGATCCCGGTCGGGCGAATGATCAGCACGAGAACGAGCACGACGAAGCTGACCACGTTGGTCCACTGGGCGCCCACCTGGTTGAACGCGGTGATCAGCACCTCGGCCTCACCGAGCAGCAGCCCCCCGAGCATCGCGCCCCGCACGTTGCCAATGCCGCCAAGCACGGCGGCAGCAAACGCTTTGACGCCGGGAGTGAAGCCCATGATGTAGCTGACTCCGAAGGCAGCGCCGAACAGGAAGCCGGCGACGCCGGCCAGGGCGCCGCCGATGAGGAAGGTCCGCGAGATCGTCTGGTCGATGTCGATGCCCATCAGGGCGGCGGTCGGCGCGTCCTCAGCGACCGCCCGAATCCCTCGCCCCATCTTGGTGTGGCTCACCATCCAGTCGAGCCCGACCATGACGACGATGGTCACCGAGATGATCAGGACCTCGATGGTCTGCAACTTGAAGTACTTGTGGTCGATCAGGTTGTGACTGAGATTGAAGTACGTCGGCTCACCACCGGTCGTCCCCGGAAACGCGTTGACCTGCAATCGGTTGAACAACTTCCCGGCGAGATTGGACAGGAAGAAGGAAGCGCCGATCGCGCTGATCAGGAACGCCAGCTTGGGCGCGCCGCGTTTTCGCAGTGGTTTGTAGGCGGTCTTCTCCAACAGCCAGGCGATGGCAGCACTGGTGAGGATCCCGCTGATCAGCCCGGCGAGCAGGGTCAGCGGCACTGAGGCGCCGGTCAGGTGGCGGTTGCCGATGATCGCGTTGACGACGAGGTAGCTGCCGAAGGCGCCGAACATGAACACTTCGCTGTGCGCGAAGTTGATCAACTGGAGCACGCCGTATACGAGGGTGTAGCCGAGCGCGATCAAGGCGTAGATCGAGCCTTGCTCGAGGCCGAGAATCAGATTTTGGGGAAGTTGTTGGATCCAACTCTCCGTCAACGCTGATCCTCCCAGGTACCGATCGAGCGGCTTGGCGACAGGGACTCTATCGAGCCGGGCGCCCAGTGCGCCCAGCCGGAAACCTAGTACCTCATGACGTTCGGGGGGCGAGCCGACCCTGCGACTCGCCCCCCGAACCGGGTTCCGCTAGCTCTGATCCTGGATGTTGCCGAGTTCGACGATGTTGCCCTTCTTGACCGTGTAGAGGTTCACCGTCTGCACGTTGGACAGCAGGTCGCCATCGGGCTGGAACCGGATCGTTGTGGTAATGCCCTTGTAATCCGCGTTCTTCACCGCCGCGAGCACACTCGCCCGGGTGGGCGTACCACCGCTCGCCGCCGTCTTCATCGCCTGGATCAGCATGTTCGTCGCGTCGTAGGCCTCCGGCGAGTACGTCGAAGACGGGGTGTGGAACGCCGCCTGGTAGGCGTCGTTGAACGACTTCGACTGCGGCGCAACGGTCGCGTCCTGGCAGCCGCAGGTGATGTACCACCCGTTGGCCGCGGTCCCACCGTTGCCGGTGAACACCGAGGACTTGATGCCGTTACCGCCGACCGTGAGGCCGGTGTACCCGGCGCTCTTGAGCGCCTTGGCGAGCAGTGCCGCCTGCGCGTCGTACCCGCCGTAGAACAGCGCGTTGGCGCCAGAGGCGACAATTTGCTGGGCGATGGGGTTGTAGTTCTTCGTGGTCGTTCCGTCGAGACCCTTCTCGATCACCGTCAGACCCTTGGCCTTGGCCTCCTTGGCGACCGTGTCACCGACGCCCTTGCCGTAGGCGCTGAGGTCCTGAAGCACGAAGAGCTTCTTGATCCCCTTGCGAGCCAGCCAGTCCGCACCCTGCGATCCCTCGACGTTGTCGTTCGGCACGATCCGGAAGAAGGTCTTGAAGCCCTGCTGCTGGATGGTGGCGTTCGTGGCCGACGGGGTGATCATCGCCAGACCGGCCGAGCCATAGCGCGCACCGACGGCAAGGGTGGCGCCGGAGAAGCTCGGGCCGATCTCACCGAGAACAGCTGGGTTCTGGATCAGCTGTGTGGCGGCGGTGGGCGCCTTGGCCGGGTCCCCTTGGTCGTCCGCCGTGACCAACGTCAGCTTGAACGGAAGATCACCGGAGGCGTTCGCTTGGTTGACGGCAAGCTGCGCGCCGTTCTTCTCGTTGATGCCGAGCTGAGCGTTGGCACCGGAGAGCGGACCTTCGAATCCGATGTCGTAGGACGAACTCGACCCCCCGCTGCTGCCTCCGAGGCTGCCGCCCGAACTGGAACTGCCGCAGCCGGCCAGGGCGACGACGCCGGCCGCTGCCAGTACCGCTGTGGATGTGATCGCACGCAATCTCACCTGAGATGCCTCCTACCCGATGTCGCGGGCGTCCGACACGCTCGCGTTGTCGCAGACGTTAGCCCTCCGATCAAGACCATCCGTCAGCTAGTGGGCACCTTTGCATTCCGACATTGCCGATAACGCTCGGCGTGACCGGATTGTTATCAGGATTTTGCAGTGGTTTGAGGAAGTCCGGGTCTTATGCACCGAGGTCCCCGGTGGCACACCTCGACCGGGTCAGGCCGGTGCGGCCCCGCCGAGCACCGCTTCTGCCACCGCCCGCATGGTCGTGCGGCGGTCCATCGACGTCTTCTGGATCCAGCGAAACGCCTCCGGCTCGCTCATCTCGTGATCGGTCTGAAGCTTGCCCTTCGCCCGATCGAGCAGCTTGCGGGTCTCGAGCCGCTCGGTGAGGTCCTCGACCTCCCCGCGCAGCGCCCGAAGTTGCTGGTGCCGGCTAATCGCGACCTCGATCGCGGGTACCAGGTCGCTCTTGTCGAACGGCTTGACGAGGTAGGCCATGGCGCCGGCGTCGGCGGCGCGCTCGACCAGGTCTCGCTGACTGAAGGCCGTGAGCATGATGACCGGCGCCAGCGCCGCCTCCACGATCTGCTCCGCTGCTGTGATGCCATCCATGCCTGGCATCTTCACGTCGAGGATCACCAGGTCGGGGAGCAGATCGGAGGTCAAGTCGATCGCCTGTTGGCCGTCTGCGGCTTCGGCGACAACCGTGTAGCCGGCCTCCTCGAGCATCTCCTTGAGGTCGAGCCGGATGAGCGCCTCGTCCTCAGCGATGAGAACGCGTCGGGGTGTCGTCATGGTCACGGCACCAGCGTATCGATGCGCTTCTCGCCACTAGACTCGCCCGGGCGGCCCCGGTATTCCAACTGGTAGAGAAGATGGACTCAAAACCCATTCAGTGTCGGTTCGAATCCGACCCGGGGCACGAATCGGGATCGCTCGTCGCTGCCCGCACTGCTCAGGCGAGCGGTCGGTCGGTCGGCCGGATCGGGGCCGGGAGATCCGAGTCACCCATCAACCACCGGTCGACCGCAGCTGCGCAGGAGCGCCCCTCGGCGATCGCCCACACGATCAGCGATTGCCCCCGCCCCATGTCCCCGCAGACGAACACACCGTCCGCGCTGGTCATCCAATCCGCTCCCCGCGCGACATTGCCTCGTTGGTCGAGGTCGATCTCGAGATCGGTGATCAGCGGGCCGCGCTCAGGACCGAGAAATCCCATCGCGAGCAGGACGAGCTGCGCCGGAAGTTCACGCTCGCTGCCTTCGATCGGCGCAAACGAAGCATCGACCTCGGCGACCACCAGGCCGCTCACCCGCCCGTCTTCGTCGCCGACGAATCGCTGGGTGGACACCGCGTAAATTCGCTCGCCGCCCTCCTCGTGCGCGCTCGAGACGCGGTAGATCATCGGGTACGTCGGCCAGGGCGTGGTCTCGCTCCGCGCGTCCGGTGGCCGGGTCAGGATCTCCAGTTGAGTGACCGACGCGGCTCCTTGGCGAAGGGCCGTGCCGAGACAGTCAGCACCGGTGTCACCGCCGCCGAGAATGATGACGTCCTTGCCGGCCGCCGAGATCGAGGGCACCTCAATGTCGCCCTCCTGGACACGGTTCGCCAGCGGCAGGTAGTCCATCGCGGGGTGGATGCCTGACAGCTCCCGGCCCGGCACCTGGAGATCCCGCGGGATCGTGGAACCGCCCGCGAGGACGATCGCGTCATGGCGCTTGCGCAGTTGCTCGGCGGTGATGTCGGCACCGACGTCGACCCCGGCACGGAAACGCGTACCTTCCTCTTCCATCTGGAGAAGCCGAAGCTCCAGATGCCGCTTTTCCATCTTGAACTCGGGGATGCCGTAGCGGAGCAGCCCGCCGATCCGGTCGGCACGCTCATAGACCACAACGGTGTGTCCGGCGCGGGTGAGCTGTTGGGCGGCGGCGAGGCCGGCCGGTCCGGATCCGACGACCCCCACGGTCTTGCCGGAGAGGCGCTCGGCCACCTGCGGGGGGATCCACCCCTCGTCCCAGGCGCGGTCGACGATCTCGACCTCGACCTGTTTGATCGTGACCGGGTCCTGGTTGATGCCGAGGACGCACGCCGCCTCGCACGGGGCGGGGCAGAGTCGACCGGTGAACTCCGGAAAGTTGTTGGTCGCGTGCAGCCGTTCGATGGCTTCCCGCCAGTCGTTGCGCCAGACGAGGTCGTTCCACTCCGGGACGAGGTTGCCGAGCGGGCAACCCTGGTGGCAAAACGGGATGCCGCAGTCCATGCAGCGGCCGGCCTGCTGCTGGAGGCGGGAGTTGTCGAACTCGATGTAGACCTCACGCCAGTCCTGAAGGCGAAGGTCGACCGGACGCCTCGTCGGTGTCTCGCGCGGGGTGGTGAGAAACCCCTTCGGATCAGCCATGAGCCGCCGCCATGATCGCTTCGTCCACGTCCTGGCCTGCGTCCTGCGCCGCCTTGGCCGCCGCGAGGACGCGCTTGTAGTCAAGCGGCATTACCTTGGCGAACCGCGACACCGCACGATCCCAGTCGTTGAGCAATGCCGCGGCAACGCTCGAGCCCGTCTCCCCCTGGTGCCGGGCGACGATGTGTGCGAGGAACGTCCGATCCTCGTCGTCAAGTTCGTCGAGGTCGACCATCTCCCGGTTGAGCCGGTCGACGTCGAGATCGAGGAAGTAGGCGATCCCGCCCGACATACCGGCGGCGACGTTGCGACCGGTTCCTCCGATGACGACGACGCGCCCACCCGTCATGTACTCGCAGGCGTGGTCACCGACGCCTTCGACGACCGCGATGGCGCCCGAGTTGCGGACGGCGAACCGCTCGCCGACGATGCCGCGGATGAAGGTCTCGCCGGCCGTCGCGCCGTAGAGGATCACGTTTCCGGCAATCACGTTGTCCTCAGGGCGGAACGGGGCAGCCGGGTCTGGACGGACGACGATTCGACCGCCCGACAGACCCTTCCCGAGGTAGTCGTTGGCGTCGCCGAGCAGGCGCAGAGTGATCCCCGGGGGCACGAAGGCCCCGAACGATTGACCGGCCGAGCCCGTGAAGGTGACATCGATCGTGTCCGCCGGCAAGCCGACTTCGGCGTAGCGCTTCGTGACCTCGTGGCCGAGCATCGTGCCGACCGTCCGGTTGACGTTGCGGATGGGTAGCTCGAGCCGGACCGGCTGCGCGTCGTTCAACGCACCTTCGGCGAGCTGGATCAGCGTGTTGTCCAGAGCCTTGTCGAGCCCGTGATCCTGCGAGGTCGTGCAGCGACGGTCACCAGCGACGTCTGGAGCGAACAGGATCGGGGCGAGGTCCAAGCCCGCGGCCTTCCAGTGCTCCACCGCCCGGGTGGTGTCGAGGAGACCCACCTGCCCGACGGCTTCCTCGATTGTTCGGAATCCGAGCGATGCGAGGATTTCGCGGACCTCTTCGGCGATGAACTCGAAGAAGGTCTCGACGAACTCCGGCTTTCCGGTGAACCGCTTGCGCAGCTCCGGATTTTGGGTCGCCACTCCCACCGGGCAGGTGTCGAGATGACAGACCCGCATCATGATGCAGCCCGACACGACGAGCGGTGCGGTCGCGAATCCGAACTCCTCCGCACCCAGCAGCGCCGCGATGACTACGTCACGTCCGGTCTTCATCTGCCCATCAACCTGGACGACGATCCGGTCTCGCAAGCCGTTGAGCAGCAAGGTCTGCTGCGTCTCGGCCAGCCCCAACTCCCACGGTGAGCCTGCGTGCTTTAACGAGGTCAAGGGCGCGGCGCCCGTCCCCCCGTCGTGGCCCGAGATGAGTACGACGTCGGCGTGCGCCTTCGACACCCCCGCTGCAACCGTTCCGACACCCACCTCGGCGACGAGCTTGACATGCACGCGAGCGGATGGGTTGGCGTTCTTCAGGTCGTGAATGAGCTGCTTGAGGTCCTCGATCGAGTAGATGTCGTGGTGCGGAGGTGGCGAGATCAGTCCGACACCGGGCGTCGAACCGCGCGTCTTGGCAATCCACGGGTAGACCTTGTTCCCGGGAAGCTGGCCGCCCTCCCCGGGCTTGGCACCCTGCGCCATTTTGATCTGGATGTCGTCCGAGTTCGTCAGGTAGTGGCTCGTGACCCCGAAGCGGCCGCTGGCCACCTGTTTGATCGAGCTTCGCCGCTCGGGGTCGCGGAGGCGCTCGGTGTCCTCGCCACCCTCCCCGGTGTTGGACTTGCCACCGATCCGGTTCATCGCGAGCGCGAGCGTCTGGTGGGCCTCCATCGAGATCGAGCCGTAGGACATCGCGCCGGTGGCAAACCGCTTGACGATCGAGGAGACAGGCTCCACCTCCTCGATCGGCACGGGTTCACGCACACCGGTCGCGAACCGGAACAGGCCGCGAAGCGTCATCTGCCGCTCGGCCTGGTCGTCGACCGCCCGGGTGTAGTCCTTGAACACGTCGTACTGGCGTGTCCGCGTCGAGTGCTGCAGCTTGAAAACCGTCTGCGGGTTGAACAGGTGCGGTTCACCCTCCCGGCGCCACTGGTACTCGCCACCCACCCACAGGGTCCGATGCTTGTGCGGAACCCGCGGGTAGGCGTGTCGGTGCCTCGCAGCGACCTCCTCGGCGATGACGTCGAGGCCGACGCCTCCGAGCCGCGACGTTGTCCCGGTGAAGTACTCGGCGACGACATCGTCGGCCAGACCGAGCGCCTCGAAGATCTGCGCGCCGGTGTAGGACGCGATCGTCGAGACCCCCATCTTGCTCATG
Source organism: Mycobacteriales bacterium (assembly GCA_035501255.1). GTDB lineage: Bacteria > Actinomycetota > Actinomycetes > JAFAQI01 > JAFAQI01 > JAFAZI01. The sequence goes on along the minus strand of DATJWM010000033.1, from coordinate 12,376 downwards.
ACCTTCAGGACGCCCTTGCCGAGAGCCTTCACGTAGCGATGGACGGCCTCACTCGCCTCGAGATCCGACACCACTGCACGGCGAACGAGGTCCTCGACCGACTCCATCGCGAGGTAGGGGTTGACCGCGGCGGCGCCGTAGCCGGCGAGCAGCGCGACGTGATGCACCTCGCGAACGTCGCCGGCCTCGATGATCAGTCCGACCTTGGTGCGGGTCCGCTCGCGGATCAGGTGGTGGTGGACGGCGCTGGTCAGGAGCAACGAGGGGATCGCAGCGAGCTCGGCGTCGCCGTCCCGGTCGGAGAGCACAATCAGTCGGGCGCCGCGCTCGATCGCCTCGCTGACCTCACGACGGACCCGCTCGACCGCGTCGCGAAGCGCGGTACCGCCGCCGGAAACCGGAAACAGGCCCTTGACGACGACCGACTCGAAACCGGGAAGGTCGCCGTCATCGTTGATGTGGATGATCTTCGCGAGGTCGTCGTTGTCGATCACCGGAAACGGCAGGGTGATCTGGCGGCAGGATGCCGGCGTCGGGTCGAGCAGGTTGCGCTCCGGGCCGATCGAGGTCGACAGCGAGGTGACGAGCTCTTCACGGATCGCGTCGAGCGGAGGGTTGGTCACCTGAGCGAATAGCTGGGTGAAGTAGTCGAACAGCAATCGCGGGCGCTCGGAGAGGGCGGCGACGGGCGTGTCCGTCCCCATCGAGCCGATCGCCTCAGCACCCGTGCGCGCCATCGGCGCGATGATGACCCGCAGCTCCTCGTCGGAGTAGCCGAACGCCTGCTGGCGCCGGACGACCGACTCGTGCGGGTAGACGACGTGCTCGCGATCGGGCAACGTCCGCATGTCGAGCAGGCCGGCGTGCAGCCACTCCTGGTAGGGGTTTTCGCGCGCGAGCTCGCTTTTGAGCTCCTCGTCGTCGACGATCCGCCCGGCGACCGTGTCGACGAGGAACATCCGGCCGGGCTTGAGGCGGCCCTTGCGAATGACCTTCTCGGGTGCAATGTCGAGAACACCGACTTCAGAGGCGAGCACTACCCGGCCCTCGTCGGTGACCCAGTAGCGCGACGGTCGAAGCCCATTGCGATCCAACACGGCGCCAACGACCGCACCGTCGGTGAAGGCGACGCACGCCGGGCCATCCCACGGCTCCATCACGCAGGAATGGAACGAGTAGAAGGCTCGACGGGCGGGATCCATCTCGGCGTGGTTCTCATACGCCTCGGGGATCATCATCAGCACCGCGTGCGGCAACGATCGACCGCCGAGGTGTAGCAACTCGAGCACCTCGTCGAAGGTCGCCGAGTCGCTCGCACCGGGGGTGCAGATCGGGAACAGCCGCTTGAGGTCCCCGGGGATGAGGTCGCTTTCCAGCAGCGCTTCCCGCGCCCGCATCCAGTTCCGGTTACCCATCACGGTGTTGATCTCGCCGTTGTGGGCGACGTAGCGGTAGGGATGGGCAAGCGGCCACGAAGGGAAGGTGTTCGTGGAGAACCGGGAGTGGACGAGCGCGATCGCGGAGGCGAACAACTCGCTGGTCAAGTCCGGGAAGAACGACGGCAGCTGGTCGGTCGTCAGCATGCCCTTGTAGACCGTGGTGCGGCACGACAGCGAGGACAGATAGACCCCGACCTCGCGCTCGATCCGCTTGCGAGCGCAGAAGGCGCGCCGTTCGAGCACCATCGCAGCCTCGACCCCGTCCGCGGCGACGAACAGCTGCCGGAACCGCGGCATGACGGACAGCGCAGTCGCGCCCAGCGAGGACGGGTCGGTCGGGACCTCGCGCCACCCGATGACCTGGAGGTCCTCCTCGGTGACGATCGCCTCGATCGCGGCTACCGCCAGGTCCGCCTCCTCGGTTGCGGTCGGCAGGAAGGCCATCCCGACGGCGTAAGCCCCTGCGGGCGGGAGCGGAAACCCGGCGACGTCGCGCAGGAAGGCATCCGGGACCTGAACCAGGATCCCGGCGCCATCACCGGTGTTCACCTCCGCGCCGGAGGCGCCACGGTGATCGAGATTGTGCAGCGCGGTCAGAGCATCGGCGACGATCGAGTGGGTCCGGCGTCCGTGAATATCAGCGACGAGCGCGACCCCGCACGCGTCGTGCTCGTGGCGGCCGTCGTAGAGGCCTTGAGGCTCGGGTGAACCGCTGGGATGCGACCCGAGGGCTGGGGTCAATGCAGGCATGCCACGAGGCTCCATCTTCCGGTCAGTGTCCGCGGCGCGAGACGCAGTGGGTGACACTGCTGTGCTCGCTCCGCGCGGTGCGCTGGCGCGGGACGACGTCGGCCCTGCTGGGGGAGTTTACCTCAGCGTTACATAGTGGTTCTAGCCGAATTTTTCCCCTGGCTCGCGCCGAACCTTACCCTGAGGAGCCAACTCCCATCGCGGCCCCGACCCCGAAAGCGACCGCGAAAGCCGCACCTCCGAGCACCAGCTGGCGGACCGCCCCGCGGACCTGCGAACGCGCGCCGAGCCCGGTGAACCGGGCGACCGCGACGCCGAGCAGTACCAGCGCGACCGCGCCGAACACCAGTGACCAGACGACCCGGTTCGCACCCAGCAGGTAGGGCACCAACGGCACCAGGGCACCGGCACAAAAGGTGATCAACGACGCGATTGCCGCCACGTACGGCGAGGGCTGTTCGTCGGGATCGACGCCGAGTTCCTCTCGGACGTGTACCCGCCAGACCTCGTCCGGGTCTTTCGACACCTCGTGTGCGACGCGAGTGGCCAGCTCACGCGGCAAGCCACGGTGCCGGAAGATGGCGGCTAGTTCGGCCTCCTCTGCTTGCGGGCTGCGGGTGATCTCGAAGCGCTCCTTGGCGATCTCGGCCTGGACCAGTTCGGTCTGGGAGCGCACCGACGTGTACTCACCGACGGCCATCGAGAACGAGCCGCTCAGCAGCCCGACCACGCCGGTGAGGATCACCGCGTGAGCGGAAGCTCCCGCCGCCGCGATGCCCGCGATCAACGCGCTGTTCGAGATCACCCCGTCCATCGCCCCGAAGACGATCGGGCGCAGCCGTCCGCCGCTGACGTCGCGGTGAGTGTGATGGATCTCCGGGCTGGTCGACGTACCGCCGACCGCCGCGGTCTCGGTCATGTACTGAGGGTATGTCCTTCGACCGGCTCTGCGGGGTTGTCCTCGCGGTCGCCGCGTCGCGGTTTTGCGGCGAAGAAGTACACCGTGGCGGCCACGAACACGATCACGCTCGTCCAGTCGTTCAGCCGAAGGCCGAAGAACCGATGAGCGTCGTCGATTCGCAGCGATTCGATCCAGCCCCGCCCGATCGTGTAGAGCATGACGTAGAGCGCGAACGCCCGGCCGCGGGTGAAGTGCACCCGCCGATCCGCGAGGATGATCACGACCGCCACCCCGACGTCCCACAGGCATTCGTAGAGGAACGTCGGTTGGTAGTAGGCATCCCCCAGGTAACCGGGCATCCGGTGCGCGGGGTCGATGTGCAGGCCCCACGGAAGCCCGGTCGGGCGGCCGTACAACTCCTGGTTGAACCAGTTTCCCCAACGCCCGATTGCCTGGGCGAGCGCGAGACCGGGTGCCACCGCATCGGCGACCATCGCGTAACCGAGCGAGTACCGGCGGCAGGCGATCCAGGCGCCGAGCGCGCCGAACAGGACGCCGCCCCAGATGCCAAGGCCCCCGTGCCAGATTTCGATCGCGCCGAGCGTGCCGGCCCGGCCGGGGCCGCCCCAGTACAGCTCGGGGTTGGTCGCCAAGTGGTACAAGCGCGCACCAACCAGCCCGAACGGCACTGCCCAGGTCGCGACATCAACGATCGCGCCGTCGCGACCACCCCGGGCGACGAACCTCCGGTTGCCGACGACCGTCGCCACGATGACACCCGCGATGATGCACAGGGCGTATGCCCGAATCGGGACCGGGCCGAGGTGGATGACCCCGTCCGACGGACTGGGGATGTGCGCCAGGACCACGACTGAGAGGCTACGTTGCCTGCACTCGGCTCCGCTGACCATCCGGCCGGCTCATCGAGGGCCCCGCTCACCCTGACCCGTGCGCACCCCCTCCGCGAGCTCTGCGGTCAGCGAGCCCACGGCCGCGACCCCGGCCTGCAGGGTCGACCCGTCGAGCAGGCAGCGCACCAGCGCGGATCCGACGATCACCGCATCCGCGTACGCCGCCACCTCGGCCGCCTGATCCCGGTTGGAAACTCCCAGCCCGACCCCCACCGGCAAGGCCGTGTGGGCGCGCACCCGGGTAACGAGGCCGGGCGCGACCGACGAAGTCGCCGCCCGCGCACCGGTCACCCCCATGGTCGACGCGGCATAGACCCATCCCCGGCACGACCCGGCGGTTGAGGCGATCCGCTCATCGGTCGAGGACGGCGCAACAAGGAAGATCCGCTCGAGCTCGCGCCGGTCACTGATCTCGAGCCAATCCGCGGCCTCATCCGGAATCAGATCGGGGGTGATCAGCCCGCTCACCCCACCGTCGCGGAGCGCGGCGGCGAAGCGATCGACCCCGAACGCCAGAACCGGATTCCAATACGTCATCACCACTGTCGCCACGCCCAGACCTGCGACCGCCTCGGCGGTCGCGAGCACGTCGGAAATCCTGGTGCCGCCGCGAAGAGCGCGCTCGGTGGCCGCCTGGATCGTCGGCCCGTCGAGCACCGGGTCGCTGTAGGGCAGCCCGACCTCGATCACGTCCACTCCGCCGTCGACCATCGCCCGCATCGCGTCCAGGCAACCCGAGGCGGACGGGAAGCCGGCCGGCAGGTAACCGACCAGCGCCGCCCGCCCGTCTGCGGTGGCCGAGGAGATCGCGGCCCCGGAACGCAGCGGCATCAGACCAGCCCGAACCAGCGGGCGGCGGTGTCCATGTCCTTGTCACCGCGACCGGAAAGGTTGACGACCATCACCGCCTCCGGATCGAGCTCGGGTGCCACCAGCCGGGCGCCGGCGAGCGCGTGCGCGCTCTCGATCGCCGGGATGATCCCCTCGGTGCGACAGAGCAGGGCGAAGGCGTCCATGGCCTCGCGGTCCGTGATCGGTCGGTAGTCCGCCCGGCCGGTGTCCTTGAGCCACGCGTGCTCGGGCCCGACTCCGGGATAGTCCAGCCCCGCCGAAATCGAGTGCGACTCGAGCGTCTGGCCGTCCTCGTCCTGAAGGACATAGGACCGGGCGCCGTGCAGGACGCCGGGCGATCCGGCGGTCAGCGTGGCGGCGTGGCGTCCGGTCGCGACTCCCTCCCCCGCGGCCTCGAAGCCGAACAGACGAATCGTCTCATCAGCGAGGAAGCCGGCGAAGATCCCGATCGCGTTTGACCCGCCACCGACACAGGCGAGGACCGCCTCCGGCAGTCGACCGATCAGCGCCAGGCATTGCTCGCGGGCCTCGACGCCGATCACCGACGCGAAGTCCCGGACCATCGCAGGGAACGGGGCGGGACCGGCGACGGTCCCGATGATGTAGTGGGTCGACTCGACGTTGGTCACCCAATCGCGAAAGGCCTCGTTGAGCGCGTCCTTCAACGTCCGGGAGCCACTGGTCACGGGTACGACCGTCGCGCCGAGCAACCGCATCCGGGCGACGTTGAGGGCCTGGCGTTCGGTGTCCACCTCACCCATGTAGACGACACACTCCAGATCCAGCAAGGCGGCCGCCGTTGCGGTCGCGACCCCGTGCTGACCGGCACCGGTCTCCGCGATCACCCGCGTCTTGCCCATCCGCTTGGTCAACAAGGCCTGGCCCAGCACGTTGTTGATCTTGTGTGCCCCGGTGTGGTTGAGATCTTCCCGCTTGAGCAGCACCCGCCGGCCGACCGCGGCAGAGAACCGGGTCGCGTCGTAGAGCATGGACGGGCGTCCGGCGTAGTCCCGAAGCAGCCGGGCGAACTCGGCGCGGAACGCCTCGTCCGCGCGGGCCTGCGCGTAGACCTCCGCGAGCTGGTCCAGTGCCGCAATCAGCGCCTCTGGAACGTAGCGTCCGCCGTACGGTCCGAACCTGCCGTCGCCGGCTTCGAGCGTGACTGCGAAATCGATCACAACCCAGTGTCGCCGATCGTGGACCGACACACGAAACCGTTATCGGCCGCGGCCCGAGCCACGGGCACTATGCCGGGTGCCGGCAGGCCGGATGAGCGCCGGCGGCGACCAGGTCCGCGACTGCCTGCCGCGGTGCGGCGGCCTTCACCAGGCCCTCGCCGACGAGCACTGCGTCGGCGCCGGCAGCGGCGCAGGCCAAGAGGTCGTGCGGACCCCGCACCCCGCTCTCGGCGACCCGGACGACGCTGGACGGAACGGTTGGCGCCACCCGTGCGAACGTGTCCCGATCAACTTCGAGCGTGCGCAAGTTCCGGTTGTTGACGCCGACGACCCGCGCTCCTGCATCGAGCGCCCGGATCGCCTCGGCTTCGTCATGCACCTCAACGAGCGCGGTCATGCCGAGACTTTCGATCCGTTCACGCAGGCTGACCAGCACCTCCTGCTCGAGCGCCGCAACGATGAGCAGCACGGCGTCGGCACCGTGCGCGCGGGCCTCCCACACCTGATACGGCGTCACCACGAAATCCTTGCGCAAGACCGGAATCTGCACGCCCAGTCGGACCGCATCAAGGTCGGCGAGCGATCCGCCGAAGCGGCGTGTCTCGGTGAGGACCGAAATCATCGCGGCGCCGCCGCTCTCGTACTCGGCGGCGAGCGCTGCCGGATCGCCAATGGTCGCAAGCTGACCGGCGCTCGGGCTGGAGCGTTTGACCTCAGCGATCACCGCGACGTCGGGCGCGGCGAGCGCCGCGCGGGCGTCCCTCGCCGGTGCCTGCGCGGTCGCGATGTCCTTGACCGCCTCGAGTGGAAGCAGTCGTTCGCGCTCGGCGAGATCCTCGCGTACCCCCACGAGGATGTCATCGAGGACCGACACGCGATCAGCCTAGAGGGCCGCCCCGGTCCGAATCGCGCGACCCCGGCGGGGGCACTGGCGAGCGGTGCTCGGCCTCGTCAGCGGTCGGATCCTCGCCCCGATCGAGCGCCTCCCACGCCAGGGTCGCCGGGTCCTTCGACGGTGTGGTGGCAGTCGGTGCGTCGTAACGCCGCCCCAGTTCCCACCACTGCGCCGAGCGGGCAACGACGAGGACGCCCGCGATTACGGCGAGGATCCCCCCGGCGAGGGCAACAAGCCACCAGCCGTTCGCGCTCGCGTGCACGCTGACGCCGCGGACGCCGACCTCCTTGTCCTCCAGCGCGGAAGACACCCGACCGCGGGCAGTGACGGCGACCGCGATCGCCGACCCCGCCACGCCGACGATGACCAAGCCGACCATCCGACGGATCAGGCCGCTGGAGGCGAGAATCGCCGCCGCAAGAGCGATCAGCGCGATCCCGATCGACGACAGCGCCGACACGACATCGTGACCCGCGACCGACAGCGACACGACCCCGGTCTGGAGGTGAACCGTCGTACGCGCCCACGTGCGACCGGCGGACAGCAGAACCAGAAGGCCGCCCACCGCGCAGAGCACCACCGCCATGCGAGGAGACCGGCGGTCCGAGTCCGGCCGGACGGATTCGACCTCGGGCGGCGTCTCGTCCGCGGGTTGCTCGGCGTTCATTCCTCCGCCGACCGAAGCGCAGACGCGATCACGAGAGCGTTGAGCACGGCGGCTGCCTTGTTGCGGGATTCGGTGTCCTCGGTCAGCGGATCGGAGTCGGCGACGATCCCCGCACCGGCCTGGACGTAGGCCCGGCCCGCGCGCATCACGACTGTGCGAATCGCGACGGCGGTGTCGAGATCACCGGCAACGTCGACGTATCCGACGACGCCGCCGTAGAGCCCTCTGCGGGTCGGTTCGAGCGCCTCGATGATCTCCATCGCCCGCACCTTCGGCGCACCTGACAGCGTCCCGGCGGGAAAGCAGGCGCACAGCACGTCGAGCGCCGTGACATCCGCCGCCATCTCGCCGACGACGGTCGACACAAGGTGCATCACATGGGAGAACCGCTCGACCGCCATCAGGTCCACGACCTCGACCGTGCCCGGCGCACACACTCGGCCGAGATCGTTGCGCCCGAGGTCGACGAGCATGACGTGCTCGGCGCGTTCCTTGGGATCAGCGAGCAGCTCTGCGCCGAGCGCCGCATCCTCCTCCGGGGTGGCCCCGCGGGGGCGGGTGCCCGCGATCGGGTGCATCATCGCGCGGCCGTCCTCGACCTTGACCAGTGCTTCGGGTGAGGATCCGACCACGTCCAGATCGTCGAACCGAAGCAGGTACATGTACGGCGAGGGGTTGGACGTGCGCAGCGCCCGGTAGACGTCAAGCGGATCGGCCGTGGTGGGCAGCTCGAAGCGTTGCGAAACGACGATCTGGAAGGCGTCGCCGGCCCGGATGTGCTCCTTGGCCACCTCCACGGCGTTCATGTACTCGGCCTGGGTGCTGCGCTCCTCGTAGGTGGTCCCGGTGACGGCGGCGAGAGTGGCAATCGAGGGCTCCGCAGGCGTGGCCAGGTCTGCCGCCATCGCGTCGAGGCGGGCGACCGCCTCGAGGTAGGCCGCCTGCGGGTCGGTGTCGGCGTCGGGCGTGAGTCCACGGATCACATTGGCGATCAACAGGATCGAACCGTCGCGGTGATCGAGCACCGCGAGGTCCGTCGCGAGCAGGAAGTGCAGCTCGGGCATCTGAAGGTCGTCAGCCGCGAGGCTCGGCAAGCGTTCGATCCGGCGAACGGCGTCGTAGCCCAGGTACCCCACCAGGCCGCCGGTGAGCGGAGGGAGGCCCGGCCGGCGTCGGGTGCGCAACCGCGCCGCCGCATCTTTCAACGCATCCAGCGGGGACTCAGGGTGATCGTCTGGGCCGATTCCGAACCAGACTGCCCTGCCGTCGCGTTCGGTGAGCGTGGCGGCACTCCGCACACCGATGAACGAGTAGCGCGACCACACCGCGCCGTGCTCGGCCGACTCGAGCAGGAAGGTACCGCAGCGCCCATCCGCCAGCTTGCGATAGGCGCTGATGGGAGTCTCGGCATCGGCCAGCAGCCGCCGGACGACCGGTACGACCCGGTCCGTCGCGAGTTCGGCGAGGAACTCCTCGCGAGCCGGATGAACCGTCCCGTCGGCGGGGACGGAGACGGCGACACTCACTGTTCGGGAGTGCCGACGACGGCGCCGAGATCGCCGCCCGCGTCGAAGCACCGCCGGTCGCCGGTGTGGCACGCCGCGCCCACCTGGTCGACCTCGACGAGCACGGCGTCACCGTCGCAGTCCAGGGATACCGACTTGACCCACTGCTGGTGCCCGGAGGTCTCGCCCTTGACCCAGTACTCCTGGCGGCTGCGACTCCAGTACGTGCATCGCCCGGTCGTCAGGGTTCGATGCAGCGCTTCGTCGTCCATCCAGCCGACCATCAACACCTCGCCGGTGTCCCACTGCTGGGTGACGGCCGCGATCAGACCGTTGTCGTCACGCTTGAGTCGAGCGGCAATGGACGGGTCGAGAGAAGTCGGTCGGACCGGCGCGGGCATGGCTCCATTGTGCCTGGACCCCTGGCGGACGCCGCGCGAATTTCGCCCGCGCAACCTACCTGACCTCGTAACCCTGCGCCCGCAGCGAGTCCTTGACCGCGTCGATCGTGAGGGTCCCGAAGTGGAACACGCTCGCGGCAAGGACCGCGTCGGCACCCGCGGCAACCGCCGGGGCAAAGTCCGACACAGCACCCGCCCCGCCGGAGGCAATGACCGGCACGTCAACCACGGCGCGAACGGCCGCGATCATCTCCAGGTCGAATCCGCGGGTCGTGCCGTCGGCGTCCATCGAGTTGAGCAGGATCTCCCCGACGCCGAGCGCGGCCCCGCGCTCGGCCCACTCGATCGCGTCGATGCCGGTCCCGCTACGACCGCCGTGCGTGGTCACCTCGTACCCGCTTGGCGTCGACACCGCGCCCGTCACCCGACGGGCGTCGACCGACAGCACGAGAACCTGGTTGCCAAAACGGGTCGCAATCTCGCGCAACACCTCGGGGCGGGCGATCGCCGCGGTGTTCACCCCGACCTTGTCGGCACCCGCCCGCAACAACCGGTCGACGTCGTCGACGCCGCGCACTCCGCCGCCGACGGTCAGGGGGATGAACACCTGCTCCGCGGTACGACGGACGACGTCGTAGGTCGTCTCGCGGCTGCCGCTGGAGGCGGTGATATCGAGGAAGACGAGCTCGTCAGCGCCTTCGGCGTCGTACGCCCGGGCCAATTCCACCGGGTCGCCGGCGTCCCGCAGATCGGCGAAGTTGACTCCTTTGACCACCCGACCGGCGTCGACATCGAGGCACGGGATCACCCGAACGGCAACGGACACGAGACCCAAGGCTAGTGAACGTACGCGCGGCCTCACACCGCGGCGAGCGCCTCGGGAAGGGTGAACGCGCCGGCGTACAGCGCCTTCCCCACGATCGCCCCCTCGACGCCATCGGCCCGTAGTCCGGCGAGTGCGCGGAGATCGTCCAGACTGCTCACCCCGCCGCTCGCGATGACCGGGCGGTCCGTCGCCGCGCACACCGCGTGCAGCAGGTCCAGGTTCGGACCGGTCAGGGTGCCATCCCGCCGAACATCGGTGATCACGTACCGGGCGCAACCGTCGGCGTCGAGACGCGCGAGCACGTCGAACAGCTCGCCGCCGTCGCGCGTCCAGCCACGGGCCGACAGTGTGGTCCCGCGCACGTCGAGACCCACGGCGATGCGATCGGCATGGCGGGCGATCGCGGCCCGGACCCACTCCGGCGCTTCGAGCGCCGCGGTTCCGATGTTCACCCGCGCGCATCCGGTGGCAAGCGCCGCCTCGAGCGACTCATCGTCGCGAATTCCGCCGGACAGCTCGACCGCGATGTCGAGCGTTGCGACCACCTCGGCGATGAGCTCCCGGTTCTGACCACGACCGAAGGCGGCGTCGAGGTCGACCAGATGCACCCAGTCGGCGCCGTCGGCCTGCCAGGCGAGCGCGGCCGCGAGCGGGGCCCCATACGAGGTCTCGGTGCCGGCCTCGCCCTGGACGAGGCGGACGGCTGTGCCGTTCGCGACGTCGACAGCGGGCAGGAGGACGAACGGGAGGTCGGACATCGTGGACACGGTAATCGACCGTGAATGACTGCCCGGACCGCCACCCTGGGGGGCGCCTACGACGGCGGGCGGCAGGCGCCCTTCTTCCAGTGCCAGACCTTCACAACGTCCGGGGGTGGGGTGATCGGGCAGGTCGAACCGGCCACCCCCGCCAATCCCACGTTGGTGGCGTGCCAAGTGCCCGACGCCGACCGGGAGAACAGCAGGTAGCTGCCATCGTCCTGCACCGACACCTGAGCCGGCGTGGACGTCGGGCTCGGCACCAGCCCGGCACCGGCCCAGTACGTCGCGGTCGTCGGGTCGTAGCCGTAGTAGGTCTCCCCGGGCACCAGACCGGTGTAGTCAGAGGCGGGAAGGCCGTGGGACTTCGCCCCCGCCTTGACGAGTTGCGCCTCAACCGCCGGCGTGGTCGCGAGGTTGACCGCCGCGGCCGATGAGGAACCGTGCGATCTCCCGCTGGTCGCGGTCACGGTCACGGTCACCGCCGGCGCGGGCGCGGCCGTGGCGGTGACGGTTCTCTCCGGCGTCGCCGACCGGCTCACGCCTGGCGTCGGCTTCACCGGCACGGTCTGCATCGCGACCGGCTGATCGGCACCCGAACTTCCGCTGCTGCAGCCGGTAAGAGCGAGTGCGAGGCCGACGGCCAGCCCGGCGACTTTCAGCGGTGCCACATGTGTCCCTCGCGTCGACCCCTGACACATCGTCGCATCGCATCCGGGCTCAGGGCAGCGACGACACCCAGTTGCGAAGGAGCGCGAGCCCGGCACGGCCGGACTTCTCCGGGTGGAACTGCGTCGCCGACAACGAGCCGCGCTCGATCGCGGCGACGAACCGCTCACCGTGGACCGCGAGGGTCTCCCCGGCGTCGCCGCTCGGGCGGCCGGCGTAAGAGTGCACGAAGTAGAAGCGCTCGCCCTCCACCCCGGCGAACAACCTGGAGCCGGCCGCCGCCTCGACGGTGTTCCACCCCATGTGCGGCAGCACCGGCGCGCTCAGCCGGGTCACCGCGCCGGGCAGGACGCCGATCCCCTCGCTCCGCTCGCCGTGTTCTTCGCCCACGGCGTACAGCACCTGCATCCCGACGCAGATACCGAGCACCGGGCGACCGGCCGTCACGTGCTCGCGCACCAGGACGTCGGCACCGACCGCCTCGATCCCGGCCATGCAGGCGGCGAACGCACCGACACCGGGGAGCACCACCCCGTCCGCCGCCCGGGCGGCCGCCGCGTCGGCGGTGACGGTGACAGAAGCGCCAACGTGGGCGAGCGCGCGCTCCGCGGAGCGGAGGTTCCC
>DATJWM010000032.1:0-4690 GCA_035501255.1 Mycobacteriales bacterium | reverse complement strand
CTCGACGATGCCGGGCTGCTGGAGACTCCCGGGATGAGCCGCCGCAAGTTGTTGGCCTACGCGGGAACGGCCGGAGTGACGATCCCGATCGGTGCGACGATCCTGCTTCCCCAGGCAGCGGCTGCAGCGTCGGCCTACGGGATCACCAACACGTTCAGCTGCACCGGGACCGGCGGCGCGACCCTCACCCTGAACATCACGATGACAGGCGGTGGGACCGGCCTGGTCTTCTACAACGCTCTCGTCTATTCGGATCCGGGTCTGACCAATCAGCTCGGAGCTGACTATCTCAACTTCCCGAACGGGTCGGGAGTGGTGAACTTCACCGTCAACCTCGGCACCGGCGAAACGGGTGGCAGCACCGTCTACGTCGAGATCACGAAGAACTTCGGCGGAGCGGTTGACACCTATCAGGTGAAGATCCCCACCACAGGCCTGGCTAGCTGCACCTGAGCATCGAGGTGCGGTTGATTCCCGACGCCCCGCCGGATGCGCTCGCCGCCGACGGCGTCGCGCTCCTCGTCCGCCACCTCGGTCGCTCGACCCTCGACCCACAGGTGCGTCAGGATCTGCGGGATGCGGCTTTGCCGTTGCTGGTGGCCACGATGCGCTGCCAGGAGGCCACCACGGAAGTCCACGACGCATTCGAAGCGGCCGGGATCCGGCACGCCATTCTGAAGGGGGAGGGGCTGGCCGCTGCCTGGCGGCAGGCCTTCGGCGAGGACCTTCGGACGTACACCGACGTCGACATTTTGGTGGCCGAGCGAGACCGCGAGGCGGCGGTGCGAGTGCTCACGGAGACCCTGCACGGCTACGAGGGTGCGGCCACGGCCGGTGAGACGCCTGTGCGGCTGCGCGGTGGTGCTCCGGTGGACCTGCATTGGGAGTTGTTGAACGACGACGGTGCCACCCGGCGGCATCGGCTCGATACGGAGGAACTCCTGGACCGGGTGGATCTTTCGGGGAAGTTGCCGGTTCTCCATCCGCTTGACGCGCTGCTTCATACCTGCCTGCACGCAGTGGTGAGCAACGGCAGCAGGCTCGCTGCAGCGGTCGACGTGGCGGTTCTCGTCCGCCGGCATCGCTATTCCGCGGAGGAGGTACGCGCCCTAGCAGCCTCCCATCGAGCGGCGCTCGCGGTCGCGGTGATGCTTGATCGCGCGGCGCTCGTCACCGGCTGGCCCGAGGTCTGCAGCCTGGCGAGGGCGTTGCCGGGATCACCCTGGCGCGCGCTATGCCGACGTGCCGCGTGCTCGGTGGCACCGTCGGAGGGTCGGCGCTGGACGGGAGCAGAAGTGCTCCGGACCACACGTACCGGCACACCGTCTTCCGTGGGCGCGCTCGTCGCGCGACTCCCGCAGAACGTCAGCGTCCAGCGTCACCTCAAACGACGCGAGCCCGCTCCCGGCCGCGTGGCGCTGATCTCGCTTGAGCCGTGGGACGTGGTGTGGCGTCGTAACCAGCACTTAGTGCACGAGCTGGTTCGCCAGGGCCTGGTCGACTCGGTCCTCTTCGTCGAACCGCCGCTGGTGTTCAAGCCCACTCGCCGGTTCGAGCCGATGCCAGGTGTCACGGTCGTCCGCCCTCCGCTCCCGCTGATCAGGAGGGCGGGAGGCCTGCGGATATCCGCCGCGTGGCTGAAGCGCAGGTGGCTGCGCGACGTCGATTTGTTATGGATCAACGATCCCGTCTTGGGATTGCTGTGCATGGATCGTCGTCGACGGGCGGTTTACGACGTCACGGACGACTGGCGGTTTGCCAAGCGTCCGGCGCGGCTAACCGCCAGAATTTTGCACGCAGAAGGAGTGCTTGCCCGGGTCGCCGAGACGGTTGTCTGCAGTGATGAGCTGGCCCGTCGTTGGTACGCGCGGTACGGCGTTGTCGCACCTGTGGTCAACAACGCGGCGACCCGGTCGACCTACCTCGGCGTCGAGCCCGAGCCTGGACTTCGGGGGGAAGGTCCGCACATCGGCTACGTGGGGACACTGCACGACGATCGGCTCGACATCGAGCTGCTGGTGGACGTCGCCTGGTCTCCTTCGGTAGGGACGGTCCACCTTGTTGGACCGGACGCGCTGTCCGATGACGCCCATCACGCCTTCGGTCGGGTCGCCAACCTCGTAATTCACCCGCCAGTGCCGTTCGAGCGAGTGCCGCACTGGTTGATGGCCTTCGATGCACTGCTGGTGCCCCACGTCGTCTCCGACTTCACGCTCAGCCTCGACGCCATTAAGGCGTTCGAATACCTCGCGACCGACCGTCCGGTTATCGCCACACCGACCAGCGGATTCCAGGATCTCGCCGCTCCCGGGCTTTGGGTCGTGGACCCCGACCACTATGTCGACGCGGTTGAGCAGTCGCTCCGAGGCGACATTGCCGTCGCACGCGTCGTGGCGACGTGGGAGGAGCGGGCGCAGGAGTTCGCTGCCGCGATCCGACTTCCATCGGCGCCCGGTGTCACGAGCCGATGAGGCCGTTGTCCGCTCGTATCATCGATGCGCGGGATCGACCCTCGGATCCGGGTCGTCGGACCAGCCGGGAGTTCTCCTTTGCTTGAAACCCTGCGGCTTGCCCTGCCGATGATCGATCGCCCGACGCGGCGACGGCTGGCAGTTTCTGCCTGTCTCGCGCTGGCGATCTCGTTGTGGGAATCGATCGCGTTCGCGCTGTTGTACTTCACGTTGGCGATTGCGAGCGGTACAAGGCGGCCACCTACCGATATTCCCTTGCTTGGAACCACTCGGTCGTCCGCCGAGAGCCGTCTCGCCCTGATCGTCGTGATCTTGATGCTCGCAAAGAGCTTTTCCGCTGCCGTGCTCACTCGCTGGCAGGTGCACGTTCAGACGGATTTCGAGGCGCGTCTCGCGTCGAAGGTCTTCCGCCAGCACATGGCCAAGGATCTACAACGCCATCGTGCCGAGAACTCCGCAATATTTCTGCGAAATGCGACGGCCAGCATTGGTCAGGTGTCGACCCAGGTTGTCGGAGCCTCCCAGACGATGGTGACGGACTGCTCCTTGTTGCTTGCGATCTTCGTCACGCTTGTTGTTCTCGTTCCGGTACTTGCCTCGTCGTTCGCGGTGTTTCTCACCATTGTCGTACTCGGTTATATGCGTGTAGTGGGACCGACTATCCGGCGCGCGGCGGAGACCGATCAGCGGGTCTACACGGGGACCCTGCAGTTGATGCAGCAAGCCGCGCAAGGGATTAAGACTGTGCTCGCGTTCGATGTGAGCAACATCATTTCCGACGAGTATGAGGTGAAACGGCGGGAGCTGTCCCGCGCTCACGCCACGATGTACTTCACCCAGCGCTTGCCGCAGTTCTACCTCGAGGTCTGCCTCGTGCTCGGTGCGGCGGCGACTGTGGTGATTTACAACGCGGTGGAGTCTGGCAAGTCAGCGACCGTAGTCCTCGTGATGCTGGTGGCGGCTGTGCTTAGGGCGTTGCCGAGCGTGTCGCGGCTCATGAGCTCATTTAGTTCGCTACGCGCCGGCGAACCGGCTGTTCGGAACCTCGTGACCGCGCTGGACTTACAAGAGAGTCTGCAACCACGGCCCGAGGCGCAGGTCGACGTCGACACATCCGAACATCAACCCGTTCCTCCGACGCAGAGCGCGGCGCTCGTGATGAGCCACGTCAGCATGACGTACCGGGGAGCGGATCGACCGGCACTGACGGATATCAGCTTGACAATCGAGCCGGGGCAGAGCATTGGGATCGTCGGGCCATCAGGCGCCGGTAAGACGACGTTGGTCGATGTCCTGCTCGGATTGCTACCGGCCGACAGCGGGGATGTGATGCTTGGACCGCTCAGCGTCGCGAGCTCCCCGTCAGGGGCTTGGCGCCGTCAGGTTGGCTACGTGCCGCAGGAGACCTTCCTGCTCGACGAGTCGATACGCGCGAACATCGTGTTCTTCCGAGACGCACATGATGACAAGGTTTGGGAGGCCCTTCGGCTAGCCCGCCTCGACGGGTTCGTCCTGGGGTTGGCAAATGGTCTCGACACATTGGTTGGCGAGAATGGCGCGCGGTTGTCCGGTGGACAGCGGCAGCGGCTTGGGATTGCTCGCGCTCTCTATACCCATCCGCCGCTCCTTATCTTTGACGAGGCGACGTCCGCTCTGGACGGAAAAACGGAGGCCGATTTGATGGCGACGATGTCCGAGTTACACGGCTCCATCACATCGGTCACCATCGCCCACCGCCTCACCACCGTGCGGAGGTGCGACATCGTCTTTGTCTTGGATCAGGGGCGGATCGTTGGTCGTGGACGCTTTTCGGACCTTGCCGCATCGGAAGGCGTGTTCGCGGAGATGCTTCAGCACTTCACGGTGGCCACGGAAAAGTGAGCTCGCGACAGGCGTTGATCAGCGTGATTTCGCCATGCTACAACGCAGAGGCTTTCGTGGGATCGATGCTTGAAAGCCTGATCGCACAGTCGTTTGACCTCTGGGAGTGCGTCGTGGTCGACGATGGCTCCACTGATAGGTCGGCTGACATCGTTGCGGAATTCGTCAAGTTGGATTCCCGGATCCGATTAGTACGGGCGGAACGTCGGGGTCCGTCTGCTGCGCGCAACATCGGCTTCATGGAGTCCTCAACTGAGACGTCGTTCGTGACCTTCATGGATGCGGATGACGAATACGAGCCGGGCGCCCTGGCCGACCTCACGGAGGCGGCCAGCAGG
>DATJWM010000031.1:0-15854 GCA_035501255.1 Mycobacteriales bacterium | reverse complement strand
ACCGAGCGCCACCGCCGTGGTCGCGAAGCCAGACGTCAGCCGCGGGCCGGGCTCGGCGCCCGGGCACTCGCTCGTCGACCGTCTGATCGGTGTGCACGACGCCCGCCAGGTCATCGCGGTCACGACCCGGCGGTACGGCTCCACCCACGCGACCGTCCGGGCGTTCGCTCGGCGGTCCTCCGGGTGGGTGCAGGTGGCCGGACCGTGGTCGGCCTGGATCGGCCGGCGTGGATTCGCGCCCCCGCACCGCAAACGCGAGGGTGACGGCCGCACGCCGACCGGCTCCTATCACTTCTCGTTCTTCTTCGGGGTCGATCCGAACCCCGGCGTGCGCTTCCGGTGGCGGCACGCCGGTCGGTTCGACTACTGGGACGACGACTCGGCAAGCCCGCGCTACAACGAGTGGGTCGACACGCGTCGACACTCGGCCGGCCGCGACCCGGAACCGCTCCATGTCCGCCCGTCCTACGAGGACGTCGCCGCGATCGCCTATAACCAGGCGCGCACCCCTCACCGCGGTAGCGCGATCTTCCTGCACGTCACGCACCTCAGCGCGACGTCGGGCTGCGTGGCACTGCCGCGACCCAAACTGCTCACCTTGCTGCGGTGGCTGCGCCCAGGGGCGCGTCCACGAATCATCATGGGCCGGACCGCTACCGTGACGCGGTGACCCACGCTCAAACCACCGGCCCACTCGTTGGCGTCCGCGTCATCGAGCTCGCCGGGATCGGACCGGGCCCGATGGCCTGCATGCTGCTCGCCGACCTGGGCGCCGACGTGATCCGCCTGGAGCGGACGAGCGGCACCATCATGTCGGGACTCGGGCGCCATGACGTTCTCGCCCGCGGCCGGCGCTCGGTCGCGATCGACCTCAAGGCAGCCGGGGCCGCCGGGCTCGTGCTCGAACTGGTCGCCCAGGCCGACATCCTGATCGAGCCGTTCCGGCCCGGAGTCGCCGAACGCCTCGGGATCGGACCGCTGGAGTGCCTCGCCGCGAATCCCGCGCTGATCTATGCCCGGATGACCGGGTGGGGTCAGGAGGGTCCGCTCGCCGATCGGGTCGGTCACGACATCGACTACGCCGCAATCGCCGGGGCCTTGGCAACGGTCGGCGAACCGCACCGCAAACCGGTGCCGCCGTTGAACCTGGTCGCGGACTTCGGCGGAGGCGCGCTGTACTGCGTGACCGGGGTGCTGGCCGCCCTGGTCGAGCGCCAGACCAGCGGTCAGGGCCAGGTCGTGGACGTCGCCATGGTCGACGGCGTGTCCAGCCTGCTCGCGATGGCGCACAGCCAGCGCTCGGCCGGACTGATGAACGACGAGCGCGGCAGCAACATGCTCGACGGCGGAACGCCGTACTACGACACCTACCGCACGGCGGACGGTGAGTACATGGCGGTCGGCGCGATCGAGTCCCAATTCTTCGCCGAGCTCGCTCGAGTGCTCGCTATCCCCGATTTCCCGGCACAGAACGACCGCGACCAGTGGCCAGCAATGCGGGCAATGCTGACGGAGACGTTCGCCTCGAAGACCCGCGCCGAGTGGATCGAGATCTTTGACGGGGTCGATGCGTGCGTGTCGCCGGTCTGGCGGCTCGGCGAGGCTCCCGCAGATCCGCACCTTCGGGCCCGGGAGACGATCGTGGTGCGTAACGGTGTCACCCAACCCAACGTCGCCCCGCGATTCTCCCGGACGCCGGGGGCGATCGGGGCCGAGGCGCGCAAACCCGGGCAGGACACCACGGACGCGCTGCGCGACTGGGGGGTGAAGGACGAACGGATCGAGTCGCTGCTGACCGCCGGAGTGATCGCCCAGACCGACCCGCCCGCCTAGCCGGCCGAGCTGGTCAGGTTCGCCAGATCAGCACCAGAGCGCGGTCATCGGAGGCGGCGGGGGCCGCATCCTCGAGAAGTCGCAGCGCACCGCCGTCGAAACCGCGCGGGATGAGCCGCTCGGCGGCTCCCAGCAGCTTGTCGATGCCGACCGCGAGGTCCCGGCCGGGCACCTCGACGAGGCCGTCGGTGTAGAGAAGCAGCGCGTCGTAGGGGCGGAACTCACCCTCAACCGAGCCGAACTCGGCGTCGGGCAGCACCCCCAACACCGTCCCGTGCGGTTCGACGACCTGCCACTGCCCGGTGCCGCCGCGATAGTGCACCGGAGGTGGGTGACCGGCGTTGCTGAGCAGGTAGCGCCCACTCTCCAGGTCGACCGCGAGGTGCAACGCGGTCGCGAACCCCTCGCCCCAGTTCTGCCGGATCAGGTACTCGTTGGCCGAGGACAGGAAGTCCTGCGGGCGGACGGCGCCGAGCAGGCCGCCGAGGGCGCCAGACAGCATCAGCGCACGCGTGCCGGCATCGATGCCCTTCCCCGAGACGTCGACCAGGACGAGTTCCATCGATCGGCCGCGATCGGTACGGGTCGCGAGCAGGAAGTCACCGCCGAAGCTCGCGCCGCCGGCGGACTGCTGCTCGACCTCGGAGTGCCACCCCTGGGGCAGCTGCGGAAGCTCTCCCTGGCGGCGAAGCCGGTCGCGCAACTCCAGCAACATCTGCTCACCGCGACCGGCCGACAGACCGAGGCGCTGCCGGTCGACCGCCTGCTGCCACGCGATCGCCCCGACCAACGCGAGGACGATGTAGACGCCGGGGTGGACAGCGTCACTGCCCTGGTCGAGGTTCTCGCCGCCGACGACCGCAAACACCGCCACGAGCAACAGCAGCAACGGCCCCGGTCCGAGGAGCAAACCGCCGAGCACAACCGGCAGCACCACCGTCAGAACGGGGAACGTGACGGTGCCGACGGTCAGGTTGAGAAGCAGGCACAGACCCAGCAGGACGAGCAGCCCGACGAGCGCAAGGCGCTTGCCCTGGGTGGTTTCCGGGGCAGCGAAGAGCCCGAGCCACCGCCGAGCCCGGCTCAGCGGGTCGCGGTGGATCTCCTGCTGCCCCATATGGCGCGAGAGTAGTAGTCCGAGGCGGTCCTTCGTCAGGGCCTGATGGTGCACATCTGAGCAGTTGGGCGACTCGCCTACGCCGTGCCACGCGGAGGTGGCAACTCGCCGGTGGCCTCGTACCCGCTGATCATCGCGAGCCGGCGCACGTGCCGCTCCGCCTCGGTGAACGGTGTCGCGAGGAACACCTCGGCGAAGCCAACGGCGACCTCCTCGTCGTACATGCGGGCGCCGAGAGCCAGCACATTGGCATCGTTGTGCTCCCTGCCGAGCCGCGCGGTCTCCTCGCTGAACGCGAGAGCACAGCGGACGCCCTTGACCTTGTTCGCGGCGATGGCCTCACCGTTGCCCGAGCCACCGATGACGATGCCGAGGCTGCCGGGATCGGCCACTACCCGGCTGCCGGTCAACAGGCAGTACGGCGGGTAGTCGTCGCTGTCGTTGAACTCCGGTGGTCCGCAGTCGACCGGCTCATGACCGAGCTGGCCGAGGCGCTCGATGAGCCGTGCTTTCAGGGCGAAGCCGGCGTGGTCGGAACCGAGGTAGACGCGCATGGGCGCCAAGTATCGCGACCGCAGCCGGTCAGGCGAACGCCGGCCTCGCCTCGCGCGTGCGCTTGATCTCATAGAAGCCCGGGACCCCCGCAACCATGATCACGCCGTCCCACAGCCGCCCGGCCAGCTCGCCGCGTGGGGTCGGCGTGACAACCGGACCGAAGAACGCGATGTCGCCGACGTGGATGACCGGGGTCCCGACGTCGAGGCCGACCGGTTTCATGCCCGCGTCGTGGCTGGCCCGCAGAGCCGCGTCGTGGGCGGGATCGTCCATCGCGGCGGCAAGATCAGTCGGGAGGTCTGCGTCGATCAGGGCCTTCGTCACTGTGGACGTGTCCAGGGCTTCGCCACCGAGGTGGCGGTGCGTGCCGAGCGCGGTGTACAGCGGGCCGAGCGCCTCCGGTCCGTGCGCCTGTTCGGCGGCGATGCACACCCGCACCGGTCCGATCGCCTTGGCCATCGCCTCGGCGTGGTCGGCCGACTGGTCACGGCCCGCGTTCAGCAGGGCGAGGCTCATGACGTGCCACCTGACCCGGACGTCGCGGACCTGCTCCACCTCGAGCGCCCAGCGCGAGGTGATCCACGCCCAGGGACAGAGCGGGTCAAACCAGAAATCCGCAAAAGTTGTCACTACAACAATGTACGCCCGCAACGACCTGGTGGACACGGGCACGCGAACAAGATGATCGTGAAAGACTCTTCGGCGTGCCCGCTGAGAACCTCACCCGCGACGAGGCTGTCGAGCGCTCCGCGCTGATCGAGGTCGATTCCTACGACGTCCATCTCGATCTGTCGATGGTCCGCGATCAGCCGACGAGCTTCCGGTCCGTCAGCGACGTCCGGTTCAGTTGCCGCAAACCGGGCGCAAGCACCCATATCGACATCACCGCCAGCCGCGTTGTGGAAGCGACGCTGAACGGCGCCCCCATCGACGTCGAAGGCTGCTTCACCGGAACCAGGCTGACGGTCGCGGACCTCGCCGCGGACAACCACCTGCGCGTCGTGGCGGAGTGCCACTACTCACGAACCGGGGAGGGTCTGCACCGCTTCGTCGACCCGGTCGACAAGGAGGTCTACCTCTACTCGCAGTTCGAGACCTTCGACGCCCACCGGATGTTCGCCTGTTTCGATCAGCCCGACCTCAAGGCGACGTTCACCTTCACGGTCGACGCGCCGGAGACGTGGCGGGTCCTGTCGAACATGGACAGCACCCAGGACGGCGAGCGCCGCCGCTTCGCACCGACCCCGCGCCAGTCGACGTACATCACCGCCATCGTCGCCGGGCCCTACGCAGGGGTCGAAACCGAACACGACGGCATCCCGCTCGGCGTGTTCTGCCGGAAGTCCCTCATCGAGCACCTCGACAGCGATGACATCCTCACCGTCACCAAGCAGGGGTTCGACGCCTTCCACGAGGTGTTCGACGTCCGCTATCCGTGGCCGAAGTACGACCAAATCTTCGTCCCCGAGTTCAACATGGGCGCGATGGAGAACGCGGGCTGCGTCACGATCACCGAGGACTACGTCTTTCGTTCGCGCACCACCGACGCCGCCTACGAGCGCCGCGCCGTCACGATCCTGCACGAGATGGCGCACATGTGGTTCGGCGATCTCGTGACGATGCAGTGGTGGGACGACCTGTGGCTCAACGAGTCGTTCGCTGAGTACGTCTCGACCCAGATCGCTGCGGACGTGACCCGCTGGCCGGACGTGTGGACCTCGTTCAACACGATCGAGAAGGCGTGGGCTTACCGGCAGGACCAACTGCCAACCACGCACCCGATCGCGGCTGACATCGCCGACATCGAGGCCGTGACCACGAACTTCGACGGCATTACCTACGCCAAGGGCGCGTCCGTGCTCAAGCAGCTGGCCCATTGGGTGGGACGCGACGCATTCTTTGCCGCGACGCGGACCTACTTCGACAAGCACGCCTACGCCAACACCACGCTTCAGGACCTGCTCGACCCGCTGAGTGAGGCGAGCGGCCGGGATCTGTCGAGCTGGGCCAAGGACTGGCTGCAGACCGCCGGGGTCAATACGCTTCGCCCGCAGGTCACGGTCGCGCCGGACGGCACGTTCGCCGACTTCGCGGTCGACCAGCAGGCGCCCGAAGACCACCCGACGCTGCGCCCGCACCGGCTGCGCATCGGGCTGTACAACCGAGGGGAGTCCGGGCTGATCCGCGAGCACCAGGTCGAAGTCGACGTCGCCGGTGCTTCGACCGAGGTGCCCGAGCTCCGTGGCGTCGCGCAGCCCGATCTCCTCCTGCTCAACGACGACGACCTTGCCTACGCGAAGATCCGCCTCGACCCCCGGTCGTGGCGCACCCTCGTCGAGTCGATCGGCGAGTTCCGGGAGCCACTCGTGCGCACCCTGTGCTGGAGCGCGGCGTGGGACATGACCCGCGATGCCGAGGTCAGCGCCGGTGACTACCTTGAGCTCGTCCTCGCCGGCATCGCGCAGGAGACCGAGGTCGGCACGGTGATGTCACTGCTCCGCCTGGCGGCGCAGGCCATCGACCCGTTCGGCGACCCGTCTCAACGGGAGGTACGCCGGACCCGCCTCGCCGCCGACGCCTTCGACCTGCTCGACTCGGCCGAGCCGGGCGGCGACCTTCAGCTGGCCTTCGTGCGCGCCGCGGCGACCAACGCGACCTCGGCCGACCAGCTCGACCGGGTGGCCGCGATCCTCGACGGCACGGAGGCTCCGCCCGGTCTCGCGGTCGACACCGAGTTGCGCTGGGCGTTGCTGGGTCGGCTGGTCGCGTCCGGGCGGCGGGATGGGGACGCCATCGACGCCGAGCTAGCCCGAGACGACACCTCGGCCGGTCATCGCCACGTCCTCACCTTGCGAGCGTCACGCCCGACCCCCGAGGCGAAGGCCGAGGCATGGCGGCTGGTGGTCGACCAGGACGACCTGCCGAACGCCGACCAGACCGCCGTCCTACGCGGGTTCCTCGACTACCGCCAGCGTGAGCTGCTCGCGCCGTACACCGAGAAGTACTTCGCCGCGATCGAGGAGATTTACCGCACCCGATCGGCTGAGATGGCACAGGACATCATCACCGGGCTCTACCCCTATACCGCCACCTCGTGGGCGACCGTCGAGCGCACCGACGCGTACCTGCGCGACGAGCAGCCCGGGCCGGCCCTTCGCCGGATGCTGCTCGAAGCGCGTGACGGTCTTGCGCGGGCACTGCGCGGACAGGAGCGCGACCTCACGGCCACGACCGTCCAGCCCTGACGTCGGCGGCGACGACCCGCCCGACGGTGTCGACCAGTCCGGGGGCGACGAGCACGATGCCGAGCTCGCGGTCGTGCAACAACGAGGCGTCGGAGAAGTTCTCCGAGCCGACGAACGCGCGCCCGTCCGGCTCACCCGCATCGATGGCCAACAGCTTGGCGTGGATGTAGAGCGGGCGTTCGCCATACATCACCGCCACGTGCCCGCCCGCGGCGACGAGCGCGGTCCACGCGCTGTGCCAACTTGTCTCGTCCGTCATGGCGAGCGACACCGCCACGCCACGCCGTGCCGCCTGGATCAAAGCGTCGATCACCCGAGGGCTGGACAGTTCCTCGGACTCGGCGACGATGCTGTGATGCGCGCCGTTGATCAGCGCGACCAGGTCGGCGGCCGACTGGCCCGGGCTCCAGACGAGGTCGTCCGCAGCCGGCGTGCCCACCGGGCGGCCGGCGAAATCGGCAGCGAACACCGTCTCGATCGCCGCGACGTCAGCCGGGTCACGATCCACCACCGCGGCGTCGCGGGTGGTGGCGTAGTCGGTGCTCACAAGGTTCAGCGACATGACGACCGCGACGGCGTCGTCGACAACGAAGGCCTTCTCGTGGCTGGCGAAGAACGCCGGACCGGCCCATGCGAGGAGAACTCCGGAGGATCGGAGATAGGCCGCCGCCGCAGCGTTGCGGGCGCCCTCGAGGTGGCGGTCGAGCACCACCCGCACCCGCACGCCACGACCGGCGTCCGCCGCGAGGATCGACTCGGCCGTCGGGTCGGACAACTCATAGATCTCCAGGTCGAGGCTGCGCCTGGGCGCCGCGAGCAGTCTGTCGATCGGCGCGATCCCGTCGTCGGGCTCGATCAGAAGCCGGTCGCCCGCCGCGCCCGCCGGCTCGTGCGCCGGCAGAACGGCGGGCGCCGCGACGGTCGTTCGCCCGGCCCCGCCGGCGAGGTGAGCGGCCGCGACCGCGACGGTGGCGGCAACGGCCGCCTTCCCGAGCCGCCGCCGCCACCGCATCCGGACATCGTGTCCGAGACGATCCGCTGATCTGCCGTCGTTCCCGATCATGTGCATGACGGCTCTGGGCTCGTCGGGAGTGGACGACGCTGACGGCAGGCTCGCTCGCCTTGTCCGGCGCGGTGCCTGGCGCGAGTGCCCCACTACTCCATTTCGGGCAGCAGCACGCCTTTCCCGGTCGGCGGTTGCCCGCCCTCGCCCGGCGCATCGGGTTCGGTGGCCACCGGGTCGGTGCCGGTGGCGAGGTAGTGCAGCACCGCGTAGACCACCGCGACGAACGGAACGGCGAGAACGGCACCGGCGATGCCCTGCAACACCGCGCCGGCCGCGATCGACAGCGCGACCGCGAGCGGATGCAACCGCACGTAGCGCCCGACCAGGAACGGCTGAAGCACGTGCGCCTCGATCTGGTTGTCGATGACGAGAATCGCGATCAGGACGACCCCGCTCACCGCTCCCTGGGTCACGAAGGTGATCGCCACCGCAAGGCCGCCCACAAGCACCGACCCGATGATCGGCACGAAGCTGCCGAAGAACACCAGCACCGTGAGGGGGGCGACGAGCGGTACGCCGAGGATCGTCAGTGACACACCGGCAACCACCGCGTGGATCACGGCAATGATGAAGGTGCCGCGAACGAATCCGGCCAATCGGTCCCAGGCGACCAGGCCGGCACCCTCGACTCGTGACCGTGCGCGCACCGGGAACAACCGAACCACCCACGCCCAGACGTGCTCACCGTCATACAGCAAGAACATCGTGATGAAGAACCACAGGACGAGGCCCGCGAGCACGTCCGCCACGGTCGTGATGCCGGTGAGGGCACCGGAGGCGACCGACGAGCTGTGCTTGTCGAGGTAGTTCGTGATCGTCGTACCGATGCTCGACGTCGACGAGGACTTCACATGCAGGTCGACGGTGAGGAAATGGCGAAAGTGCGTTACCGCCACGCTCGTCTGGTCGACCAACGCGGGGTACTCGTCACTCGCCCGGTCGACGACGAACACGCCCACCCCGACCACCGCGGCCAGAGCGAGCGCAACCGTGATCAGGGTCGCGAACCAGCGACTGGCGCCGTGCTCGGTCAAGAAGCGCACCAGCGGATAGGCGAGCGACACCGCGAACAGCGACGCGAGGAAGGGAAGCACGATGAGGTAGAGCACGTCGACGAACTTCAGCAGGTAGACGAGCAGCACGCCGAGCACGAGGAGGCGCCAGGCCCAGTCGGCGACGTCCTTCAACAGCGGCGGAACCGGCATCGGCGATCCGCTGCGGGCGCTCGGCGCCGGCGCGCCGGTCGCGGGCGAGCCGGTCGGGTCCGGCGTGTCGCGGGGCCGCCCAGGCATCTCGCCATCGTGTCTCGCGCCGACACGTGGTGAGGCGACGACACGCCCGCCAACCTCGAAGTGTTGTCTACTCGGGGTCGGGCGGCGGCTCGCCGGCCGCTTCCGCAAGCATCAGCATGCCGGTGACGATGCCGTTCGTCAGCGCCCCACCGGCGAACGCGGTCGTCATCGACAACGCCGCAAGCGCGCAGGCGCGGTCCGAGAGCCGTCTTGCCGACTCCTCTCCGGTGACGATCTCGAGCAGCCGATCGCCGGGGTCGAGAACGACGAGCACGGACCGGGACGCCTTGTCCCCCAGCGAGGCGTGAAGCTTCTCCGCAGCGTCCCGGATGTCACCGTCGGCGCCGCCGATGTACAGGGAGAAGTTCAGGCCGGTCCGCTCGCTCGCCGCACTGACGACCCGCTCGATATCTCGCATCTGCGCATCGGTGAAGCCGTCACCACTCGGCACTTGCGCCACCCCGTGCCGATCCCTCGCTCGCCACGCCGGCGTCCAGCGCCGGACCCTGCACCCAGGTCGGATCGTGGTCCCATTCCCGGCCCGGCCGGTACCTCGGCTTGCCCAGCGCTGACGGGAGCGAGGCGAGCCCGGCGATGAGCAGGAAGACGCCGACGGGAATAACGACGAAGATCAGGATCGTGAGTCCTGCACCCAGCGACGGGCCCGGGACCGAGCCGTCATCGGGCTTGAGCGAGGCCAGCGCCGGACCGGCGACAGCAAGGACCGGCGCGATCGAGCCGACTGCGAGCACCCCGAGACGGGTGGCGATGCGTGTTCTCACGGCAGCGAACCTATCGAAGGCCGGTGGCCCGATCACCAGCAGGCCGGTTTGCGCTGCGCCCAGGGTGCGGCGGCCTCCATCTGCGCGCACAGGCGAAGCAGCGTGGTCTCCTCGCCCGGCCGGCCGACCAGCTGCACACCGATCGGAAGCCCGTCGTCGTTCCAGTGCAGCGGCACCGTCACGGCCGGCTGACCGGACATGTTGTACGGCGCGGTGTAGGGCGTGAACCGCTTCTGAGCGTCGAAGTCTGCCACCGGATCGTCATCGTTGCGCAGCTCTCCGACCAGCGCCGGCGGCGAGGCGAGCGTCGGCGTCAGGATCGCGTCGTACCCCGAGGTGGCGAGGAGCTCGGTGCGGGCGGCCGCGCGCAGCGTGACCAGCGCGCCCCAGGCCCGCTCTGCGCTGACGCCTCGACCGATGCTTCGGATCCAGCGGGTGAGCGGGCGGGTCTTGGCCTCGTCCTGCGCCTCGATCGGAAGGGCGAGAGCCTCCATCGCCCACACGATCTGAAACGCCTCGACGAGGTCCGGCCCGAAGGTCGGGACGTGCTCGACCACGGCGTGCCCGAGCGAGGTCAGCAGCGCGGTCGCGCCCTCGACCGCGGCGAGGCAATCCGGGTGCGGGTCGGCGTCCCCGACGACCGGCGTCGTGTACCTGCCGATCCGCAAACCGCGAGGCTCGTCGTCGCACGACGCGAGGAACGACGTCGCGGGGGGCGGCGCCCAGCTCCAGTCGCTCGACGTAGGACCGCTCATCGCGTCCAGCATCGCTGCGGCATCACGAACCGTTCGCGCTAGCGGCCCGTTCGTCGCGAGGCCGCTGATCTCCGAGCTCAACGGCGCGTTCGAGATCCGCCCGCGGGTCGGCTTGATCCCGAACAGCCCGCACACGCTCGACGGAATCCGGATGGACCCTCCGCCGTCACTGCCCTGGGCAGCCGGAACGAGGCCGGCTGCCACCGCGGCGGCAGCGCCGCCGCTCGAACCTCCGGCGGACCGGCTGAGATCCCACGGGGTGCGCGCGGGGGGCGCGACGTCGGGCTCGGTGTAACACGGCAGCCCGAACTCCGGCGTGTTCGTCTTGCCGAGGACGATCATCCCGGCGGCCCGGAGCTTGCCGACGACGGCGTCATCGATCCCGAGGTCGACCGGCTCCCACGCCGAGGTCCCGAAGCTGGTCGGGATGCCGGCCGTGAGGTTCAGGTCCTTGATCGCGGTCGGCACGCCGGACAGCGGCGCGAGCCCGTCCGGGCCCTCGACCACCGCACGTTCGGCGGCACGCGCAGCCTCGCGGGCCTGCTCCGGTACGACGGAAACAAACGCCCCGACCTGGGCGTCGAGTCCTTCGATCCGCGCCAGGTAGTGCTCGACCAACTCGACCGGGGACACCTGCTTGGCTCGAACCGCCTCAGCTTGTTCGAGCAGGCTCAGGTCATGCAGGGCCACGGGAACTCACGCGCCGTTGCCCGCCTTCACCGGGCTGACGCCCGTGCGTCCGGCCGAGGTCGAACAGACCTGGGCCGCGTCGTTGACGTACAGCGGGGTCTTCTGGTTGGGCGGGTAAACGCGCAGTCGATCGGCGGTCGTCACAGCGCACGCGGACGGGGAGAAGTTGCCCGGGTTCGGCAGGCGCAGCACCGCGTGGGCCTCGCCTCCCGCCGGGATGCCGATGGCAACCCCCTTGCCGGGATCCTCGGACGCGGGCTTTCCGATCAGCTTCCCGCTGGAGGTGATGAACGACACGCCCGGGTACCCGTACATCCAGCACCGGACCGTGCCGTTGTTGACGAACACGATCGGCTGGTAGCTCGTCCCCGCGGCACCGCTGGCCTGCCCGAGCTCGATGCTCAACTGTGCCGTTACGCACGGGGCGACTGGAGGCGGTGGGGCGGTGACCGACGCGGTCGGAGTCGCCGGCGGCGTCGGTGTCGGGGTCGAGCTGTGGTGGTGGTGATGATGATGCGACGCGGGGGTCGTGGCGCTGCCGGCCTGAGTGCTCCCGCCGGACGACCCGCCGCCGCACGCGACGAGGGACGCCGAGAGGACCACCCCCCCAAGTGTCACGGTGATGTGGCGAACGTTCACGACGAGCACACTACGACGCGGTGCGGCTTCGTTCAGGCCGATGCCTGTATCGAGTCGTCGAAGAGCGCCTCGTCGAGCGAGTCGTCACGCAGGTAGGGACGCCACTGCGGATCCATCCGCCCCGAGCCCAACACCCGCCACGCGACCCCGGTCGGCGCGGTCGGCTGGCGCGGCATCCGCCACCCGAGATCGGTGATCACCTGGTCGGCTTTGGCATGGTTGCAGCGCCGACAGCACGACACGACGTTCTCCCAGACGTGCATCCCACCGCGACTGCGCGGCAGAACGTGGTCAATGCTGGTCGCCGGCGCCTTGCAGTAGACGCAGCGCCCGCCGTCTCGCGCGAACACCGCGCGACGGGTCAGGGGAACCGTGCTTCGGTAGGGGACGCGCACGTAGCGACTGAGCCGGACGACGGTCGGCACCCGCATGGTGAGGCGCGCGCTGTGGAGCTCGCGGTCACCGGACTCAACCGCCTGCGCCTTGCCGGTGAGCACGAGCACCACGGCGCGACGGGAGGACACGACGCAGAGTGGCTCGTACGTCGCGTTCAGCACAAGCGCGTCGGCCACCCAACCTCCCTGAACCTCATCCTCCCCGATCATGGCCCAGACGTCGAGACAGTTGGCCACGTCGGACCGGCGCCCCGCCTTCGCTGATGCAGGATGGAACGGTGCAACCTCCCGGGCCACAGCGGATCTCGATCGACGGGATCGATGACGACGCGCAAACCTTCTACGCCGCAGTCGGCGGGCATGAAACCTTCGAAGCGATCGTCAGCGGCTTCTACGCCCGCGTGGCGAACGACGAGCTGCTCGTCACGATCTACCCCGACCACGACTGGGCCGCGGCCGCCCAGCGCCTGCTGATGTTCCTCGAACAGTATTGGGGAGGGCCGACGACGTACTCCGAACTTCGCGGTCATCCGCGGCTGCGGATGCGCCACGCACCGTTCCGGATCGACGTGACCGCCCGGGACACCTGGCTGCGCCACATGCGGGCGGCCCTGGACGACGTCGGCCTTGCCCCTGCCAACGACCAGGTTCTCTGGTCCTACCTCACCACCGCGGCGGACGCACTCGTCAACGTGCGGTGAGCCGGTGCCCTTGACCCACTCCAGCACCGCGCTCTCGCCCGGCACCAAGTGCAGACACCCCGTCTGCCCTACGTCGGGGACGAGACCGGCGTCCGCGAGCGCGCCGAGATAGGTGGCCGGCCGTTCCACCGCGGCGGCGCGGTCGCCTACCGCGCCCGCGCCCAGCCGGTCCCGCCAGGCTCAGTCGCGGCCGAGTCGGCGGTACGTGGTCCGGTGCGGTCGCGCCGCCTCCTCGCCGAGGCGCTCGAGCTTGTTGCGCTCGTAGTCGCTGAAGCCGCCCTCGAACCAGAACCATCGGCCCGGCTCCTCCTCGGTGCCTTCCCAGGCCAGGATGTGGGTGGCGGTCTTGTCGAGGAACCAGCGGTCGTGGCTGATCACGACGGCACACCCCGGGAAGACTTCGAGGGCGTCTTCGAGTGATCGCAGCGTCTCGACGTCGAGGTCGTTGGTCGGCTCGTCGAGGAGCAGGACGTTGCCGCCCGCCTTCAACGTCAGGGCCAGATTCAGCCGGTTGCGCTCACCACCCGACAACACTCCGGTCGGCTTCTGCTGGTCGGGGCCTTTGAAGCCGAACGAAGCGACGTAGGCGCGACTGTTGATGTCGGTCTTGCCGACGGTGATGTAGTCGGTGCCTCCGGACACCGCCTCCCACAACGTCTTCGCGGGATCCAGCCCGGCCCGAGCCTGATCGACGTAGGACATATGGACCGTGTCGCCGATCTTGAGGCTGCCGCTGTCGGGCTTCTCCTCGCCGATCAGCATCTTGAACAGCGTGGTCTTGCCGACGCCATTCGGACCCATGATGCCGACGATGCCGCCGGGCGGAAGCGAGAACGACAGGCCCTCGATGAGGACCCGGTCGCCGAAGGCCTTGCCGAGGTCCTCGGCGTCGACGACCAGCGAGCCGAGTCGCGGGCCGGGCGGGATCTGGATCGCGTCGATGTCGACCGGGCGCACGCGATCTGCCTCGGCGACGAGTTCGTCAAACCGCGCGAGTCGCGCCTTGCTTTTCGCCTGACGCGCGCGCGGGCTCGACCGCACCCACTCGAGCTCCCGCTCGATCTCCTTCTTGCGTTTCGCGTCCTTCGCACCCTCGACCTTGATCCGGCTCGCCTTGGACTCGAGGTACGTCGTGTAGTTGCCCTCATAGGGGTAGGCGCGGCCGCGATCGAGCTCGAGAATCCACTCGGCCACGTTGTCGAGGAAGTACCGATCGTGGGTGACGGCGAGCACGGTGCCCGGGTAGCTCGCCAGGTGCTGCTCGAGCCAGGCCACGCTCTCCGCGTCCAGATGGTTGGTGGGCTCGTCCAGGAGCAGCAAGTCGGGCTGTTCGAGCAGCAGCTTGCACAGCGCGACACGTCGCCGCTCGCCACCGGAGAGAACGCTGACGTCGGCATCGCCGGGCGGCAGCCGCAGCGCGTCCATCGCCATCTCGATCCTGCTGTCGAGGTCCCAGCCACCGGCGTGGTCGATCTGCTCCTGGAGAGTCCCCATCTCGGCGAGCAGCTCATCGGTGTAGTTGGCGGCCATCTCCTCGGAGACTTGGTTGAACCGGTCGAGCAACCCCTTGATGTGCGCGACGGCCTCGTCGACGTTGCCCCGAACGTCCTTGGACTCATCCAGCGGTGGCTCTTGGAGAAGGATCCCGACGGTCGCGTCGGGCGCCAGCGTGGCGTCGCCGTTGGACGGCGTGTCCAGACCGGCCATGATCTTCAGCACGCTCGACTTCCCGGCGCCGTTGGGGCCGACGACCCCGATCTTCGCTCCGGGCAGGAAGGACAGCGTGACGTTGTCGAGGATGACCTTGTCGCCGTGCGCCTTGCGGACGTTGTGCATCGAGTAGATGTATTGAGCCACGACGACAGGCTACGGCGAGCCCGGTCCGCGCCTCGGCAGGTCGTGCCGCGGATGGCTCACGCTGCCGGAGCGACCGCGGCGGGATGCTCGCCGGCGACCGGGTCGCAGGAGGCGATCTCCGACGACCCGGAGCGCTCCGGCCGTTCGCCACGATCCGGACGGCACACGTCGACGGGGCAGCGGGCAAGATCCGGGCCGACGGCGATCGCGTCGATCTCATGCACGCTGCGTCGGTTGCCCTGCCGGTCGTCGTAGGACCGGTAGGTGAGACGACCCAGGACGATCACGCTGTCGCCCTTGCGCAGGGACCGGAGCACGTTCGCGCCGAGCCCGCGCCAGCACGAGACGCCGATATACATCGGATCGCCGTCTTTGAACTCGCCGCTCGGCTTGTCGAAACGCCGTCCGCTCGAGGCGATGCGGATCCCGACGACGGACGCACCACTTGCCGTCGATCGGTGCACCGGGTCAGTGACCAGGTTGCCCTGCACGGTGACGAAAGTGTCCATGTGATGCCCCTTGAGGTCGATGCCCGGTGACTCCTCGAATCCCGGGAGCGGCAAGTCGTCGGCGTGGTTACGATCGCGCTCCCGGCGCGGACCCGCACGAGCGACCATCGGGTTGTGGACGGCGGCGACCTGGCACCACCACCGTGGACAGCGATGTGACACCGTGCCTGCATGGGCGGGAACCAGGACTTCGCCGGCCGGGTCGCGATCATCACCGGTGCGACCCGGGGAATCGGCTTCGGCATTGCAGAAGAGCTCGTCGGTCGCGGAGCGTCGGTCTGCATCACGGCACGCAAGCCCGACGAGCTTGACGAGGCGGTAGCGACCCTGGATCCGCATGGATCCGGGCGAGCGATCGCATCCTGCGGAAGCGCGGATGACAGCGAGCATCGGACCGCCGCGGTCGAGGCGACCCTGT
>DATJWM010000030.1:0-46171 GCA_035501255.1 Mycobacteriales bacterium | reverse complement strand
ATCGATCCTCAACATCGTCTCGACCGCGGCCGAGACCGGCGGGCCGGGCATGGTGCACTCCGCCTCGGCCAAGGCCGGCGTCGTCGCGATGACGAAGACGCTCGCGGTGGAGTGGGCGCCGCACGTGCGGGTCAACGCGATCGCGCCCGGCATGTTCCCCCACGAAGACATGCCGGAAGCGATCCGCGCCGTGCGCGACGAGTCGCTCGACGCGTCCCGTCAGCCCGCGGGTCGGGTCGGACACCCCTACGAGCTCGGCTGGGCGGCGACCTACCTGTGCTCGTCGTACGCGTCGTTCATCACCGGGCACCTGCTCGTCGTGGACGGCGGCAACTGGCTGCGCCGTGACTTCGCGATGCCACCCTTCCGATCGATCGAGGAGCAACTCAGCCGATGACCGCCACCGCCATCTACCCGGTTCCCTCGGCCGCCGGCATCGCGGAGACGCAACTGCCGGACGAGCTGCTCGCCCGCCTTCCCGACCGGGTCGCGCCCGCACCGTGGCATACGACCGACTGCCGGGTGACGACCTGGATGCACGAGCTGGACCCTGCGGCGCTCGCGGCCTATCCCGAGGTAATCCGGCCGAAATCCGTCGCGCTGGTGGCGTGGGCGTTGGTGCAGTACGGCGACACCCCGGTCGGGCCCTACTCCGAGCTCGCCGCCACCCTCGTCGGCGGCGACAGCGACTACGCGCACATTCCCTTCATCGTGGTCGACTCCCTGGCGAGCATCGTCGGCGGGCGAGCCAACTGGCTGCTGCCGAAGGCGCTCGCGCGATTCGTCTGGACCGACGACACGCTCGGAGTCTCGATCGTCAACGAGGTGCCGGCGCTCCCGGCGTGGTCGGCCCGGGTCACGATCACGCCCGGCCCGGACGCGAACAGGCTCACCGTGCCCAACCACCTGGAGCAGGTGAGCACCGACGGTGCGGTCCGCCGGTTCGACGGCGAGATCACCGGCATGGTGCGGGGCGCCACCATCGACGTCGACGCCGAAGCGCACGCAACCCTGGCGGTCTTGCTGCGCTCCGGCCGGTACGACGGCACCATCATCACCGACTGCGACTTCCGGATGGGTCCGCTGCACCCATGACCGGTGACGCGCGAGACCCGGTCGAGGATCTTCGGCGGATCGCCTACCTCCTGGAGCGCGCGCACGAGTCAACCCGCCGGGTGCAGGCGTTCCGCAACGCCGCGGCCGTCCTCGCCGGTCTCGATCCCGACGAGATCCGCACCCGGGCCCGCAACAACACGTTGACCAACCTCCCGGGCATCGGCGACAGCACGGCCGCGGCGATCTCCGACTCGGTAGCCGGCAGGGTGCCCGACTACCTCTCCAAGGTCGAGGCTCGACTCCCGCCGTCGCCACCGCCGAGCGCACTACGCGAGGCACTGCGCGGCGACCTGCATTCCCACAGTGACTGGAGCGATGGCGGGTCGCCGATCGCGGAGATGATGCAGGCCGCCCGCGACCTCGGTCATGACTACATCGCCCTCACCGACCACTCCCCCCGGCTGACGGTGGCGAGAGGCCTGTCAGCCGAGCGGTTGCGGGAGCAACTCGAGGTGGTCCGGGCGCTGAACGAGGACATGGCGCCGTTTCGCATCCTGTCCGGGATTGAGGTGGACATCCTCGACGACGGCACGCTCGACCAGGATCCGGACCTGCTCGACGAGCTCGACATCGTCGTCGCGTCGGTTCATTCCAAGCTGCGGATGCCACGAACGGAGATGACCCGACGGATGGTCGCCGCCGTGACCAACCCGAGGGTCGACATCCTCGGGCATTGCACCGGGCGGCTGCTCGAGGGTCGCGGGCGACCGGAGTCCCAGTTCGACGCCGAGACGGTGTTCACGGCCTGCCGGGACACCGGGGTGGCGGTGGAGATCAACTCCCGACCGGAACGGCTCGACCCGCCACGGCGACTCCTGAGGCTCGCACACGACCTCGGCTGCGTCTTCTCGATCGACACCGACGCCCATGCGCCCGGCCAGCTCGAGTGGCAGACGAACGGGTGCGCCCGCGCGCAGGAGATCGGGGTGGAACCCGAGCGCGTCATCAACGCCTTGCGGGTGGACGAGCTACTCGCTCGTCCCCGCTAGCCTCCCCGGCGAACCAGCCAGCGCGATCCGAGACCACCGGAGGCGACACCGTCCGTCGAGCCCCGGTTGTCCTGGCGGTGCCGGCCGATTCGGCGGCGCTGCAGCGCGCTGTCCCGCACGTCGACCGTCGGCACCGGCGTCGCCGCCGGCTTGCGAACCGCCTGGACCTTCGCGAGGTAACCGCGGGCCTCGTCCTCGACCGCAGCCAGTGAACGCATCCAGTCGGAGGCGAGCGAGCCGGCGTCGAGGGTCACCATCGACCGCGCCACCTGCACGCAACGCAGCACCTGCTCGCGCGGCGCACCCGGGAACTCGGCGTGCAGGCGCCTGATCACGCTGGCGAGCGACTGCGGTGGCGCCGAAGCGGGGGAATCGAGGCTCATCGCGGTCTCCACGTCGTCGGTACGGCGACCCGGAACGGATCGGCGGTCGGTTGCTCCATCCAGACCAGTTGACCGTAGCGACGGATGGGCTAAGCCGATATCCCGCATCCGGGTGAATGCGAGGCGGGTGAGCTCCGAGGATCAGCTGGTGGCGACGGTGACCGTGTCGCGACCGCTGCGCAGCACCGTGCCGGGCCGAGCACCGGTTGCCGTGCCGTCGCGGATCGTCTCGATCCCGTTGACGAGCACCCGCTTGATCCCGACCGCACCGGCGGTCAGGCGCGGAGCGCCTCCAGGAAGGTCGAAGTGCAACGAGGCGTCCTCGGCCGCCACCTCGGTCGGGTCGAAGACGACCAGATCGGCGTGATAGCCCGCGCGAAGGTAGCCGCGGTCGAGGAGTCCGAAGACATCGGCCTGAGCGCCGCTGATCATCCGGACCGCGCTCTCGAGCGGAACCAGCCGGCGCCCGCGGATCATGTCGCCGAGGAACCGGGTCGGGAACGGCGCGCCGGCCATCCGGTCGAGGTGCGCACCGGCGTCCGACCCGCCGAGCATGACGTCCTCCTCCGCCCAGGCCGTCTGGCGCAACGCCCAGGTGTCGGGGTCGTTGTCGTTCGGCATCGGCCACAGGATCGTGCGCAGTTCGTCGTTGATGCAGATCTCGATCAGGGTGTCGAACGCGTCCTGCCCGCGCTCGGCCGCGATGTCTTTCACCACCCGGCCTTTGAGACCGGCGTTGGCGTCGCTGTAGGTGTCCCCGATGACGTAGCGAGCGAAGTTGCCGAGCCTGCGGAACACCCCGGCTTCCTTGCTGTTCACCCGCTCCACCATGTGCGCCCTGGTCGACGGGTCGCGGAGCCGCTCGATTCGTTCCGGGACCGGGCAGGCCAAGATGTCGTTCCAGCCGGGGATCAACCACAGCCCGCAGAAGTTGAGCAGGCTCATGTTCATCGGCACGAGCACGGGCATGGTCAGCGCGATGACCCGACCGCCCAGCTCGCGGGCCCGCGCCGAGGCCTCGAGCTGCCGGGGGATCCGGTCGGGCTCCCGGGAGTCGATCGTCAACAGGTTCCAGTTCAGTGAGCGTCTCGCCGCCGCGGACATGTGAGCGAGCAGCTCGATCTCGTCGTCGCTGAACTTGTCGAGGCAACCGGAGGTGATGCCCTCGAGGAACGTCCCGTCGTGCTCGCCGACCGCAGTACACAACGCCAGCAGCTCGTCCCGGTCCGCGATCCGAGAGGCAACGGGTCTGCCCTCGCCGTCAGAGTGGGTGTTGGACAGCGTGGTCGAGAAGCCGAGGCCGCCCGCGTCGATCGACTCGTGCAGCAACGCCACGATCGCCTTGATCTCCTCCTCGGACGCCACCCGGTCGGTCGCCTCCACACCCATCACGTAGCGGCGAATCGCGCAGTGGCCGACCAGGAACCCGGCGTTCACGGCCAGCTGCGCGTTCTCGACCGCATCGAGATACTCCGCGAAGGTCTCCCACCCCCACTCAACCCCGCTCTCGAGCGCCTCGAGGGGCATGCCCTCGACCTTCTGCATCATCCGCCGGGTGTAGTCGGCGTCGTCGGGCCGCAGCGGAGCGAGGGTGAAGCCGCAGTTTCCGCCGAGAACCGTGGTCACCCCGTGCTCGTTCGAGGGCGTGACATAGGGATCCCAGAACAGCTGCGCGTCGTAGTGGGTGTGGTTGTCGATGAAGCCCGGCGCGACCACCAATCCGGTCGCGTCCATCACCTCGACGGCGTCCTCATTGATCGAGCCGAGTGCCACGATCCGGCCGTCGCGGACGCCGACGTCACCGACGTAGGACGCGCCGCCGCTCCCGTCGACGATGGTTGCACCCTTGACGAGGTAGTCGAGCATCTGCGCTCAGCCCTTCCAGCGGCCTTCGGGAGTGAGGTCGTAGACCCGGATCGCGTTGCCGCGCACGATCTTCTCGACGACGTCGCGGTCGAGGTGTTTCATCTGCTCCTCGGCCACTGCCCGGGTGTTCGGCCAGGTCGAGTCCGAGTGCGGATAGTCGCTTTCGTAGGCGACGTTGTTGACCCCGATCGCATCGAGGTTGAGCAGGCCATTGGGGTCGTCGAAGAAGCAGCCGAGCACGTGCTCGAAGTACAGCTCGCTCGGCGGGCGCTTGACGGTGTCGGCGACACCACCCCAACCGCGGTTCTCCTCCCACACGACATCGGCTCGGTGCAGCACGTAGGGGATCCAGCCGATCGAGCCTTCGGAATAGGCGATCTGGAGCTTCGGGAAGCGCTCGAGGGCGCCGCACATCAGCCAGTCGACGAGGGAGTAGCAGGAATTGGCGAAGGTCAACGTCGATCCGACCGCGGCAGGCGCGTCCGCGGAGGTCGAGGGCATCTTCGACGACGAACCGATGTGCATGTTGATGACCGTTCCGGTCTGCTCGCAGGCGGCGAAGAACGGGTCCCAATAGCGGTTCGCGTCGTGCACGCTCGGCAGCCCGAGGAACGGGGGGATCTCGCTGAAGCAGGTCGCACGGACCCCGCGGGCGGCGTTACGGCGTACCTCGTCGGCCGCGAGCCGGGCGTCCCACAGCGGCACGATGATCAGCGGGATCATCCGGCCGTCGGCCGTCCCGCACCATTCCTCGACCTGGAAATCGTTATAGGCCTTGACGCATTCGAGCGCGACGTCCTTGTCCTGTGCCTCGAGGAAGGTCTGGCCGCAGAACCGGGGGAACGTCGGGAAGCACATCTGGGTGTCGGTCCAGTTGGCGTCCATGTCCGCGAGTCGGTCCGTCATCGACCACGCGCCCGGCCGCATGTCGTCGTACCCGACGAGCCGGAGGTCGACCTCGTCCCGGTCGTAGCCGACCGAGGCGTCGAGACGCATGAGTGGCCGCTTGAGGTCCTCATAGACCCACCACGCGACGTCCGGGCCGCTGCCGGGCTCCCCCATCGCGACCGACAGCTTGCCGCCGACGAACGTCACGTCGCCCTTCGGTGCGAACACGACCCTCGGAGCCCGCTCCTTCATCGCCGCCGGTACCCGGTCCTGCCAGAGGTTCGGCGGCTCGACCACATGGTCGTCGACCGAGATGATCTTCGGGAACTCGTCCATGGCGGCAACTGTACGCCGTCATCTGACGCCGCGTCAGATGTCGGCCTCACGACCGGGTTGGATCAGTCCCGTCTCGTAAGCGAGGACCACCGCCTGCACTCGATCACGCAGATTCAGCTTGCGCAGCACCCGGTTGACGTGGGTCTTGACTGTTGCCTCGCCGAGCACGAGTTCGGCGGCGATCTCGGCGTTGGATCGTCCCCGTCCGATCAGCCTCAGGACGTCGACCTCTCGGACGGTGAGACCGTCGAGTTCCGGCGGCGTGGCGTGACCGGGAGGGGGGCGACGGACGAACTCCTCGATGAGTCGGCTGGTCAACCGCGGATCGAGCATCGCTTCGCCACCGGCAATCGTGCGGATCGCCTCCGCGAGTCGCGCCGGCGGGGCGCTTTTGAGCAAGAATCCGCTGGCCCCTGCGCGCATCGCGTCGTAGACGAGCGCGTCGTCGTCGAACGTCGTCAGGACCAGCACGCGGCTCACGATCTCGGACTCGACGATGCGGCGGGTGGCCGCGATCCCATCAAGCAGCGGCATCCGAACGTCCATCAAGACGACGTCGGGGCACAGTGCGCGAGCCTGCGCGACGGCCTCGACACCGTTGTCGGCCTCGCCGAGAACTGCCAGATCCTCGGTCGCTTCGAGGATCATCCGAAATCCGCCGCGGACAAGAGCCTGGTCGTCGGCGAGCAGGACCGAGATCATCCAACGCCGATCGGGATGCGTGCGACCACGGCGAAGCCGCCGTCCGGGCGCGGCCCGGCATGCAAGTCGCCCCCGACGACGTGGACTCGCTCACGCATCCCGACCAGGCCGTGTCCACCGCGGTGGCCGCCGGATTCGCCTTCGCCATCGTCGCGTACGGCAACCTCGAGGTCGCTGGTGCCGTAGCGCAGGCACACCTCCGCCCGGGCGCCGCCCGCGTGCTTCAGCGCATTGGTGAGGGCCTCCTGAACGATCCGGTAGGCGGACAGGTCGACGATCGGCGAGAGCGTTCGCGGCTGGCCCTCGACGCAGAGGATTACCGGCAGTCCCGCATCGCGCATCTGCTCGACCAACGCGTCCAGATCGGCGAGCCCGGGCTGGGGAGCGAGGCGGTGCTCGTCATCACGAAGCAGCCCGACCAGACGGGACATCTCAGCAAGCGCCTGCCTGCCGGTCGCCTGCACCGCCTCGAGCGGCTCGAGCGCGCGCTGCGCATCGTGGCTGAGCACCGCCTGAGCGGCGCCGGCCTGCACCACCATCACCGAGACGCAGTGCCCGACGACGTCGTGCAACTCCCGGGCGATCCGCCCGCGCTCCTCGGCGATCGCGACCGCGTTCTCAGCGGCGAGCCGATCCGCGCGACGCGCCTGGTCGACCGCGGCATGCGTGCGGACCCGGACCAGCCGACCCGCCGTCCACGCGCCGCCGCCGATCACCATCACAAACAGCAGGTTGCCAAGCTTGACCGTCGACGCCCCGCTGATGTGCCAGGTGGCGATCGCCAAACCGGGCACGACGACGAGCGGACCGAGCAGTGCCCGGCGCACCGGCATCTCGACCGCGACGGTGTACAGGCTGACGACCAGGCAGATCAGCGGAGCCACCGGCTGGTCGACCGGAACGCCCAACGACGCCTCGAGGCCAGTCGAGGCGGCCGCGACCGCCACGGTAGTGAGCGGGTAGCGGCGACGCCAGATCAGCATGATGACCGCCGGAAGCTCGGTGACGGCGGCGGCCCACCTCGGGCGGACGCCTGAGTTGAGCATCAGGTCGACGACAACCGCGACCAGCGCGGCGGCAACCGCGACGGCGACGTCGGCGCGCGACGGTGGCTGCCGCCGGGCGAGGTCAGGTTGCACCGCGTGATCGTAGGCCGCGCAAGCTCACGATTCGTCCCCGCACCGGATGACCCGGGTCCCTCCCAGGGTGGAGATCGACCCGTCCCGGTTCAACCCGCAGCGATCGGCGGTCAACGTCGGTGTGGACGCCGACGTGGGACGCCGTACCTAACGTCGGGAGCCGAACCGTAACCGTCATCCCCACCCACCGAGGAGATGCCATGACCGCTCAGTCAGTCCGTGCCGCAAGTGTTGCCCTTGTCGCCTCCGCACTACTCGCAATCGCGGCCCCGGTGGTCGCCCGCGGGTCGAGCCCGAGCGCCGAGAAGACGACCACGCTGCGCTTCACCGTGCCGACGGCCGCCGTCAAGGCACACGCCACCAACGTCGGACCGCACGCGATGTCACCCGGAGACGGGTTCCAGGAAAGCTACCGTCCGAGGAACACCGGCCCGCTCCGGCGGCAGGACGCGATCGGCATCGCGACCTACGGACGCGGCATGTTCCTCGGCAGCATCAGTGTCACCGGTGGTCAAATCCTTTACGCGGGCGCCACCGACAACCAGGACCACACGAGCTACGCGATCCTCGGCGGCACCGGCCGCTACGCCCGCGCGTCGGGAACGGTGCAGCTTCGCCCGATCTCCTCGACGAGGGTCCGGATCACCCTCACGGTTACCGGCTGAGCGCTCCCCCGGAACCTCGGGCTGACGACCCGTCAGAAACGTCGTACCGTGCTCCAATGACGACCACCCACGACCTGCCACTCGCGATCCACGTCGGCGCCGACGACCTCCCCTTCGTCGACATCGGTGACGGCAACAAGCTCAAGGTGATCTGCG
This sequence comes from Mycobacteriales bacterium, assembly GCA_035501255.1. GTDB lineage: Bacteria > Actinomycetota > Actinomycetes > JAFAQI01 > JAFAQI01 > JAFAZI01. The sequence goes on along the minus strand of DATJWM010000030.1, from coordinate 37,931 downwards.
TCGACATCGCCGAAGGACTGTGGATCGTGGAGAACATCTTCCAGGCGAACTTCGAGGTCCAGACCCACCGCCACACCGGACCGGTCTTCGGCTACACGACGTCGGGCGCGTGGAAGTACAAGGAGTACGACTACGTGAACCGCGCGGGGTCGTTCCTCTACGAACCGGCGGGCTCTGTGCACACGCTCACCGTGCTGGAGGACAACACCCAGGTCTGGTTCCAGATGTACGGCTCGAACCTCAACCTCCGTGAGGACGGCACGGTGGAATCGATCACCGACGGAGCCGGAACGCTTGCCGCGTACTACGCCCTCGCCGATATGCAGGGGCTCGGCCGGCCGAACGTCGTCGAGAAGTAGTCGATGCTCGATCTCTGCGACCCGGACACCTACCTCGACGGGCCGCCGCACGAGTACTTCACCGAACTGCGGGCGACCGACCCCGTGCACTGGCAGGACATGACGGGTGAGCCCGGCTACTGGGCGGTGCTCCGTCACGCCGACGTGGAGCGTGTGGCCCGCGCACCGAAGCTGTTCTCCTCGGAGGTCGGCGGGGTCGTGCTCGAAGACCTCGCGCCCACCCAACTCGAGCAGATGCAGGGGATGTTGCTCGCGATGGACCCGCCCCGCCACCGCAGCGTCCGCAAGCCGTTGACCCCACGGCTCACCCCGCGGTCGGTGGCGACCCTGGAGGACGACATTCGTCGGATCTGCCGGGAGGCGTTCGCCGACGCGGAGCAAGCCGGTGAGACCGAGTTCGTCCACGAGGTGGCGGCCCGCCTGCCCACCCGGGTCATCGGCAAGATGATGGGCCTGCCGCGCGCCGACTGGGAGCGCGTTCACCAGATGGCCGAACGCGTGACCCACGGGCAGGACCCGGAGTACGCCATACCGGGCGCCGACGCCGGGGAGGCGAGCACCGCGATGGGGCTCTACGCCTACCAGTTCGCGGTCGACCGGCTCGCCGAAACGCCGCAGGACGATCTCACCGACGTGTTGCTGGCGGAGATGGACGCGGTCGCCTTCGCGATGATCTTCATCCAGCTCGTGACGGCCGGCCAGGACACCACCCAGACGATGCTGTCGTCCGGGTTGCTCGCGCTGCTCGAGCATCCCGACCAGCTGGCCGCACTGCGCGCGGATCCGTCCGCCGTACCGCTCGCCGTCGAGGAGATCCTGCGCTGGGCGAACCCGCTGCACTACTTCCGCCGCACCGCCACTGCCGACACCGAGCTGGGCGGCAAGCGGATCGAGGCGGGCCAGAAGGTCGCGATGTACTACACCTCGGCGAACCGGGACGAGGCCGTGTTCGTCCAGCCGCAGGACTTTCTCGCCACCCGCAAGCCGAACCGGCACCTGTCGTTCGGCCAGGCGGAACATTTCTGTCTTGGTGCCCACCTTGCCCGCCTCGAAGGCCGGGTGTTCTTCACCGAGCTCCTCACCACCTACCCGACCGTCGAACTTGCGGGTACGCCGGTCCGGGCCAGGTCGAACCTCAACAACTCACTGCGAACACTCCCCGTCCGGCTCGCACGTTGAGCCCGCCGTCGCCGGTCGTCACGACTTCGCGACATACTGACCTCATGGGAACCAACCAGCGCGGCCAGATCACGATGGACGACGCCGAGATCGCGGATCTGCTCGACGGTGCGCGCTCGATGACACTGGCCAGCGTCGGTCCTGACGGCACCCCCCATCTGGTGGCGATGTGGTTCGCGATTCTCGACGGCGATATCTACTTCGAGACGAAGGCAAAGTCGCAGAAGGCGGTCAACCTGCGCCGGAATCCCGCCGTCAGCTGCCTGGTCGAGGACGGCGCGACGTACGGCGAACTGCGCGGGGTCGCGATCGAGGGCACGGCGGAGGTGATTGACGATCCCGACGTGCTGTGGCGGGTCGGTGTCAATGTCTGGGAGCGCTACAACGGCCCGTACTCCGATGAGATGAAGCCGTTCGTCGAGGCGATGCTCAACAAGCGGGTGGCCGTGAAGGTCAACCGGACCCGCGCGCGGTCCTGGGACCACCGCAAGCTCGGAATGCCTGACATGGGTCCGGCGGGCGGTTCCACGGTGGACAACCCGAACCGCCGCCAGCACTAGCACCAGCCATGCTCCCTGCCGAGTTCAGCGAGTTGGCCGCCGAGGTCAACAACTGGGGTCGGTGGGGCGATGACGACGAGCGGGGAACGCTCAACCTCATCACCGCCGAGACGCTCCTCGCCGGCGTCTCGACCATCCGCGACGGGCGACGGTTCTCCCTCGCGATCCCGATGTCCGAAGACGGCCCGCAACTCGGGTTCGTGAAAGGCCGCACCAATCCGATCCGGTCGACCATCGCTCTCCACGAGCTGATGGGCAACAACCCGGCCGGCGTACGGTTCAACGACGACGCGGTGTCGATGGGAGTGCAAGCCGCGACCCATGTCGACGCGTTGGCCCACGTGAGCTACGACGACCGGATGTACAACGGCTTTCCGACCAGCGTGGTGGACGAGACCGGCGCGCACCGTCTCGGCGCGGACAAGCTCGGCGTCATCGCCTCGCGCGGCGTCCTTCTCGACCTGGCGGGCGCACGTGGCGTCGATCGGCTCGACGGCGGTCGGGCGCTCACCCCCGATGACCTCGACCGCGCCGAGGAGTTCGGCAAGGTCACCGTGTCCGAGGGTGACATCGTGCTGTTGCGCACGGGTCAGATGCTCCACCAGCGCGCGGGTGACCGGATGGCCTACAGCATCACCACCGCGGGCCCCTCCATGCAGACGGTGCGGTGGTTCCACGCGCGCGGGGTGGCGATGGTCGCCACGGACAACCTGTCCTTCGAGGTCTTCCCGCCCGAGCGCGACGACATCTTCCTACCGGTGCACATGCTGCACATCGTCGAGATGGGGCTCGTGCAGGGTCAGAACTTCGACCTCGAGGACCTCGCGGCCGCCTGCGCCGACGACGGCCGCTACGCGTTCTTCGTCAACGCGACCCCCGAACCGATCGTCGGCGCCGCGGGCGCACCCTGCACGCCGGTCGTCCTCAAATGACCACCGGCGGCGTCAGTCCTCGATGAGGTCCAGGCCTTGCTCGCGCAGGCGCGCAAGGTTGGCAAGCATCTGATCCAGCGCTTCCGGCGGATGGCCCGCCCAGTCGTGCGCCTCGTCGACGACGCGCAGCGGGTGACGACTGCGATAGGACTGCGTCGGGTTGCCGGGAAACCGCTTGTTGGTCACGTTCGGGTCGTCCTCGAAGGGGCCGAGCGGCTCCACGACGTAGATGTGTCCCCGGTCGCCAGCACCAGTCAGGGCCGCGGAGAGTTGCGCTCCCCATGCGGCGGTGTCGATCAGCGCGGTGAAGTAGATGTTGTTCGACACCCGACCCTCGTGGAAGTTCGAGCCGTAGCCGGGCGCTAGCTCATCGCCGACCCGAAGCTCCACCTTGGTGCCATGAAAGAACGGTCCCTCGATCTGGTCGCAGTGGTCGTAGCTGACCGGGTCGTGGGCATCGTGGGCTTCCTGCACGGTTGTCCTTCTCCCTGCGGCTCCGATTCCCCTACTAAGGTAAGTGAGCCGGAAAGGACGACCATGGCCCAAGTCCAGATGCAGGTGCCGGAGGAGATGCAAGGGGGCGTCTACGCCAACCTCGCGATGGTGTGGCACACGCCGTATGAGTTCACGCTCGACTTCGCCGTGACCCAACCGACGGCAGTCGACGCCGACGGGAACGCGCTCGTCCCGGCGACCTTGGTCGCGAGGGTCAAGTTTCCGCCGACCCAGCTCTTCCAGCTCATGCAGGCGATCAACGACAACATGGGCAAGTACGAGTCGCAGTTCGGTGCGATCTCCGCACCGGGGACGCCGAGCGTCCCACCCGACGGCCCGCCGCAGATGTAGCGTCGCGGGCGCCCGCGACCTCGACGACAATGACCTCTGGACCGCGCTCAGAGGTGCGCTTCGTCAAGGTCGGTGCAGACCGATCTCAATCGGCCCCGAGCGCGCGGGTGAAGCCGCCCGGCACGAGCACGTCGTCGCGGGTCAGCTCATGGATCGAGGACCGGCCGACACCGAGGAGGGTCGCGTCGATCCCGGCCCGCAGCAGGTCGAGCACGTTCTCCACCCCGGCCTGACCGTTGGCCGCGAGTCCCCACAGGTACGCCCGGCCGATCATCACCGCTCGTGCCCCGAGCGCGACCGCCTTGACCACGTCGCTCCCGCGCCGGATCCCGCCGTCGAGAAGCACCTCGACCTGGTCTCCGACCGCGTCCGCGATCGCCGGCAGCGCGCGGATCGGGGCCGGCGTCCCGTCCAGGTTGTTGCCGCCGTGGTTCGAGACCGAGATCGCGCTCACGCCGGCGTCGACCGCCCGGCGAGCGTCGTCGACCCGCATCACGCCCTTCAACATGAACGGACCGCCCCACTGCTCGCGCAGCCACGCCACGTCCTCCCAGGTTGGCGGTGATGACTGCATCCAGTCGCCGTACGCACCGAAGAACGTCGGCGGCTGCGCGCCGGCGTCCGCCATGTTCGGCACCTGGAGCGTCGGTATCCCCCCGGATCGCAGGAACGACGCGAACCACCGGGGACGCTCGAGCGCCTCCGGCGCGAGCCGCAGCATCTCCCGGAACGTCATGCGCTCCGGAATGTGCGGGCTGCCCCAGTCACGGCCGTGCGAGAACGACCAGTCGAGGGTCGCGATCACCCCGACGGCTCCCGCCGACCGGGCGCGTTCCATTCGCGCCGCCATGTGCTCGCGGCTGCCGACCCAGTACATCTGGAAGAACACCGGCGTCCCGACCGCACACACCTCCTCGACCGGCTTGCTCGCGAATGAGCTCAAGCCCATCGCGGTGCCCCGAGCCGCGGCCGCCCGGGCAACCGCGACCTCGCCGTCGGGGTGGACCGCCTGGACCCCGGTCGGGGAGATCACCACCGGCATCGAGATCGACTGGCCGAGCACCGACGTCGACTGCTCACGCTCGGCCGGCATGCCCGCCGCACGCGGCGCGAAGCCGAGCTCGTCCCACGCGGCCAGGTTGTCCGCGAGCGTCAGGCCCTTCTCGGCGCCGGCGATGAGCGCGCCGTACACCGAGGTCGGCAGACGCCTTTTCGCGCGACGCTGAGCCTCGGCGACAGTTTCGAACCAGGGGTTGGCCATCAGCGACCTTTCGATCTCACGAGCACGGGTCGAAGCGGCTCCGCCGTACCGGCGTCCCGACATCCCCGCCAGACACCGGCGCCGTAGGCCAGGTCGTCGGCCAGGTGCGCGGCGGCGAACCGGACCGGATCGAGGTCGGGCCGGCGGCGGACCCACTCGACGACGCCGGGGGTCGCGAGCAGGCAGACCGCCGCGATCCGCCGAAGCCAGCGACGGCGGCCGGGCACGGCAGCGCCGATCGCGAGACACCCGACGGCCAACGGAGCTCCCGCCTGGGAGGCGAACGCAGCGGTTCGCACCCACGCCTGCCCGCACAGGCGCCCCGGGCGGGGCGCGGCCCAAGCCGTCAGTCCGAGGCGGCGAAGGGTCCGACGGCGCGACGCCGCCGTGATCGCGAGCCCGGCACCGGCGGCCAGCGGCGACCCCGCGAGCGCGCCGGCCACGGTCAACGCCGGCCCCGGCGCGAGGACCAGCGGGGGCAGCGCGCCGCGATGGCGGGCCGCCAACGGGCCGGCGGAGGTGCCGTTGCGGTAGCGGCGGGCCATCAACGCCCGCCAACTGTCCGGCTCCACGTGCCCGACCGTGACGGCCGGCTCGTAGCGGACGCGGTAGCCGCGCTCGGCGAGCCGCCAGCCGAGATCGACGTCCTCGCCCTGCCGCAATGACGGGTCGAAGGCCGGCACGCCGGCAGCGTCGAGGAGCGCGCTGCGCCGAGCGACCAGCGCCGCCGAGGGGACGTAGGCAAGGCGGGTCCCCGCCGCGACCAGACCCTCACGGGGTCCCATGTCCAGGCAGCTGTGCGCCCGGCTGTAGCGACCGCGAACACCGGCAGACGCCAGCGGTGCGATCCGCGGCGCGACCATCGCGACCTCGGGGTCGGCAAGGTGCGGGAGCAGCTCCTCGATCCACCCCGGCGCGGGCACGCAGTCGCTGTCGAGGAAGGCCACGTAGTCGCTCGCCACTTCGGCGAGGCCGCTGTTGCGGGCCGCGGCCGGGCCGAGGTCGATCTCGTGTCGCACCACCCGGGCGCCGTACCGGCCGGCGACCTCGGCAACCCGAGCCGGGTCCTGCGATCCATCGTCAACGACGACCACCGGATGGGTGCAGCCGAGCGCGGCCAGGCACCGGTCCAGCATTTCTGCCCGGTCCCTGACCGGGATCACCACCGTGACCGGGGCAGGCGTCGCCGAACGCGGGGGGCGGGGGTGCGCGAGCCCCGCGTCGGTCAGGCGGCGAGCGAGCCGCCCCGCCGCCGCGGACGCGATCGGTCCGCGCGACAGCTCGGCCAGCGCCTCGCACCCCTCGCGGGTCAGCCGCAACACCCGGGGCGGCGAACCCCCACAGAGCGTGCGTTCATCGAGCCGGTCCGCGGACGGATCGAGCTCAACCCGGAACCCGACCGGCAAAGGTCCGGTCACAGACTGAGCCCCCCGTCGACCGGCACGACGGCACCGGTGATGCCCCCGCTGCCCTCCGCCGCGAGGAACACGAGCGCGGCGGCGATCTCGGCCGGCGCCAGCAGGCGGCGCGCGGGCTGTTGCACCGCGAAGTCCCGGGCCGCGGCGAGGCGGTAGAGCCGAGCCGTCTCATCGAGCATCGAGGTGCCGGTGGAGCCCGGGCTGACCGCGTTCGCGGTGATGCCTTCCGGTCCCAGCTCGACCGCGAGCGCCCGAATCATCCCGGTCACCCCGGCCTTGGCCGCGCAGTAGGCGGCCAGCATCGGCAGACCTTTGGTCGCCGCCGCGGACGCGACCGCGAGAAACCGACCGTGGCGCGGCGCGGGTCGACGCAGCATCGCCGGCACCGACACCCGGGCGAGATTGAGAACCCCGCCCAGCACGACCTCGAGCACCGCCTGCTCCGCCGCCGGCGCAACCTCCCACATCGGCGCTCCGCCCGCGATCACGCCGGCCGCCGCGACCGCGGCGTCGAGCCCACCCCAGCGACGCTCGGCATCGACCACCGCGCCCGCGAGCGCGTCGACGTCTCGCACGTCGGCGAGCATCCCGGCGACCTGGTCGGGTGAGTCGGCGCGCTCGCGTGCTGCCGCCACGACCGCGTCGAGGTCGGCGGGTGCGGCCATCGGGTAGTCCAGTGCCGGATCCTCGCGGCCGACGTCGGTCGCGAGGACACACCAACCGGCGTCGACGAACGCCACGACGGTCGCCGCGCCGATCCCGCGACCGGCGCCGGTAACGATCGCGACTCTGCGGGCCGGAGCGGCGGTCATCGAGTGGCCGCCACGACGCTGGGCCGCCAGCTCCCGACCGCAGCGACAAGATCGACGCCGAGCCGGTCCAGGAGCTCGAACCCGGCCGCAGCGCTGGCCCCGGTCGGATCGCCGAGCACGCCGTTTGCGCTGACCGATCGGACCCCGCCACCGCGCAGGAGGGGCTCGAGCTCTGCCCACGACCGGGTGTCGCCGATGACCGCATCCTCCTGCCGCACGAGAGACGGTTCGAGCGCGAGCATCAGGGACGTCTCGGCGTACCCGGCGTGCAGGTCGTCGCGCCAGCGGGGGGCGTGAACCAGGACATCGCGTCCCTCCGCGCGCAGCAGGCGCGCGGCCGCGGTGACCGCGGCCGCGTTGCCACCGTGTGCCGACACGAACACGACGTGGGCAAAGGTGTCCGTGGCCGAGCGGCCGAGTTCGACGACGAGCCGTTCCAGCACCTCGGCACCGATCGAGAGCGTGCCCGCGAATCCGGCGTGCTCTCCGCTCGCGCCGTACGCCACCGCCGGCGCGACCATCACCTCAGCCCGGGCGTTCGCCAGCCGCTCGCACAGCGCAACCGCGATCCGGGTGTCGGTGGACAGCGGCAGGTGCGGGCCGTGCTGCTCGGTGGACCCCAGCGGTACGGCGAGGATCAGCGCGGGCGGGACGGCGGCCACGCCCGTCCAGGTCAGCTCGGCGAGCTTCACGCGAGCGGGTCAGGGTTGCAGGCCGCGACCGGCGGTCGGCGGGACAGCGTCACCATGACCGGACCGCCGCGGTGGGAATGGTCCCCGCTCGGCGCCGGCGCGGTGCGGGCCGGATCCGCCAGCGCCTGCTCGCCGAAGCCGCGCACGCACTCCGGGTCCGGTCCGTCGAGGGGCAGGCCGGTGAAGAACTTCGCGGCCATGCACCCGCCTCGACACGCGTCGTAAGCCGAGCAGGCCGTGCACGCGCCGCCGGTTTGGGGGCGGCGGAGCTCGCGGAACAGCTCCGAGGCGCGCCACACGCCGGTGAAGCCGCCCGACTCCCGCACGTTGCCCGCGAGGAACTCGTCGTGGATCGCGAACGGGCACGCGTACACGTCACCGACCGGGTCGATGAGGCAGACGACCCGCCCCGCACCGCACAAGTTGAGGCCGGGCAGCGGTTCGCCGTACGCCGCAAGATGGAAGAACGAGTCGCCGGTCAGCACGTTGTCGCCGTGCCGCAACAACCAGTGGTACAGCTCGCGCTGCTGGTCCGCGCTCGGGTGCAGCTGGTCCCAGACCTGCGCGCCGCGGCCCGAGGGACGCAACCGGGTGAGCCGCAGCTGGGCGTCGTAGCGGTCGGCGATGGCCTTGAACGCGTCGAGCTGCGCGACGTTCTCGCGGGTGACGACGACCGAGATCTTGAAACCCCTCACGCCGGCCTCGGCGAGGCGGGTCATCGCGCGAAGTGCCAGGTCGTAGGAACCGGCGCCGCGGATCGCGTCGTTGACCGCGGCGGTCGCTCCGTCCAGGGAGATCTGGACGTCGACGTAGTCGCTCCCGGCCAGCCGCCGGGCCGCATCGGCGGTGATTCGGATGCCGTTGGTCGAGAACTTCACGCCGACGCTTCGTGACGTCGCGTAGTCGACGAGCTCCCAGAAGTCGGAGCGGACGGTCGGTTCCCCGCCACCGATGTTGACGTAGAAGACCTGGAGGTCGTGCAGCTCGTCGATCACCGCCTTGCATTCGGCGGTGGACAGCTCGCCGGGATCGCGGCGGCCCGAACTCGACAGGCAGTGCACGCAGGCCAGGTTGCACGCGTAGGTGAGCTCCCAGGTGAGGCAGATCGGCGCGTCGAGGCCGTACTGGAACTGCTCGACGAGCGAGGCCGGCGCGAGGGTCACGACGCAGCCCGCGGACAGATCATCTGCGCCGCGGCCAGGGTGGCAAGCGCGGCACCGAAGCGGTCGTCGTCGGCGCCGGCCGCCGCGATCGCGGCCCGCGCGCTCGGTTGCGCCCCCAGGTGGGTGACGACGTCGAGCAGCTGCGGGCTCTTGAGGAACGTCAGCTTGCGGGTCCCGAAGTGGTAGAGCAACGCACCGAAGCGCTCGGGTCGGATGGAAACCGAGGGATGGACCTGCCAGGGCGCATCAAGGTCGAAAGCGTCGGACACCTCAGTAGACGCCACACATGCCGTCGATGGACACCTCCTCGACGAGCTGGTCGTCCTCGACCAGGTCGTCCCGCACGGCCGGTGCAGGCTCACTCGCGTTCGGAGGGTCGGTCACGACGGTGGTGGCGGCGTCGGCCATTCGAGCGGCTCCTCACGGGAATTTGTCACAGTGTGACGAATTAGATGACGCACACGTTATCGTCAGCGGTCGTGGAAGGCAAGCCGACCCTCGGCGGTCCCGGGCGCCCGCGAAGCACGAGCGCCCGCGAGCTGGAGCTGATCGCGCTTCGCAGGTTCAGCGACCACGGCTTCGGCGCCACGACGGTCGAGGACATCGCCCGCGAAGCCGGGGTCAGCCGCCGAACGTTTTTTCGCTACTTCGAGTCCAAGAGCGGAGTGCTCTGGAGCACCTTCGACCACGAGGTCGCCGCGATCCGCGAGGCACTCGAGGACCTCCCCACCGACGTACCGGTGATGGAAGCCGTCCGCCGGGCAGTGATCGAGGCCAACCACTACGGCGCCGACGACGTGCCGGAACTGCTCGCCCGGATGAGCCTGATCGGGTCGGAACCCGAGCTGATCGCGAGCGCGGCGGTCCACTACGACGCGTGGGAGCGCACGATCAGCGACTTCGTGGCTCACCGGATCGGCCAGCCACCGAACGCGCTCTACCCGCTTGCGGTTGGGCGGGCCACGCTCGCCGCGTGCCGCGCCGCCTACGACTGTTGGGTCGAGCGGGCCGACACCGACCTGACGGACTACCTCGACGCGGCGTTGCGGGCGTTGACCGCGGGATTCTCCGACGCCGTCCTACGGGATGCCGCCATCGACGCGGATCGTCGCGCCTGAGGTGTACGACGAGGCGTCGGAGGCGAGGTAGAGCGCCGCTCCGATGATCTCCGGCGGTTGGCCGCCGCGCTGCAACGCGTGCTTTTTCGCGCCCTCGTTGAACGCCGGGATGTCCCAGTGCTGGGAGACGTCGGTGAAGAACGGGCCGGCCATCAAGGTGTTGACCCGCACGTTCGGGCCGAGCGCCATCGCGAAGCCCTCGGTCATGACGTTCAGCGCGGCCTTCGCCCCCGAGTAGGGAATGATTGCGGGATTCGTGCGGATCGATCCGGTCGAGCTGACATTGATGATCGACCCGCGTCCGGCATCGACCATCCGCTCCCCGACCAGCGCGCTGAGCCGGAACGGACCTTTGAAGTTCAGGTTGATCACCGCGTCGAAGAGCTTCTCCGGGATCTGGGTCAGCGTGTCGTAGACCGGCGACATGCCCGCGTTGTTGACCAGCACGTCGACCTTGCCGAACCGCTCGTAGGTCGCCTCGACGAGACCGGGAAGCTCGTCCCAGCGTCCGACGTGGACGGCGTAGGGCATCGCCGTACGGCCGGTCTCGGATTCGATCTCGGCGGCCGTCGCGGCACAACTGTCGAAGTTGCGGCTGGCGATCACGACGTCGGCGCCGCAGCGCGCGCAGCCGAAGGCGATCTCGCGACCGAGGCCCCGACTGCCGCCGGTGACGAGGACCACCCGATCGGTGAGATCGAACAACGAGTCCGCGTAACCGCTCACCGTTCGGACGCTATCCGACGTCCGTCAGCGAAGCGGCGTCACGCCGGTACGCGCACAGCGAAGCGGCGTCACGCCGGTACGCGCGGGACGAGCACTCGCTCGTTGTCGTACATCGAGCCGAGTACGCCGGCGAGCGCATGCACGCGTTTGGCGTAGAAGTGCGCCGGGCACTCCCAGGTGAACCCCATCCCGCCATGAACCTGCACGTTCGCGCGCGCGTTGGACGTCGCCGAGCGGGTCGACACCACGCGAAGCGCCGCGACCTGCACGTCGGCGTCGGGCTGACCCTCCGCCACACTGAGTGCGGCAACAACCAGTTGCGCGTCGGCGACCGCGGCTGCGATCGCCATGTCCGCGCACGTGTGCTTGACCGCCTGAAAGCTGCCGATCGGCGCACCGAACTGCTCGCGGGTCTTCGCGAAGTCGGTGGACATCTCCACACCGGCCTGCGCGATCCCCGCGAGCACCGCCGAGACCAACACCGACCCGCGCAGGTAGACCGCGTCGACGTCGGAGGACACCGAGACGATCGGCGCGCCCACGAGGCGGGCCGACTCACGAGTCGACAGTTCGTCCAGGCTGGGCAGCACCGACCGATCCGCGCACGCCTCGATCGCCACGACCGCGGCAAGCTCCGGACGGACCACGACCGCGTGGGTGGCGGTGGCCGCGTCGAGCAGGGTCAGCTCGTCCCCGTGGCCGGCCAGCGCGAGCGCGGCCCGAGCGGCCCCGGACATGAGGTCGGCCGCGAGCGCCTCCTCACCCCCGTACGCCGCCACCCGGGTCGCGAGCACCGTGGCGACCAGGGGGCCCGGGGTGACGTGGCGCCCGACCTCCTTCGCGACCAGCGCCTCCTCGACCAACCCGTATCCCGTGCCGCCGAGCTCCTCGGGAAGGCCGAGGCCGAACCAACCCAGCTCAACCGCACCCGCCCACAATCCCTCCGGATCGTCGCGGCCGACCGCGTCGAGCAGGTCCGCGACCGTCGCCACGATCGCGCGCTGCTCCTCCGTCACGGTGAGGTTCATCGCGGAAGTCCAAGGATGCGCTCGCCGATGATGTTGCGCTGGATCTCCGATGTCCCGCCGCTAATGGTCGCGGAGTACGACATCAGGTACTCCTCGCTCCAGGAGCCGGGACCGACGATGTCGATGACCAGCCGCATCATCCGCTGCCGCAGCTCGGAGTAGAAGAGCTTCACCATCGACCCCTCCGGCCCCGGTTGCGGAAGGTCCGCATCGCGGATGGCAAAGGTGTAGGTCAGGGAGCGCAACGCGACGATCTCCGCCCGCATCGTGGCCAGCCGATGGGCGATCTCGTCGTCGGCGATCGCGGGCCGGCGCCGGTCCGGTCCGGTGTGCTCACGCGCGTAGTCGACCAACCGGTCGTAGATCTCGGCGAGCTGAACCTGGCTCGCGGTGAACGCCGTACCCCGCTCGAAGGACAACGTCGACATGGCCACCCGCCACCCGTCGTTCACCGCGCCGACGACGTTGACCGCCGGGATCCGTACGTCGTCGTAAAACACCTCGCAGAAGTGATCGTCGCCCATCATCGTCTTGATCGGGCGCACCGTGATTCCGGCCAGGCTCATGTCGCAGATCATCCAGGTCAGCCCGCGGTGGCGGGGTTCGTTCGGATCGGTGCGGACGAGCAGCTCCTGGTAGTCGGCAACGTGCGCGAAGCTGGTCCAGATCTTCTGCCCGTTGACGACGAAGTCCTCACCGTCGACTGCCGCGGTCGCCCGCAGCGACGCCAGGTCGGATCCGGCCTGCGGCTCGGAGAACCCCTGGCACCACACGACGTCACCGCGCAGAATCCTCGGCAGGTGAAACGCTTTTTGCTCCTCGCTGCCGTTCGCGATCAGCGTTGGACCGGCGTGACTCAGCCCGACGAACCGGCAGTCGATGTCCGGCGCGCCCGTTCGCGCGTACTCCTCGAACCAGATCAGCTGCTGAAGGACGGTGAGGCCGCATCCCTGGTACTCCTTCGGCCAGGACACGCCTGCCCACCCGCCGTCCCACTGTCGGCGTTGCCAGGCCAGGTCGAACTCGCGCATCGCCTGATGCTCGACCGGGCGTTCGGTGCGCGGGTAGTTGGCCGCCAGCCATTCCCGCGCCGACTCTCGAAACTCCTGGTCGGCGCGCGAGACGCTCAGGTCCATGTCTCTCCGGAACGGGTCGCTGGGACGGCGGGCACCCGCGAAGATAGCCGGTGGGTCGAGACCGACCGCGCGCCTGTTAGGTTCGGCTCACCCATGGACCCGCGCGCCGTTCGCTCGACGATGCTCACCTTCGACCCGCAGGCACGGGTCATCGCGGGCGAGGCTCTCGACACCGCGATCGACGCCGAGGGCGCCGAAACCGTCATCCGTCGGATGACCCTCCGCGCGCAGCTCGACAACGAGTCCAGGCTCGTGGGCCTCGACACCCTCGGCGATGCCCCCACCGCGGACCTGATCGGGCGCCGAGTGGCGAGCGGCTTTCGGGCGGCGACGAGTGACCTGACGGGTACGCCGGAACACCGGCTGCTTCGCCGGATGCTGTGGGACCTGCCGATCGCGGTGATGGTCGGGATGCAACCGCGGATCCTCGACCATCCGGCGACGACCAACCATCCGCAGATGATCCTGACCGGCGTCGACCAATGCTCGGGCTGGCGGGCCGGTGGCGAGATGCTGACCCGGATCGCGGACGCCGGGGGCGTGCTGCGGATGCCACTCGGACCGGAGCTCGACGATCCGGCCGCCGACGCCCTCGCGCCGTTGCAGAGCCGCCGGGCGCGCTCCCTGACCGTCACGGCACGAGCGGCACCGAGCGTCCGCGCGACCTTCCGCGACTCCTACGCCGACCCGGACGGGATCGCGCGGCGCCTGCACGAATGGGTCGTGGAGGCGGCCCTCGACCAGAACGGGACCCTCGGGACGATCCAGGTTGAGCCCGGCCGCCTCCCGTGGGCCGAGTGCCCGTTCGCGGCGCACAGTGCGACCCGCCTGATCGGTCGGCGACCAGACGAGATCGAGACAGCGGTGGCCGAGGAGTTCGTCGGGACGACGACGTGCACCCACCTCAACGACACGTTGCGCACGCTCGCCGAGGTCCCCGACCTCCTGGTCTGATCGCCCGGACGATCGCGCGTCAGTCCAGACGGACGACGGCGCGGGCGGCCGACAGGACCTTCGTGTCCTCGCCGATCGTCGCGGTCAGCAACACCCGGACCCGCCCGTCGTCGAGCTTGTCCGCGACCTCGCCGGACACCGTGATGTCCGTGCCCGCATCGTCATCGGGCACCGGGACCGGAGCGGAGAACCGGACGCCGAAGGACTCCACCTTGGTCGGGTCACCAGCCCAGTCGGTGACCAGCCGGCCGGCTTCGGCCATCGTGAACATGCCGTGCGCGATGACGTTCGGGAGGCCGACGGCGGTCGCCGTCCGCTCGTTCCAGTGGATCATGTTGAAGTCGCCGCTCGCCCCGGCGTAGCGGACGAGGTTGGCCCGCGTCACCGTGAACACCCGCGCGGGAATCGTCGTGCCGACCTCGACCTCGTCGTACCTGGGCATCAGGACCCGTCCTTCGCCGCGGTGCCACGGCTGATGATCGAGGAGACGAGGGTCGCCACCGGCGTCCCGTCGGGCAGGGTGACCTCCATCGTCGTCTTCAGCAACTCGTTGCTGCCCGCGTCGCGGATGTCGGACACGATGTTGACCACCCGCAGGACGTCGCCGGCGTACACCGGCCGGTGCGCCACGAACTGCTGCTCGCCGTGCACGACCAGGCTGTAGTTCAGGCCAAGGTCCGGATCGGCCATGGGCGAGGCGTCCCGGAAGCGAAAGCCGAGCACGGTCAGGAACGTGGGCGGGGCGACCACGTCCGGGTGACCGGCCGCGCGAGCGGCCGCCGGGTCGAGGTAGAGCGGGTTCGGATCGTCAATCGCCTGGGCGAACGACCGGATGTGCTCGCGGCCGACGAGGTAGTCGTCGGCCGCCTCGTATCGACGCCCGATGAAGGCGCGGTTCAACGGCATGGGACCTCATTAGGTGAAGACAACGACCTGCACCGTAACCCAGGGGTCGATCTCGGCGCGGGTGGCGGGACGGCGCATCGATCAGTCGTTCCCTAGGCTCGTGACCGTGGACACCAACGTGCTCGGCGATCCGCTCGAGTCGTGCAGCACCGACCCGCTGACCGGCTTCTACCGCGACGGTTGCTGCACGTCGGGCCCGGAGGACGTCGGCAGCCACACGATCTGCGCGGTCGTGACCCGCGAGTTCCTCGCGCATCAGGTCGGGGTCGGCAACGACCTGGTCACGCCGCGACCCGAGTTCGGTTTCCCCGGCCTGCAGCCGGGTGACCGCTGGTGCGTGGTCGCCCTCCGCTGGCTCCAGGCACACCAGGATGGGGTCGCTCCCCCGGTTGTCCTGGCCGCCACCAACAGCCGGGTGCTCGATCTCGTCCCGCTCGACGTCCTGAGCCGGTACGCCGCCGACGTCCCGGCCGACCCGAGCGACCTGCTCTAAGCCGTAGACACCCTCAGGTCGCCAGCGCGGCGGACCCGCCGGCGATCAGCGGGTAGAGCCGGTCGGCGCCGCGGTCGATCACCGCCGTGCCGAGCAGGCGCGCCCACCGCAGGTCGTCGTACTCCCGGGTCCACGACCACAGCCGGCGGGTGAGGTGGTGCAGTGGGTACTCCTGGGTCATGCCCATCGCCCCGTGGGCCTGGTGAGCGGCACGGGTCGCGATCCGCGCCGCCTGCCCGCACACCGTCTTTGCCGCCCACACCTCGACCGGGGTGACGCCGCGGTCGTACTCACGGGCGGCGACGTCGGCCGCCATCCCGGCGAGCGCGGCCTGCTGACCGAGGTGAACGAGATGCTCCTGGACGGCCTGAAACCGGGCGACCGGCCGTCCGAACTGCTCGCGCTCGCCGGTGTAGCGCACGGTGAGATCGAGCACCCGCTCGAGGGCGCCGGCCATCAGCATGATCCGGGTCAGCGCCCCTCGCAGCCGGAGCGCCTCGAGGTCGACGCCGGGGCCGGCCGGCACGGCGGCGACCGGCGTGACCCGGTCGGCCGTGATGACGTCACGGGGTTCGCCCGCGAGGTTGGTCCGCGGGCTGATCGCGACCGAATCGGGCGCGAACTGCACGACCCGATCGCCGACCAGGACGACGATTGCGGCCACCGACCGCGCCCACGGCACCCCCGACAGGGAGCCCGAAACCGTCGTTCCGTCCCAGGTGAGGGTGTCGGGGTCGCGAGCCGCGACCGTGGTCACCGGCCCGCTCGGCATCGGCAGGCCGGAGGCCGCCAGCATCCAGCCGGCGAGCAGACCGGTCTCCGCGAGCGGAAGCGGCACGGCGTAGCGTCCAGCCACCCGCAGGACGGCGAGCGCGTCGGCGACCGTCCCGCCCTGGCCGCCCGCCTCCTCCGGCACCGAGATTGCCGGCAGCCCCATCTCCTCGGTCGCGGCCCACAACGCCGGCGACCAGCCGTCCCGCTCGGCCGCCGCCAGCACCGGTGCCGTCGCGAGCGCGCCGAACCGCTCCTCAACCGCACTGACCAGCAGCGGATCGACCGTCATCGCACGAGCCCCTTCGCCGCGACCGAGCGCAAGATCTCCGTCGTACCGCCGCGGATCGAGTTCGACGGCGCGGTGAGGATCGCCTCGCACAGCGCCTGCTCGAAGTACGACGAGGAGTCCGGTGACGGCTCGAGGTCGATCAGGTCCTGCAACCCGAGCAGCAGATCCTGCTCGAAGCGGGTGCCCATCTCCTTGACGAGTGCCGCCTCGGCGACGGGAGACTCGCCCCGATCGATCGCCCGGGCGATCGACAGTGACAGGTTGCGCATGACCCACCAGGTGGCGGTCGCACGACCGAAGAAGACCGCCGCGTCGGCTCCGAGCGAGCCGGCCGGCGCCTCGCGGAGGAACGCTTCGACCACGGGGTAGGTCGAGAGGTGGCGATCCGGTCCGCCGCGCTCGAACGCGAGCTCGGCGGTGTTCTGCGCCCAACCCGCGCCCACCTCGCCGAGCAGCGCAGCGTCCGGCACGAACACCTCGCTGAGCACGACCTCGTTGAAGTCGTGGGTTCCGTCGAGGAACGGGATCGGATTGACCTGCACTCCCTCGGCGTGAAGGTCGACGATGAACTGGGTCAGCCCCGCGCGCGGATCCTCGGGGTCACTCGTCCGGCAGAGCGTGATCATGAACTCGTTGATGTGTGCCCGGGTCGTCCACACCTTGGTGCCGGACAGGGTCCACCCGCCGTCGACCTTCCTCGCCCGGGTGCGGACGGCGGCAAGGTCACTGCCGGCATCGGGCTCGCTCATCCCGATCGAGAAACCGAGTTCGCCCGCGCAAATCCCCGGCAGGTAGGCCTGCTTCTGCTCCTCGGTGCCGAACCGCTCGATGACCGATCCGCTCTGCCGGTCGGCGATCCAGTGGTAACCCAGTGGCGCGCCCCGGCTGAGCAGCTCCTCGGTCACGACGAACCGCTCGACCGCGCTGCGCTCCCCGCCGCCGTACTTGTTCGGCAGGGCCATCCCGAGCCAGCCCTTGGCACCGAGCTTGCGCGAGAACTCCCGGTCGGCGGCGCCGTTCATCCCAAGCCCAGGCCGGCGTGACCCGCGCGGCAACTCCGCGTCGAGGAACGCCCGCACCTGCGCTTGCAGCTCGAGCTCCGCCGTGCTGAGCTCGGTGGCCGCGAAGCGCATCACGGTCCCTATTCTGAACCAGGCTCGGCAACCGGCGAGCAGCGACGAGAACGAGCAAGGAGACGAACGAGCGATGAGCGGAGTGGTCGACGGGCGGGTCGTCATCGTGACCGGCGCGGGCGGCGGAATCGGCCGGGAGCACGCGATGCTCTTCGCCGCCGAGGGCGCGAAGGTCGTCGTCAACGACCTCGGTGGGGCCCGCGACGGATCCGGCGGGTCGAGCGGCCCAGCGAACGACGTGGTCGAGGAGATCAAGGCGGCCGGCGGTGACGCGGTCGCCAACACCGACGACGTCTCCAGCTGGGACGGCGCGGAGCGGCTGGTCCAGACCGCGGTCGACGCTTTCGGCACCCTGGACGTCCTCGTCAACAACGCCGGCATCCTGCGTGACCGGATGCTGGTCAACATGACCGAAGCCGAGTGGGACGCCGTCATCAAGGTGCACCTCAAAGGCACCTTCGCTC
Organism: Mycobacteriales bacterium; assembly: GCA_035501255.1. Taxonomy (GTDB): domain Bacteria; phylum Actinomycetota; class Actinomycetes; order JAFAQI01; family JAFAQI01; genus JAFAZI01. Next base: position 19,688 of record DATJWM010000030.1, on the reverse strand, counting down.
CGGCACGGATCGCCGCGGCGTACTGGCGGGACCGGTCGAAGGCCGGCGACCAACCCGACGCCCGGATCATCAACACCACGTCACCGTCGGGGATCTTCGGCAACATCGGCCAGACCAATTACGGCGCTGCCAAGGCGGGGATCGCGGCGTTCTCGATCATCGCGGCCGCCGAGCTCGGTCGCTACGGCGTCACCGTCAACGCGATCGCACCGACCGCTCTCACCCGAATGACTGCGGACCTCGGCGGTTTCGAGTCGATGGACGAGGCCGCGAAGGACTCGATCTCCCCGGACAAAATCTCCCCGCTCGTCGTCTGGCTCGCGAGCACGCAGTCGGCGGGGATCACCGGCCGGGTGTTCGGGGTGACCGGCAACCGGATCGCGGTCGGCGAGGGCTGGGCCTACGGCCCGCACGTCGAGCGGGAGGAGAAGTGGCAGCCCGGGGAACTCGGCGAGGTCATCCCGGAGCTGGTCGCGGCGGCCGCGAAGAACGCCGACATGAGCGGAGACCGGCCGGCCTGATGCGATTCCCCGCTGATCGGCTCGACCCGGAGTGCTATCCCGAGCCAGGTGTGACCCTTCCCGTCTTCTACGGCGACCTCGACACCAACCGGCACATCAACAACGTGTCGATGGGCCGGTTCTTCGAGCACGCCCGCTTCACGCTGCACACCGGGATCGGCATCGATGCGATCGTGCATCGCACGCGCGGTCGAATGCTGATCGCCCGGGTCGCCGTCGATTACCTGCACGAGGGCGGGCTCGGGCCGCCGGTTCACGTCCGCACCCGGATCAAGCAGGTCGGCCGCACCTCGATGGTCGAGGAGCAGGCCGCCTGGCAGGACGGCGCCTGTATCGCCCTCGCCGAGATTGTCGGCGCCTACCGCCACAACGGCGAGGCGGCCGAGTGGCCTGAGGACCTTCGCGCCCTCCTGCTCACCCTGAAAACCGGGTAGTCAGTCGCTGGCAGGAAGCGGCTTGGCTTCCTTGAGCTGGACGGGAACTCCGTCGATCGTCAGCGTGCCCGGACCGGCCTTGGTGATGAGGAGTTCGAGCTCGCCGGCGGCATCGGTGTACCGCTTGCCGATCTGCGCCCCTTCCTCAAGACCCGCCTCGATCTCGAGCCCGGCCTCGGGCTCGGCGTCGAGCGCCACCATCGGGTGACCGCCGCAGCGAAGGTCGACGTCGCCCGCCGGGGGCTTGACCACGATCAGCTCGGTCGTTCCTACTTGGCTGCGCAGCCGCGCGCCCGTCGTCAACTCCATCCGTGCACCTTACTTCCCGTGCGCAGGCCGCCAGTCCGGGTGCAAGCCCTTGTCCAACACCAGCCGCAGCCCGTCCACCGTTTGGCCGTTGAGCTCCCGTGCCTCCTCGGCGGTCGCGAGCCAGGCCACGGCTGCCGCAGGCGCGCTCGGCGGTGCACCGTGATAGCGACCCGCGAGGCCGAGTCGCTTCGCGTTCGCGACCATACGTTCGGTTAACACATGCCCCGGATCGACGTTGACCGCGACGATGCCGCGGTCTGAGACCTCGACCGCCAGGTGTCCGGCCAACCGGTGGAATGCCGCCTTCGACGCCGCGTACGCATACCCCCAACCCCCCTCGCCGACCGGAGCCGTCGGGGCATGGGTCGCGGCGAACGAGGTGATCGCGATCACCCGTCCACCTCCGGCGTCGACCATCCGCGGCAACGCCGCCTGGACGAGCACCACCTGCGCGACGGCGTTGGCGGACAGCTTCGTCTCGAGCGCCTCAACGGGGGTGTCCAGGACCCTGGTCATGCTGCCCGGGCCGGTGTGGACCGCGTTGAGCACGAGGACATCGATCCGGCCCCACGCCGCGAACACCGCGTCCACCGCCAAACGCAGGGAGTCGAAGTCGCTCAGATCGGCGACGAGGGGCAGCGCCCGAACGCCGAAGCCCTCGACCTCTGCGGCGGTCGTCGCCAGGCTGCCCTCGATCACGGCGCCGCCGCCAGAGTCGGAGTCGTCTCGTCCCTGCCCCTCGGACGCGGTCCTGGCGGTGAACGCGACGTCGAGCCCTGCCTCGGCGAGCGCCGACGCGCATGCCCGGCCGATCCCGCGACTGGCGCCGGTCACCAACGCGATCGCACGGGGGTCAGTGCTCACGCTGAGAGAATCCTTCGATCAGGCTGACAATCTTCAGGTTGGGCCAATAGTGTCAGCGTATTCAGTATCCAACGTCGGGTGCTGCAAGAGGAGGAGCAAGGATGAAGAAGACGGCTGCCGTGATCGGCGCTGCTGGGATTTGTCTCACCGCGGGGCTCGCTCCCGCCCTGGCCGCGGGCTCGGTCCACCATTTCCACACCACCGCGTCCCCGAAGACGGTGAAGGTCGGCCACAACGTGACCGCCAAGGGCACCGGTGCCGAGAAGAACACGACCTACTACTGCGCGCTGACGCTGTACAAGAAGGGCGTCAACATCGGTCAGGCCGGTGCGGACCTCACTAGCGCCACGCAGGTCAAGTCGAACAAGAAGGGCGCCATCAGCTGCACCCGGAAGGTCGTGTCCTGGCACGGGTCGGGCAAGTACAGCAGCTACAAGTGCCCGGTTCCCAAGGCGCAGGCGAAGAAGGGCTGGCACTGCGCGATCGCGTTCGCTGACGCCGCCACCCAGGGCGGAAAGTCGGTGGGCATCGCCACCTTCAACGCGAAGAAGTAATCCTCGCCACTCCGCCAATGTGGCCGCTCACCCCTCGGGTGGGCGGCCACATTGTTTGTCGGAGCGCCTCAGGCCGCGGCGATCTCCTCGAGGGCGCGCGCGACGAACGCGGGCTCGGTGACCATCAGGTCGTGTCCGGTGTCGACGTGCCACAACCGGCCCTCGGCTCGGGCTGAATCGATCATCGCCGCGTCGCGGGTGGCGAGCGTGGAGTCGCAAACAATGTGGAACTGCGGAATCGCCCACAGCGCGTCCTCGTTGGTGAGCGTCAGCTTCTGCTCGAAGCACTTCCATGGATGCCCGCTGAGGCGATCATCCATCCAGGCGAGATCATCGGGATCCGTCACTCCATAGAACGCCGCCGCCCCCGGGCCGGGCAGGAGCACCAGCTCGACCCCATCGACGACCGCCCCCGTCGGTCGAGTCATCTCGATGATCGGCCCAGCAACGTCGACGAGGGACTGCCCGTTCACCGGGTTGGCCGCGTCGAGATACACGAGCTTGCCGACCCGGTCTGCAGCCCGGTCGGCAATCCCGGTGATCACCATGCCCCCGTAGCTGTGCCCGACGAGCACCACCTCGCGCAGGTCCCAGAAGTAGAGCAGCTTCACGACATCGGTGATGTGCGTGTCCAAGTCGATCGCCGGGCAGAGAAGGTGGGACCGCTCAGCGAGCCCGGTGAGCGACGGTGCGAACACCTCGTGGCCGTCGGCCTCGAGCAGCCGCTTGACCTTGGCGTAGCACCAGCCACCGTGCCCGCCACCGTGCACCAGCACATACGTCGCCACCGGCGGCCTCCTCTCCTCCGGCGGACAGTAACACCACGGCCGCGAACGCCACGCCCGCGCTGACACCGATGCCCCGACCTGCGCCTCGCGTGACATTCGGACCGGTTGATAATGTATCCAAACTGCGGCCAACACCGGACAGCGCCGGGCCGGTTCAGGACAGGGAGAGCAGATGACGGACGAGCCGACCTACACCTATGTCGAGCGAATGTTCCCCGAGCCGGCTCAGTGGGCCGACCGCGCGCTCGAGGACCGGGCCGTGTGCTCGGTCAAGTTCGGGACTCGGGCCTACCTCGAGGGGTCCGGCGGTGCCGGCAAGGCCTGGTACGAGGGCGGTGGTGCGATGGGCGATCAACCGGTCCAGGGCATCATCATCTACCCGCCGACCCGCGGCATGCAGACCCAGGGCGACCCGTTCCAGCCGGTCAAGATCGGCATCCTCATCGACATGGAGCTCAACCAGCTGCTCGCGGACTGGATCGACCCGACGATTCTCGCGATCGAGGACGCGATGAACGAAGGGGTGTTCACCCGCAACCCGGTCGAGCTTGTGATCGCCGATGCCCGGGGCCTGCCCCGGGAGAACTTCAAGCGGCTCCTCGACGGCTACCGCTGGCTCGTGGATCAAGGATGTGTCGTTGTCCTTGGCCCGATGATCTCCGACAACTGCCTCAACGTGCAGGACACCGCCAACGAGCTCGGCGTCGCGTGCATCGGCTGGACGGGGGCGCACCGGTTCTCCTCGGAGTACTGCTTCACGGTGGCCAACGGCGACATTCCCACCGAAGGGGTGATGTGCGCAGACTGGTTGGCGAACAAGGGATTCCGCAAGGTCGGCCTCTTTTGGGAGACCGGGTCTGCGGGGCGCGACTACGCCGACTTTTTCCGCGACCGGGCGCTGAACCTCGGCTTGGAGATCACCCGCGAGGTCCGGCTGGAACCCAACCCGGTCGGCCTGACCGAGTCGCTCGCCTCGATGCGCGAGATGGGCACCGAGGCGATCTACTACGGTGGCTACGGCTACTCGACCTTCCACTTCGCGTCGGCGTTCTCCGAGCTCGACTGGGATCCGCCGCGGGTCATGGGAACGGCGTTCATGTTCTATTCGAACAGCAACCGCTGGGCACAGGGCCTCGAAGGCTGGCACGGCATCGACCAGCTCGGCGAGGACGGCACCAACCCCAACTACGAGGCGATGATCGACCGGTTCGAGGCTCGTTTCGGCCGCCGCACCCGCAATGTGGTGATCGCGCTCGCCTACGACACCGCGCGGGTCGCTATCCACGGACTTGCCAACGCGCCGACGGCCACGCCGAAGAACGTCAAGGAAGGCATGGAGAGGATCCGCTGGATGCCGGCGACGAACGGCGGACCGGGCTGCTACATCCAGTTCGGCCCGTATGACCGGCACGGCTACAAGGGTGACTTCCTGACCTTCCGCGAGCTGCGCGGCGGCGAGCTGCGCTTCGACGGCTACCACCGCCCGCAGTGGCCGTCGAACGCCACCACCGCCCGACCCTGATGTTCGACCTCACCGGCCGGGTCGCGCTGGTGACCGGCGCCGGCCGAAGTGTCGGGGCCGGGACAGGAACAGGAATCTCGTTCTACTCTGGCAGCGAGGCGGAGGCAGGGATCGGATGGACGAGTCGGCAACGTCGGTGCTCGACCCGGCCGCGCTGCCACTGTCCCAACGGCGACGGCGGACCGCGATCGTCGACGCCGCGATCGAGCTGCTCAAGGTCCGCGACCTCGACTCGGTCCAGATTCGGGAGGTCGCCGAGACCGCCGGCGTGGCCCTCGGGACCGTGTATCGCTACTTCAGCTCGAAGGATCACCTGTACGCCGCCGCGATGCTCCAGTGGGCATCGGACTACCCGCCGTGGGTGAGCAAGCAGGCCCGCGGCGACACCGACGCGGAGCGGCTTCGGGCGTCGTTTCATCGGGCGATCAACGCCTTCGAGCGAACCCCGCAGATGTTCCGGGTACTCATGGCGATCGAGACGTCCGCCGACGACAACGCTCGTGACCTCTACAACGCGTTCGCCGAACAGAACCGCGGTGCGCTGCTCAGCGGCCTGCTGGACCTGGACGCGCCGGTCGCGACCGCGGTGCTCGGCACGATCAACGCGGTCATGTTCGCCCAGCTCCGGCGGTGGGCCTACGGCCGCGCTTCGATCCGCGCCGTCCACCGAGCGGTCGACGACTCGATCGGATTGATCTTCAGCCCTCCGCCGTAGCCCCGGGTCCCGGAGAATCCAGCGGAGAACTACGCTAGAATTAGATTCCTGTTCTATTAAGGAGCCAGTCGATGCGTCCGGACGAGCGCTACATCATCATCAGCGCCGACACCCACGCCGGCGGAAGTCACGCGCACTACCGCGAGTACCTGGATCCGAAGTACCGCGACGACTTCGACGCGTGGCGCGAGAAATACCGCAACCCGTTCAAGGACCTCAAGGACACCGACCTGCGAGTGCGCAACTGGGACGGCGCGCGGCGGGCATCGGACCAGAACGCGGACGGCGTCGTGGCCGAGGTCCTGTTCCCCAACACGATTCCGCCGTTCTTCCCCAGCTTCGTGCTCTTTGCTCAGCCCCCGCGACCGGAGGAGTACGAGCACCGCCACGCCGGTGTCCAAGCGCACAACCGCTGGCTCGCCGACTACTGCGCCGAGAACCCGACCACCCGCGCCGGGATCGGGCAGATCTTTCTCAACGACGTCGACGACGCGATCGCGGACGCGCGGTGGTGCTGGGAGAACGGATTGCGCGGAGGCGTGCTGATCGGCAGCGTGCCGCCGACATGCGACTGGATCAAGCCTCTGTACGACCCCTGCTACGACCCGATCTGGGAGGCCTGCGCCGAGCTCGGCATCCCCGTCAACGCACACTCCGGGACAGGTGGACCGGTCTATCAGTACGCGCCGGCAATGCCGATGGTGCATCTTCTCGAGATCCCGTTCTACTCCCAGCGCCCGCTCGCCTACCTGATCCTCGGCGGGGTCTTCGAACGCTTCCCGACGCTGAAGTTCGTGCTGACCGAAGCGGGGTGTGAGTGGATTCCCGGAATGCTCGCGCACCTCGACGGCCTGATGGCGGGCGTCCGGTCGAGCGCGGTCGGCGAGATGCGCTTCGACGGCGACACCGTCCCGCCGAAGTCGGCGACGGAGTACTTCCGGCGGAACTGCTACATCGGGGTGAGCCAGCCGACCCCGCGGGACATCACGATCGCGATCGACAAGATCGGCGTGGACCACGTGATGTGGGGAAGCGACTATCCCCACGAAGAAGGCACCCACCCGTTCACCCGGGAGCACCTGCGGCAGGTGCTGGGCCACCTCGACCCCGATGTGATCCAGACCTTCCTTGCCGGTACGGCGGCCGACCTCTACGGCTTCGATCTCGATGCCCTGCGCCCGCTGGCCGACGAGCACGGTCCGACCGTCGCGGAGGTCGCCGAGCCGCTGCGCGAGCTCCCCGACGGCTCGAACCGGGCGCTCAAGATCGCCGCCCGTCAGCTGAAGGCCGCGGGCTGAGCGCGCGCCGGACCGACGGGAGTCGGCACGCGAGGCCGGGCGCCTCGACTACGTTCGAGGGATGACCAACCCCGCACGGATGGCGTGCGCGGCTCTCGTGCTGTTCGCCGCGGCCGCCTGCCATAGCTCGGGCGGCGGAACCGGAACGGCAGCGACGCCCGCGGCGACCGACACAGCCAACGCCGAGGTCGCCAAGGCGCAGATCACCCAGAACTGGCAGGCCTTCTTCGCGAGCGATACCACCGCCAAGACCGCGATCGGGCTACTCCAGGACGGAGCGCAGCTGACCAAGGCGGTCAACACGATGATCCGGATCGACCGGCAGGCCGGCTTGTCCCGCACCGCGATCGTCAACACGATCACCTTCACAGGACCCGCGACCGCGGCGGTCTACTGGGACCAGGACAACGGCGCCACCAAGCTGCTCGACAACGTCAAGGGCAAGGCGGTTGTCCAGGGCGACCAATGGGTGGTGAGCAAGAAGACCTTCTGCGAGGTGGTCACGGCCGCCAACGACCAGGTCCCGCCGACGGGGTGCCACGGATTGGTCCCGGCACCGGAGTCCCCGAGCCCCTCGCCGACCGAGTCCAGCTGACGGACTCCGCGCCCCGTGGAGACCTTCGCCGATCTGCTCCTCGCGCGCCGCGACGATCCGCGCGTCGCCGTTCGATCCGACGATCTCACGTGGACCTGGCCCGAGCTGATCGCCGCGGCCACCGCGCGTGCCCGGATCATGACCGAGCTCCGGATGAGCGACCGACCGTTCCACGTCGGCGTCCTGCTCGAAAGCACGCCGGAATACCTCACCTGGATCTACGGCGCGGCACTCGCGCGGGCGACAATCGTGGGCATCAACCCGACCCGACGCGGGGAGTCGCTCGCGGCAGACATTCGCCACACCGACTGCCAACTCGTCGTGACCGACACCGCACGGCGAACTCTGCTCGACGGCGCTGCTCTGGGCTTGTCCGATGACCGCACGGTGCTCGTCGACTCCCGCGAGTACTCCGCGGCGATCGATCAGGCGGCGGCGTCCTCCGACGAGCTCGCCGCCGACGCCGACGCCGACGACCTGCTGCTGTTGTTGTTCACCTCCGGCTCGACCGGCGCGCCGAAGGCGGTCAGGTGCACCACCGGACGGTTGGCCACGATCGCCCGGGCAGCGATCGCGAATCTCGGGATGTCGAGTGCGGACGTCACCTACCAGTCGATGCCGATGTTCCACGGCAACGCGATCATGGCCAACCTCGCGCCCGCGGCCGCTCTCGGCGTACCCGCCTGCCTGCGACCGCGGTTTTCCGGGTCGCAGTTCCTCGCCGACGTCCGGCGCTACGACGCGACGTACTTCAACTACGTCGGGCGTTCGCTGGCCTACGTCCTCGCAACCCCCGAACGGCCGGACGACGCCGAGAACTCGCTGCGCTCGGGTTTCGGCACCGAGGCCTCACTGCGCGACCGCGAGGAGTTCTCCCGGCGATTCGGCTGCGAATTGATCGAACGGTACGGTTCGAGCGAGGGCGTGATCACCACCCACCGGCCTGCCGACACCCCACCCGCGTCGATCGGCGCACCGGCTCCCCGGCCGGGTACCGACGTCGCGGTCGTCGACCCTCAGACCGGCAGGGAGTGCGCCACAGCGATCTTCGACGAGGTCGGACGCCTGGTCAACGCGGCGGAGGCGATCGGCGAGTTGGTCGACCGCAGCGGTGCCGGAACCTTCGAGGGGTACTACCGCAACGAGGAGGCCATGAACACCCGGCTTCACGGCGGGTGGTACTGGAGCGGTGACCTCGCCTACCGGGACGCGGACGGCTTCCTGTTTTTCGCCGGCCGCAGCAACGACTGGCTACGGGTCGACTCGGAGAACTTCGCGGCCGCGCCGGTCGAAACGATCCTTGCCCGACTTCCGGGCACGGTCATGACCGCCGTTCACGCGGTCCCCGACTCGCGCACGGGCGACCAGGTCATGGCGGTGTTCGAGCTCGCCGCCGGCGCCACGTTCGACCCGGCGTCCTTCGGGAGCTTTCTCGCCTGTCAAGCCGACCTCGGCACGAAGTGGGCACCGCGATTTGTGCGCATCGTGGCGGCAATGCCGTTGACCGCGACGAACAAGGTCGACAAGGCGCCGCTTCGCGCGAGCGCGTGGGCGACCGCCGATCCGGTCTACTGGCGAGCCGGCGCGGCGCTCGACTACGAACGGTTCGACGCGGTCACGCGCGCGGACCTGGAAGCCGACTTCGCCCGGCACGGAAGGGACCACCTGCTGCCGATCGGCGAACCGTTGCCCGGCGCCGGCTAACGGTTCGCTGATCCATACCTGAGGTAGGCGTCGTCGTCGTAGGTGGCGAGGAACTCGGCGAGCGCCTCGATGACCTGCTCAATCGAGTCGGCCGCGAACAGCGTCGGCTGGTAGCGCGTGATGTCGTAGCGCATGGTCCCCATCGCGGCGACGTCGAACGGGCGGATCTCCGCGGCGTCGCGGAAGACCTCGGTCTCGCCGTACGACGACAGGATCCCGGCGCCGTATGCCCGCAACTCGCCGCTCTCCCGCACCAGCCCGAACTCGAAGGTGAACCAGAAGACGTTGGCCAAAAAGTGCAGTGCCCCGTCGGTCCGGGTGCGATCGACCGCCTCCCCGACCAGCCGGTTCAGCGCGGCGAACCGGGGGGAGGCCAGCTGGTTGGCATGACCAACGACTTCGTGCACGATGTCCGGTTCGGGGGTGTACAACGGCTGCGAGTGGTGCCGGATGTACTGGGTCGAGTAGAAGTGCGATCCGCCGAGTGCCGAGTAGAAGGTGCGCAACGGGGCAAGGCCCGGCACCGGCAGAAACCGGAAGCCGGTGCACCGTTCGAGCAGATCCCCGACCTCGGTCAGCTCGGGGATGTGGTCCGCGGGGAGCCCCAGCCGGTCCTTCGCCGCGAGGAACTCCGCACACGCAAACCGCTCGTGGCGCGGACCGAGTTCGGCGCAGACCCGTTGCCAGACCTGGTGCTCGACCGGGGTGTAGTCCACGCGGGGCACGGGGGCACCCGGCCGCCACGCCTCGGAGATTCCGGCGATGACGTTGCGCCGCAGGCGGTAGTCAGGATCGGTGAAGCCGGGGTGGTCCGGGCCGAGCACCACTTCGACCGAGCCGTCCGCGGCGACCGAGACCGGGGAGTACAGCGACCTGTGGTCCGCCATCTCGACCGAGCCTCCTCGCTCGAGGATCTGCCCGCCACGCTACGCCGCAAACCCCGACGACCCGCGTCCCGACTCCAGGGCTAGGTGTCCGGATGACGCTGCCGCAGCAGCGGCAGGACGCGCGGGTGCACGAGGGTCGAGAGGATGACGACGCTGGTTGATCGCCGGATCGCCGGGGACTGGCCGAGGACCAGCAACAGGTCCTGGAGCGCCTCGTTGGATTCGGCCGCGAGTCGGCAGACCACGTCCCCCGCGCCCGTGGTCGCGTAGGCCTCGGTCACCCCGGGCAGTGCGGCGAGCAGCCGGGTGACGTCATCCAGGCGACCCTGGGCAATCTCCAGGGTGGCGAGCGCCTGGACCACAAAGCCCGCAGCCTCGAGGTCGACCTGCGGGCCGAAACCGGTGACGATCCCCGCCGTCGTGAGGCGCTGAAGCCGTGCGGTCACCGTCGCTCGAGCGACTCCCGCCCGGCGGGAGAGCTCCAGAGCACCAATCCGCGGATGCTCCTCCATCAGTGCCAGCAGCCGGACGTCGAGCGGGTCGAGGGCATCCGGCGACCTGCGCATTCGCATCCGAGCCTCCTGATCGGTCCGACTGGCGATTGCCTCCAAATCTAGACAGATTGTCTAGTCAACTTCGGAATATGCCCGGCAAGATGGTCAGAATGTCGGCGTAACAGCATCCGGATTGTCCGGGGCAGACCCGCGACGTACGTTCGCCTCAGGCCGTGCTCAGGACGCTCCCGGGAGACATTGATGACCCAGCAGATGCTGACCGAGGAGGAGCGGCTCGCGCATCTGAGCCTCGACGAGCTGCGCCGGCTGGTCGGCCTGGTCGACTATGACGCCGCAGACGACCCGTTCCCGATCATCGGCTGGGACGCGTTGTGCTGGGTGGTCGGCAACGCCACCGAAACCGCCCACCACTACCAGCAGGTCTACGGTATGGACCTCGTCGCGTACGCCGGTCCGGAGACCGGGTCGCGCGAGAGCAAGTCCTTCGTCCTGACCAGCGGGGCCGTGCGGTTCGTGATCTCCGGCGCCACCTCGGCGACCAGCCCGCTCGTCGAGATTCACGCGGCGCACGGCGACGGGATCACCGACATCGCCCTGCAGGTCGCCGACGTCGACCGCTGCGTGCAGACCGCACGCGCGAATGGCGCGACCATTCTCGACGAACCGCACGAGCTGAGCGATCAGCACGGGACGGTCCGGATCGCGGCCATTGCGACCTACGGTGACACCCGCCACACCTTGGTCGACCGGTCGAGGTACGACGGTCCGTACCTTCCGGGATTCGCGGCAGCGATCCCCCAGGCCGGGCGGGCATCCGGCCGGCCGAGACCGGTCTGCCAGGCGATCGACCACGTCGTGGGCAACGTCGAGCTGAACCGCATGGATGACTGGGTGCGGTTCTACCAGAACGTGATGGGCTTCACGCTGATGGCCGAGTTCATCGGCGAGGACATCGCGACCGAATACTCGGCACTGATGAGCAAGGTGGTCGCGAACGGCAACCATCGGGTGAAGTTCCCGCTGAACGAGCCGGCAGTGGGAAAGCGCAAGAGCCAGATCGAGGAATACCTCGAGTACTACGGCGGGCCAGGACCCCAGCATGTTGCGCTCGCAACGCACGACATCCTCGCCACCGTCGACGACCTTCGCGCACGCGGCGTCGAGTTCCTCAGCACGCCGGAGAGCTACTACGACTCCCTCACCGAGAGGATCGGTGATGTCCGGGTCCCGATCGAAGAGCTCCGCGCGCGCGACATTCTCCTCGATCGCGACGACGAGGGCTACCTGCTGCAGATCTTCACCAAACCGATCGGTGATCGCCCGACGGTGTTCTTCGAGTTCATCGAGCGGCACGGCTCGCTCGGTTTCGGCAAGGGCAACTTCAAGGCGCTGTTCGAGGCGATCGAACGCGAGCAGGAGCGGCGCGGAAACATCTAGTCGCGGCATCGAGCGGCGGAGAGGATGCTGACACCGTGCCTGCGTACCTGACCCGTGGATCGGTCCCACCGAAGCGACACACCCAGCTTCCCCGAGCAGAGGGTGGATTCGCCTACGAGGAGCTGATGGGGAACAACGGCTTCTCGTCGGCCTCCGCACTCCTCTACCACGAGCGGATCCCCTCCGCGCTGGTCGACGCCCGCACCTGGATCCTGCCGGACCAGGCTCTGACGCCGAACATTCCGCTGCTGCCCCGCCACCTTCGCCCGCACGAGCTGTTCAAGGAGGTCGACCTTCCGGATCAGGATGTGGTCACCGGACGGCGCCTGATCCTCGGGAACAACGACGTGCGGATCTCCTACGCGGTGGGGCACGCCACCTCACCGCTCTACCGCAACGCGGTCGGCGACGAGTGCGTGTACGTCGAGAGCGGGAGCGGCGCACTGCGCACCTCCTTCGGGCCGCTGCCGGTCCGAGCGGGTGACTACGTCGTGATTCCCTGCGGGACCACCCATCAGTGGATCCCCGACGCCGGCGGGCAACCGTTGCGGACCTACTGCATCGAGGCGTCGAGCCACATCGGCCCCGCCCGCCGCTACCTGTCCGCCGACGGTCAACTGCTCGAGCACGCGCCGTACTGCGAGCGGGACATCCACGGACCGGGCGAGCCCGAGATCGTGACGGGCTCGGAGGTCGAGGTGTATGTGAAACACCGAAGCAGCAACGCCCCCGGAGTCGCCGGAACCATCCACGTGATGGCGCACCACCCGTTTGACGTACTCGGATGGGACGGGCACCTGTATCCCTTCACCTTCAGCATCCACGACTTCGAGCCGCTCACCGGGCGGGTGCACCAGCCGCCACCGACCCACCAGGTCTTCGAGGGTGCCGGGTTTGTCGTATGCAACTTCGTCCCGCGCAAGGTCGACTATCACCCGCTCGCGATCCCCGTGCCCTACTACCACTCCAACGTCGACTCCGACGAGGTGATGTTCTACTGCGGCGGAAACTACGCCGCGCGCCAAGGATCCGGGATCGGTGCGGGCTCGATCAGCCTGCATCCGGCGGGCCACACCCACGGTCCCGCACCCGGGGTCTACCAACGTTCGCCCGGCACTGAGCAGGTCGACGAGCTCGCCGTCATGGTCGACACGTTCCGACCGCTCGGCCTCGGTGAGGGCGCCCGGGCCAGCGAGGACGCCGGATACGCCTGGACCTGGTCAGAACCCGCCCCGCGTTCGTGACCGGCTTCGGCGACACCGTAGACCCTGCGCCCTACGACCTGAACCACCTCCCGTACGGCTCGCTCATCGAGGCCAGCGGTCGGCGGTTCGCCGCGGTGCGCATCGGCGAGCATGCGCTCGACCTCGCCGCCTTCTTGGCCGACCATCCGTACGCCGAGTTGTTCGCGGCCGGCGATCTCGACCGACTCCTCGCCGCCGGCGCAGGGACCTGGACCGAGGTTCGTCGGCTGCTCATCGACCGGCTCACGCACTCCGTCGCGGCCGGCGAGCTCCGGCCAACGCTGCTCCCGCTCGCGGACCTCACACCGTCCTTGCCGTTTTCCGTCGCCGACTACGTCGACTTCTACGCTTCCGAACAGCACGCGAGGAACGTCGGGCGGATCTTGCGGCCACAGGGAGAACCGCTGACCCCGAACTGGAAGCACCTGCCGATCGGCTACCACGGACGCGCCGGGACCGTCGTCGTCTCGGGCACCCCGGTCGCCAGGCCGTCCGGCCAAGCCCGTGATCCCTCCGGTCGGATCCGGGTCGGACCGTCCCAGCGACTCGACGTCGAAGTGGAGGTGGGCTTCGTCCTCGGCGGTCGCAGTCGACCGGGAGAGCCAGTGGCGATCGACGCGGCTGCCGAGCATCTGTTCGGCGTCTGCCTGCTCAACGACTGGTCCGCTCGCGACATCCAGGCCTGGGAAAGCGCGCCACTGGGACCATTTCTCGGAAAGTCCTTCGCCACCACCATCTCCGCCTGGATCACACCGATGGCTGCGCTCGACGCCGCCTGGATCCCGGTGCCCGAGCACAGCCCCCAGCCCTCGTCGTACCTCGTGTCGCCGGCAGACCGCGGGGGCCTCGACCTGAGCCTCCGACTCGAGATCAACGGCACGGTCGTCTCCTCACCGCCGTTCGCGACGATGTACTGGACGCCGGCGCAGATGCTCGCGCACCTGACCGTCAACGGAGCCTCGGTGCGCCCCGGCGACCTGTTCGGCTCCGGCACCGTCAGCGGCCCACGGCGCGACCAGTTCGGCAGCCTGCTCGAGCTCACGACCAACGGCTCGCAGCCGCTCACCCTGCCCGATGGCCGGCGGCTGGGCTTCCTCGACAACGGCGACGAGGTGGTCATTCGAGGGACCGCACCCGGGCCGGCCGGCACCCGGCTGGAGCTCGGCGAGTGCCGCGGTCGGATAATCGACACCTAGGTTGAACGTCGACCTGCGGAGGCGCACATGCTCACGATCCTGACCGATCTACCTGCGGGCGTGCTCGGCGTCGAGGCAACGGGCAAGCTCACGACGTCGGACTACAAGGACGTGCTCGCTCCCGCGATCGCGGACGCCACCAGGGACGGCGCAAAGCTTCATGTCGTGATCGTCTTTCCCGGCGAGTTCGGCGGGATGGAAGCCGGCGCGATGTGGCAGGACCTCAGCATGGGGATCCACGCCTGGTCATCGTGGGAACGCATTGCCCTCGTGACCGACCTTGGCTGGATGCGCGATGCGCTCCGCCTCTTCGCGTGGGCCACGCCGGGCGAGGCGCGCGCGTTCGAGCTCGCGGAACGCGATCAGGCGATCGCCTGGGTCGCGGGTGAGGCCGACTCTCACTGAGAGTCGCGCTCGCCTCGCTTGGCGGCCAGGCGTTCCTTGAGGCGACCGACCGTCTCGGCGAACTCCGGCTGCTCGACCGACCACTCCTGCGCGGCGAGTTCGAGCGCGGCGGCCTCGCCGACAGAGCCGGCCAGCCCGCTCGCGCGCAGCGTTTCCTTCGCACGGAGCACGAGCGGTCGCGACCGACCGGCCGCGCGGCGGGCAAGATCCAGGGCCGCGGACTCGGCCTCGTCCGACGGAAGGCACCGCCAGGCGAGTCCCGCGGCCGCCGCCTCCGCTCCGGTGAGGACGTCACCGCAGAGCACAAGCGCGGTCGCGCCCTGATCGCCGACCCGCTGCCGGAGCCGCCAGAAGTGCCCACCGCCCGGGTGGATGCCGACGTCGAGAAACCGCGGGTCGAAACGCGCGAGCGGCGTCGCGAGGATGACGTCGCAGGCCAGCGGCAGGTTGCATCCCGCGCCGATCGCCGGCCCGTCGACCACGGCAATCGTGGGCACCGGCGCGTCGGCGAGTGCCTGCATCCCGGCGTACGTCGTGGCCAGTGGTTGGTCACGGGCGAGAAGACTGTCCAGCGACCCGCCGGCGCAGAAGACCGGCGGCGACGCCGTGAGGACCAGCGCACCCGCGTCGTCGGCGAGGACGACGGCGACGGCGGCCGCGATCGCGTCGCTCATCTCCGGGGACAGGACGTTGCGATGATCGGGATCGTCGAGGTGGATCCGGCCCACCCCGGCCTCGACCGTGGTCCTGACCAGCGTCATGCGCCCGCGAAGTCCCGGACGAGTCGCACGACCTGTTCCCAGTCATCGCCGCGGCGGACGGCGATGCCGGCCAGCGCGGTCGTGACCTCCTCCACGAACTCGGTCTCGGCACTGTCGGCGGCGTCGGAGATCGAGGTCTCGACCATCCGCCGAAGGTGGACGAGGCGGTCGGCCGGGACGTCGAGAAGCACGCGGCGGTACTCGGCCTCCAGCGTCCGCCCGGTCGACAGCATCATCTTCGACCGGATCTCCTTGATCGCCGCGCCCAGCGCGAACCCCGAGATCAGGTAGTAGGCGTCCAGCGCCTCCTGTTCGGTGAACCCCTGCCGGACGCACAGGCCGAGCGCGACGTCGATGTGCTCAACCATCTTGTCCAGACCGATCCCGCCCTCGGTGAACTGCCCGAGCAGGGCGGGTTGCGCGACGAACGCGCGGCGGGCGTAGTCCGCCCACTCGAACAGCCAGACCGCCCAGTGCTGATCGCGGTCCTCCGGAAGCGGGATCTTCGCCGCCGACTGCTCCGCCGCCAGCAACATCAACTCCTCGCGGCCGCTGACGTGGTGGTAGAGCGCGGCGACGCTCACGCCGAGCTCGTCGGCGACCGAACGCACCGAGAGATCCTCGGGGGCGAGCGTCGCGACCACCCGCGCGATCGCGGCCCGGTCGATGCGCGCGGGACGGCCGACCTTGCGTCGTGGCCGAGAGGCGGTGCCGGTGTCCATCTCGGGATCAGACGCTGAAGGCGCCGTGGGCGACCAGCGGGCACTCCCCGGCACCGAACCGCCGGGCGCGCTCGGCGAGCGTCTGCGCCGCGTCGTCCAACCCGATCGTGATGCAGTACGTCCCGGCCTTGATCCCCTCGAGCACGACTCGCGCCAACTCGTCCAGAGGCTGCACCCGCAGCTCGTGACCCGCCTTCTTCGTCATCTCCAGCAGGTCGGGCAGGGTGATCGCGGGAGTCGTGCGCGGACGTTCGCGTGCGAGGTCCGCAGGCCGGTTGCGGTCAGTGGTCCACATCCCGGTATCGAGCAGCCCGCCGGCGGGAAGGAACAACGACGCGCCGATCGGGTGACCGTCGGCCTCGAACTGAGCGGCGAGGCACTCGGTGAGAGTCGCGACGGCGGCCTTGCTCGCCGCGTACACCGACGCACCGGGCATCGGGTTGACCGCCCCGTCGCCGGAGGAGGTGTTCACGACGTACCCCGGCTCACCGCTCGCGATCATCCGCGGCACGAACGACTGAATACCGTAGGCGACGCCGTACACGTTCACCGAGTGGACCCATCGCCAGTCGTTGGGCGTGGTCTCCCACACCTTCGCCGCGGGCGCACCCACGCCGGCGTTGTTGACCAGCACGTGGGTGGCACCGAACCGGTCGAACACCTCAGCGGCGAGCGCGTCGACCGACTCCGGGCTGGACACGTCGGTGACCACGCCGACGACCTCGCGGGTCGCGACGGTCTCGAGGTCGGCAATCGCATCATCGAGTCGGTCCTTCTCGACGTCGGCGATCACCACCCGCGCGCCTTGCGCGGCGAACTCGCGCGCCAGCGCGAGCCCGATGCCCGACGCTCCTCCGGTGATGACCACAACCCGATCGGCGTAGTCCTGGATCGGACCGCTCATCCGTGGATGTCCTCGATCGTCGGGCCGATCCGCTCGACGTCGCCGGCGAGCGCGTCGGGATCGAAGCGGTAGACCTTCGCGGCCGCGAGCCCAAGGATCATCCGGGTCTCCTCGACCGGCACGTCGTGGAAACGCTCACGCAGCCACTCCCGGCTGTGCGGCCAGGAGCCTTCCGGGTGCGGGTAGTCACTGCCCCACATCAGGTTGTCGAGCCCGATTTTGTGGCGACGCTCGACCTCGACCTCGCTCATCACCGAGGCGGCCATGAAGCAGTTGCGATGGAAGTACTCGCTCGGCTTCATGGCCAGCTCGGCCCGGAACGCCGACGGACCGAACTTGCGGGTCGGGTGGTCACCGATCCACTTCGAGTCCATCCGGTCGAGGATGTCGGGCAGCCACCAGGCGCCGTTCTCGGCGCAGACGTACTTCAGGCCCGGGTGCCGCTCGAAGACCCCGCCGAGGATGAGCGCCCACAGCGGGCGGGCGGCCCACCAGTACGCCTCGGTGGTGTAGATGCTGATCAACCCCGGCGTGATGCCGTAGTCCCCGGCGTCCGGGCCGACCCCGGAGTGGGTGTGCACCGGCAGGTCGGCCGCGGCAGCCGCGGACCAGACCGGGTCATAGACCGGGTCGTTGTAGGAGGGCTGCGGCATCCACTTGGTCGGGATCATGATCCCGCCGCGCAGGCCGTGGTCGGCGGCCCACTCGATCATCGAGACCGCGGCGGGTACGTCGTGCAAAACCGGCACGATCGCGATCGCTGCCCGGCGCTGCGGGCTGTCCTGGGCGAACTCCGCCACCCACCGGTTGTGCGCCCACGCCCCTTCCATGACCAGGGTGGGATCGACCGCACCGGTCGATCCGAGCCCGGAGCCGAACGGGGTGGCGGCCACTCCCCCGACGCCGGCACTGTCGGCGTCCGGGAAGATCACCTCACCCGCGACCCCGTCGTGATCCATCTCCTTGTTGCGCACCGCGGGGTCCCAGGCGCCCTGCATTCCGCCGTGGTCACCGATCTCGGCGTCCCACTCCTCCAGGAAGCGCGACTTCTCGTCGGTCTGGGCCAGCGCCTGAAGCTCCTCGTGCTCGCGCTGGGCCGCGTCGAACGCCTCGCGAAACGCCGGGGAGACATATGCGCGGTACTGGTCCGCGGGCAGGCCCGCGTGGCTGTCCGTGGAGATCAGCAGATAGCGGTCCGACTCGGCCGCGCCCCCCTCGGTTCGCGGTCCGCTCGCGATACGCTCCGATGGTCCTGCACCGCGGTTTGCACTCATCTCGCGTCCTCCTGGAGTGACTTCTCCGTGATCACCGTCGTGTCTACACACATTTTTAAAACGTGTCTAGAATTCCAGCCATGAGCGCACCCGTCAATCCCGACCCGGTCATGGACGAGTCCACGCTGTATTGGGACCCGTTCGACATCGTGATCGACGCGCACCCCTACGACACCTGGCGGCGGCTCCGCGACGAGGCACCGCTCTACCGCAACGACACCTACGACTTCTGGGCGATCTCGCGGTTTTCCGACGTGAACGCGGCCTCCCGCGACCCACTCACGTTCAGCTCGGCGAAGGGCACCGTGCTCGAGATGATGGGCACCGGTTCGATCGAAGTGCCCGGGATGGTCATCTTTATGGACCCGCCCGAGCACGACGACATGCGGGCCCTCGTCTCGCGGGCCTTCACCCCCCGCCGAATCGCCCAGCTCGAGGACCGGATCCGGGCGATCTGTGCCGAGCACCTCGACCCGCACGTCGGCTCCGCCGGGTTCGACTATCTCGTCGATTTCGGAGCGCAGCTGCCCTCGAAGGTGATCTCCGCGCTGCTCGGCGTGCCGGCGAGCGACCAGCCACACGTGCTGCACACGATCGACACGATGTTCCACATCGAGCCGGGTGTCGGCATGCTCAACGACGTCGCCTTCACCGCCCAGATCGAGCTCGGTGAGTACGTCAACTCGCAGCTCGCCGAGCGTCGTCGTCACCCGCAGGACGACATGTTCACCGCACTCACCGAGGTCGAGCTGAAGACCGAGGAGGGCGCCCGCAAGCTGACCGACGACGAGGCGGCCGCCTTCGCCGTACTGCTGGTCTCGGCCGGCACCGAGACCGTCGCCCGCCTGCTGGGCTGGGCCGCGGTGGTTCTCGACAACTTCGCCGACGAGCGCGCGGTCCTGGTGGACGACCCGGCGGTCATCCCGAACGCGGTCGAGGAGCTGCTGCGCTTCGAGGCGCCGTCACCGGTCCAGGGCCGGACGCTGACCGAGGAGGTGACGCTGCACGGCGAGACCCTTCCGGTCGGGGCCCGGGTGTT
>DATJWM010000029.1:0-8713 GCA_035501255.1 Mycobacteriales bacterium | reverse complement strand
GCCTCGCCGCCGAAGAAGAAGCAGCCCGCATCGCCGCCGAAGAAGAAGCCGCCCGCCTCGCCGCCGAGGCGGAAGCAGCCCGCATCGCCGCCGAAGAAGAAGCCGCCCGCCTCGCCGCCGAGGCGGAAGCAGCCCGCATCGCCGCCGAAGAAGAAGCAGCCCGCATCGCCGCCGAGGCGGAAGCAGAAGCCGCCCGCCTCGCCGCCGAAGAAGAGGCCGCCCAGGCACAGCGTGAGGCGAAAGCCAGGCGCAAAGCTGAGAAGCGAGCCGCCGAGGAGGAGGCACGCCGAGCGGACGAAGCGGCGCGGGCCAGCGCCATGCTGGTGGAGCTCAACGCGGCAGAACTGCCGGCAGACTCCGGAACCGGGGTCGATGAGGTCGCCCCCGACGCGACCGACGTCGAGCTGTCGACCTATTCGGACGACGACGCGACGGGCGAGCGTTCAGGTGAGGCGGCTGCTGCCGCCGCGATGCTGGCCGAGCTGGCCGCTTCCGCCGTGTCCGCCGAGCCCGCGAGCGAGACCGAGGAGCCCGTCGCCGAATCAGCGCCGGAGGAGCCTGCAGCCGAAGCGGATCAGGCCTGGAGTGAATCGTTCACGACCGACACGACCAACAGCACCGACACGGCCGCGCTGTTGCGCGAACTCTCGTCACTGGGCGTGGAAGAGGAGCCCGCTGGGTCGTCCGGAGCACCCGCACCTCGTCAGCCACGAACCAACCCGAACGCCGCCGACAAGAAAACGAAGAAGAAGATCGGCCTGTTCGGGCTCTAACAACTCAGGCGTCGACGACGCGTTCGACCGTCATGGCCATCCCCTCAACCGTCAGCTTCGCGTCATCGGGCGTCTGCCGCTTGACGATCGCAAGCGTGATCGGACCGAGCTCGGCGTGCTGCACGGCGGATCCGAGGAACCCGACGGTTCGTCCGTCGAGTTCGATCGGCGTGTGCGGCGGGGGCAACTCGTCGGACGTGCCGTCCAGGTAGCCGGCCACCAACCGCCTCGGCGGTCGACCGAGGTTGTGCACGCGAGCAACCGTCTCCTGGCCCCGGTAGCACCCTTTGTTCAGGTGCACTGCGCGCCCGATCCAGCCGACCTCGTGCGGGATCGTGCGGTGATCGGTTTCGAAACCGAGCCGTGGGCGGTGATCGGCGACCCTCAGCGCCTCGTAGGCAAGGTGCCCTGCGACCGCCATGCCGAAAGAGTTGATTCGGTCCTCGAACTGGTCGCGGGCAACGATCTCATCCTGCCACTGCCCCTCGGAGCGGACCGACAGCACGCCGTACGTCGCCGACTCGTCGCGCACCTCCACCCGGAGCATGAACTTCATCGAGTCGAGATAGGTCACGAGGGCCTCCGCCGTACCCGGCTCGACGTGGATCCAGGTCGACGTTCCGTCGTCGCTGAGCACCAGGTGGTGCTCAACGTGGCCGTGCGGCGAGAGGATCAGCGCCTCGCGCACCTCACCGGCCGGCAGCGTCTCCAGGTGCTGGGAGGTCAGCGAGTGCAACCAGGTGAGGCGATCGGACCCGTTCACCCGCAACACACCGCGGTGCGAGCGGTCGACCACCCCGCCGGACTCGATCAACCGACGTTGCTCGCGCAGCGGGTCGCCGTAATGTGCCGCCACCCCGGCGTCGATCCCGGATCCGTCGACGGCGCCGAGCCGGTCGAGGAGTGCACTGGTCACGGGCATCACCGGGCCATCGTAGGAATCGCTGCTCATGGAGGTTTGCTACTCATCAAACGGTGCGCGACCCGAGATCGTTCCCGGGCGGTCGGCACAAGACCGACGGCGCCGGGTCAACCCCGCGTGATCACGCCAGGTTCATCAGGTTCGAGGGAGGATCAGCCGACGATGCCTCATCACCGGGATCGGCTGATCCCCGCGCGGCAGTGGACACCGGCAAGGCGGGCAAGGTGAGCACGAAGGTGGAGCCCGCGCCGGGCAACGACGAGACAGCGACATCCCCACCCATCGCCCGAGCGACTTGCCTGGTGATGTAGAGCCCGAGCCCGGTGCCGGCCTGTCGGCGAGGGTCCTCCAACCGCTCGAACCGCTCGAAGATCCGGCTTTGAGCGTCGGCCGAGATCCCCGGGCCGCGATCGGTCACGCTGACCGCTACTGTGCCGAAGTCGGTCGACACCACGATGTCGACGGGGCAGTCCTCGGGTGAGTACTTGACCGCGTTGGCCACCAGATTCGCGAGCGCTCGCTCGATCCACACCGCTGATCCGCGCACCTCGCACGGCTCCGCCGGACGGGTCACCCGCACCACCCGATCGGGCAACGCCACGAGCAGCTCATCGACGACCTGCGTGGTCAGCCTGGTCACGTCGACGACGTCGAGCGCCTCGCTGTGACCGGCTTCGACCCGGGAAGACTCGAGAATGTTCAGGACCAACGACTCCAGCCTCTGTGCCTGGGAAAGAATGCTTTGAACCGCCGCACGGCGCTGGTCGTCGGAGAGCAAATCGCCACGAGTGAGCAGCGTGTTGGCCCATCCCTTGATCGGCACGAGCGGAGTCCGCAGTTCGTGGGAGAACACCGCCATGAAGTCGTCCTTGAGGACTTCGAGCTCGTGCTGGCGGGTGCTGTCGCGCGCAATCATGATCAGCGACGCCGAACCGCCGTCTTTGGGTTCGACCCGACTGAACGAGCACGACAGCCAGACGGTCGCGCCGTCGGCAGTCACGATCTGCAGATCGGCTGGCACACCGGCCGCGACGAACTGCTCGATCCAGGCGACGACCCGGATGTCGGCGTCGTCGGCGTCGCGAGGTCGCAACAGCCCGAAGTGACGAGTGCCGACCATCTCATCGATCGAATAGCCGGTGAGCGCGGCCATCGCCGCGTTCCACGAAAGGATCGTCGCGTCGAGGTCGAGGGAGACGATCCCGTCCCCGGTGTTGTGCACGATGTCGCCGAGCACCCGCCGCTCACGGCTGACGACCTCGATCAGAGCGGATCGGTCGAGGAAGCTCACGAGTTCCGCGGCGATCACTCCCGCGGCCGCGAGGTCCTTCGCCTCGAAACCCGCGGCGGCCGCGGCGGCACCTCCGTGGAGGATCAGCACGCCGAACGTCGTACCGTTCGCGTGCAGGGGCGCCGCAAGCCCGACCGGTTCGGTTGCCGGTGACCGGCCCGTCGAGTCGGAGGCGAGTGGGCTCGGACCGGTGAGCTCGTCGATCAGGCGCTCGGCGAGGGCGTCGACACCCGTGTCGATCGCGAGCCGCCCGGTGTCGTCGGAACAGCGGTACGTCGTGTAGGCGCCGTGGTCATCATGCACGACGAGCGTCACCTCGTGCGCACCGAAACCGGTGCGAATCGCGGCGAGCGCCGCCGGGAGCGCCAGCGAGCGATCCAGGGAGGCCGTGAGGTGGTGAGTGACGTGCTGCACCGTGTCTGCCAGCCAACGGTCGACCTCAAGCGCATCCGTCGTGCGGCCGGCTGACCAGAGCAGGGCGAGCGGGGCGAGCACGAGAACCGACACCCACGGCACCCAGACGTAAGCCCCGGTCATCAGCAGACCGAGGACAGTGCTGCCGGCGAAACTGGACCACCCGCCCACGAGCGCGAGCCACATTGCCCCGGCGTCGGTCGTCCCGAGCGGGTGACCGGTGGCGACGAATCGGGCGCCGACTGTCAGCAGCTGGCTGACGATCCACACCGCGAGCATCGCGCCGACGAGCGCGATCGCGTCGGTCGTGCCCGAGCCGGCGGTCACATCGCTGGCGTTGAACGCAAGCAGACCAGCACTCGCGGCAGTCACGCCCTGAGCCACGGTGAGCACGGAAGCCGGGAATGAACGGCGCAGGGCGACGCACGCCAGGATCAGGCCCGCCCCGACCGCGATGACGAGATCGACGCCGGATCCGCGGAAAATCAGCGGGGCGAACATGCCCTCGACCAGGCTGATCGGGTCCCGCTGACCGCGGTGAAGGTAGCGCAGCGGGAGGCACTCGCCGACGGCGATGAGCACGGCGAACATCGCCACGTGGGCGGCTGCGACCTGACCGTGGCCGGCCACGTGCACGATCGCCAACGCCGCCACGACGGCAGCGAGGACCGCGACGGCAGCGGCGTAGACCTGCACGCGCACGGGTGCCTCGGCCCCGCGCTCGGCCCACGCCGAGGCCAGCCACGGGCGCCGTGCGACCGACGGGGACATGCCGGGCCTCCAAGGAACTGTCACTACTGACGTCGTCGCGAGATGACCGGAGGAACATGACCAGCCGGAACAGTTCTTTCTGGCGAGAAATGACTAGTCCGCGAGCGAGTGCCTGTCAGTACAGTTACCTATATATCAGGCTTGTCATGATTTCAGGGTTTTGCTCGACCCACGAGAAGGGCCTCGTCGGCCAGGATCGCCGTACTGTCGGGTCCCCCCGGGACGGCGAGATCAAGCAGCAGCGAGAGCGGCACCCCCGCTGTCAACAGCCGCATCGCCAGACTCGGTGAGGTCGGTGTCGCCATCGACTCGCTCACGATCACAATCTCGACGTCGGCCTCGGAGCAGCCAACCGGCCGGACGGATCAACGAGGAGGTAGCGGGCGGCTCTCAAGCCCGAACCGGCGTGACGCCGCCTCGCCTCAGCCATACCGGCGTGACGCCGCTTCGCGCGGAGGCGAGCGCATAGGCTGCGACCGGTGATCGTGGTCCTGGTCAGCTTCGATGTCGCCCCGGAGGATCGCGACGCGTTCGTCGCCGCCCGGGCCGCTCAGGTCGCCGCCACCCTCGCCGAGCCAGGATGCCTGGAGTACGCCCTCTCGCTCGACGTCGCCGACCCTGGTCGGGTCCGCCTGACCGAGCGCTGGGAGTCCGCGGCCCACCTGGACGCGCACCTTGCGGCGATCGCCGCGGCCGGCGGACCGCCGGCGACGGTCGAGGTCCGCTCACGCACGATGACGGTCGTCGAGGGCGAACCGCGCTCCTAAGCCGGATCGTTCAGCGCCGATAGAACGCCACGCACGCGTCGTAGCTCGGCAGCATTCCCTGCGCGCTCGCGTGGGCGAGCGTCGGTCCCGACGTGTCCTTGTCCGACAAGGTGAGCTCGCCGATGTCGTCGGGCCAGGGAAGCCCGAGATCCGGGTCCAACGGCGAGACCGTCCGCTCGATGCTCGGGTCGTAGGCCGTCGACACCAGATAGGTCACCGCGCTCGCGTCTCGAAGCGAACAGAAGGCATGCCCCAGGCCCTCGGCGAGGAACACCGCGCGCCGGTCTTGGTCATCGAGCACCACCGTCTCGACCCGCCCGAAGGTCGGCGACCCGACCCTCACATCCACGACGACGTCGAGAACCGCGCCGCTCGGACAGTAGACGTACTTCGCCTGACCGGGAGGTACGTCGGCGAGATGCACCCCGCGCACCACACCGCGCGCGGACACCGAGTGGTTCGCCTGGACGACCTCGAACGGCCGGCGGGTTACCTCGGCCAACTTGTCCCCACGCAGCCATTCGGTGAACATCCCGCGCGGATCGCCATGCACGACCGGAGTGATGACGTAAGCGTCTGCGATCGAGAGTTCCTCGATCCTCACGCCGATCCCCCGCTGGGCGCGCTGCGCAGAAGCATGTCGAGGTAATCGCCGTACCCGCTCTTGCGCATCGCCTGCGCGTGCTCGGCGAGGGCCGCGTCAGACAGCCAGCCGTTGCGCCACGCGATCTCCTCCGGACATCCGATCTTGAGTCCCTGCCGTTCCTCGACCACACGGACGAACTCGGAGGCCTGCACGAGGCTGGCAAACGTCCCGGTGTCGAGCCAGGCGGTGCCGCGGGCAAGCACGCTCACCCCGAGGCGACCCTGTCGAAGGTAGGCGTCATTGACCGCCGTGATCTCGTACTCGCCCCGCGCGCTCGGGGTGAGCCCCCGCGCGATGTCGACGACGTCGGCGGAGTAGAAGTACAGCCCGGGTACGGCGTAGAAGCTTCGGGGATGTTCGGGCTTTTCCTCGATCGAGATCACCGTGCCGTCAGAGGCGAACTCGACCACGCCGTAGTCAGCCGGGTTGGCGACCTGGTAGGCGAAGATCTGCCCGCCGTCGACGTCGGCGAGCTGTGCCAGCTGGGAGCCGAGCCCGGAGCCGTAGAAGATGTTGTCGCCGAGGACGAGCGCGATCGACTCACCGCCGATGAAGTCGGCACCGATCACGAACGCCTGCGCCAGCCCGTTGGGCTCGTCCTGGATCGCGTAGGAGATCACCATCCCGAACTGCGAGCCGTCGCCGAGCAGGCGGCGGAACTGCTCCGCGTCCTCCGGGGTGGTGATGACGAGCACCTCGCGGATCCCCGCCATCATCAGCGTCGACAGCGGGTAGAAGACCATCGGCTTGTCGTAGATCGGCATGAGCTGCTTGGAGATCGCACGCGTGATCGGCCACAGGCGCGAACCCGTGCCGCCCGCGAGAATGATGCCTCTCATAGTCGGTCGAGATTATCGACCCGGTAGGCCGCTTGGGCGATGACGGGCGGGTGGCGCTCCAATAGCCTTGATCGGTGCGACTTCTCGTCACCGGAGGTGCGGGCTTCATCGGCTCACACTTCGTCCGCACCTTGCTGGCCGACGGCTACCCGGCGTACCGGGGCGCCGAAGTGACCGTCTACGACAAGCTCACCTACGCCGGAAACCTCGAGAACCTCCTGCCGGTTGCCGACAGCCCGCGGTACTCCTTCGTCAAGGGCGACATTCTCGACGTTGCCCTCCTTGACGAGGTATTGCCCGGCCACGATCTGGTGGTGAACTTCGCGGCCGAGTCTCACGTGGACCGTTCGATCGCCGGCGCCGCCGATTTCGTCATGACCAATGCCGTTGGCGTGCAGACACTGCTCGATGCCTGTCTACGGGCCTCGGTTCCTCGCGTGCTTCAGGTATCGACCGACGAGGTGTACGGCTCGATCGCCTCCGGATCCTTCACCGAGACCGACCGGCTGGAGCCGAGCTCGCCGTACTCCGCCGCCAAGGCGGGCGGGGACCTGATCGCTCGCTCCTACGTCGTGACCCACAACCTCGACGTCGTCATCACGCGATGCACGAACAACTACGGGCCCTATCAGTACCCCGAGAAGGTCATTCCGCTGTTCGTCACCAATTTGCTCGACGGCCTGCCGGTGCCGCTCTACGGCGATGGGCTGAACGTCCGTGACTGGCTACATGTCGACGATCACTGCCGCGGGATCGCGCTAGCACTCGAGCGCGGTCGGAGCGGTGAGATCTACAACATCGGCGGGGGAATCGAACTCACCAACCGCGACCTCACCCTTCGGCTGCTCGAGGCCTGCGGTCGCGACGAGTCGTTCATTACGCCGGTAGAGGACCGCAAGGGTCACGACCGGCGCTACTCCCTCGACGACTCGAAGCTGCGTGACGAACTCGGGTATCAGCCGACCACCGGCATCGACGACGGCCTGGCGACGACCGTGCAGTGGTATCGCGACAACGAGTCCTGGTGGCGCCCGCTCAAGGCCCCCGCGTGAGTCGATGGTTGGTCACCGGCGCGCGCGGGCAACTCGGGACCGACCTGATCGACGTACTAGGCGCGGTCGGTGCAGACGTGATCGCCACAGATGTCACCGACCTCGATATCTGTGACCCAGCGGCGGTCAGTGAGACTCTCAATCGCGCAGCGCCAACGATCGTTGTTAACTGCGCGGCATACACCGCGGTCGATGCATGTGAAGAGCACGAGGAGCAGGCGTTTGACCTGAACGCCCGTGCACCGGGTTATCTCGCTCGATGGTGTGCGGCACACAGTGCGCGGCTCATTCACATCTCGACCGACTATGTCTTCGCTGGTGATGCCACCTCGCCATATTCGGTCGACGATCCGGTGGCGCCCAGGTCCGCCTACGGCCGAACAAAGGCGGCAGGCGAATCGGCCGTGCTGGAAACGGGCGGCGACGCGCACATCGTTCGCACCGCCTGGGTCTACGGCGCCGCGGGCCAGAACTTCGTCAAGACGATGGCGCGCCTCGCGAAGGAACGCGACACGGTCGATGTCGTGAACGACCAGCACGGTTCGCCGACCTGGTCTGTGCATCTCGCCCGCGGACTGGCCGCGCTTGGAACGGCCGCGGTGCCACCCGGAATCTGGCACTGCACCGGCGGAGGGGCGACCACCTGGTTCGACTTTGCGCGCGAGATCTTCGTCGAGCTTGGTCTCGACCCCGACCGCGTGCATCCGACAACCACCGCAGCATTCCCGCGACCCGCGCCGCGACCGGCGTATTCCGTGTTGTCCAATGACAACTGGATCCGGGCAGGCCTACCGGAGATGCCCGATTGGCGAGAAGCACTCTCCGAGGCGATTCGAAGCCGGGGAGCCGCGCTTCCTTCGTAGGTCGATCCGTGCGCTACGGGTACACCCATCGGGTGAACCCCTGTCGGTCCTCGTAGACGACAGCACCGATCTCGAGCTCGCCGGGGATCGCCGCGACGAGCTCGGCCTCGCTGCCTTCGGTGTCAATCTTGACAAGATCGATCCGACCGGCGTCAGCGGCGACGCCGCGCAACAGGTTCGCGACTGGAATTGCGGGGACTTCGACTCCGGGCGGCTCACCCGGGCGTGTTTCGTGGCCATACCGACCCATAAAGGTGAACGGCACGCATGAAACCTCGTCCGCGGTGACCGCCGCCTGGACGATCTCGACTCGCGACGCATGCTCCGCGACGGTCTGGCGCAATCGTCCAAGGTTGCTCGGATCGGGCTCGAACG
>DATJWM010000028.1:0-13338 GCA_035501255.1 Mycobacteriales bacterium | reverse complement strand
TGAGGTCGACGCCGCCGATGCAAACGGAGCCCCTGCCACCACCACGCTGGTGGCAATCACGGCACCTGCCGCGGAAAGCGCCATCGCGAAGCGGCACCGTCGACGCAATGGACGATGGCACGCAGGCACGCGAGCGGATTGGGCCAACGATCGGAACATGTCGGGCTCCCCCGGGTCGAGGATGACAGTGCGCGTAGGGACCGATCCGGCTCATTGCAACCGATCCAGCGAGCGCAACCCGCGCGCACTTTGCAGCACCCTGGCACAGCGCCTCATCTAAACTTTCCCATATTTGACACAGATCTTTACAAGAAAGTCAACAGGCCGGTTTCGGGTCTAGGGGGTTTGGCGGGCGGTTGCCTGGCTGTTGAGAACCGAAGGTTGGGTGACCTTGAGCCCGGCGGCGGCGCCTGCGCTTCGATAAGCGGCGGCGGCGGCTTGCGTCTCTCCGACTTCGTCGAGCAGCGTCGCTAACTCGAACCAGGCCTGGGCTGCGCCTCGGTCCGCTCCGGCGGCGGTGAGATCAGCGGCGGCCGATCGGTAGGACGCGACTGCGCTCTCGCGGTCTCCGTCAACGAGGCGCGCCTTGCCGATCACGATGTGAGCAGCGGAGGCCAGCAGCGGTACGGCGGTCTGAAGAGCGGCAAGGGCGGCATTCGCGAGATCCATCGCCTCGCTCGTGTCACCCATGAGAACGCGCGCCGATGCGAGACCGACGTCGATCCGGGCCAGGTCAAGCACCCCGGCACCCGACTCGGCGCAGTCGTTTCGAGCCTGCAGAAGCTGTCGTTCGGCCTCGTCGATCCTCGGCGGATCGGTCCTCAGCAACATTGCGCCGAGTTGCGCACGCAACCGCGCCAGACTGCGATCATCTTCCACCTCGCTCATCAGCGCCAACGCGCGTTCGGCCCACGCGATCGCTATCGATTGGTGGCCACTCGCGGACTCCACGACGCTCACCGCCCAATACGTCGTCGCGCGAGCGTTGCGGTCCCCAAGGGCCTCCGCCCGCGCAACAGCGTCTTCGGAGATCCGTACCGCCCGGTCCTCCTGGCCGACTTCGAAGCAGGCGGCGGCGAGGCCGACCAGGACTTGGACATAATCCGCGGTTTCCTCGAGTCCGCCCGCGCTCAACACGACCAGCGCAGCGTCCCCTACGTTGATCGCTCGATTGACGTCACCACACTCACGGCAACACCGCATCACGCCCAACGTGGCGGCCAGCCAGCGGATGCCGGCCTTCGCGGGGTCTTGGAGCCGCGCGTACTCGTTGATCGCCTCCCGTAGCTGGCCCTGACCTTCGAGCGCCCGGGCAAGCACATAGGTGGCATCGGCGCGCAACTCGTCGCGCGGCGCATTGCCTGGGTCGGCCAACCATTCCGACGCCGACCGTTGAGCTTCGGCGAAATCTCCGGACTCCAACGCGAGCTCAGCAAACCGCAGTTGCAGGCGAGCAGCATGCGCCCTTTCGCCCAGCGGTGGAAGCAGGTCAGCAACGCTGACCTGCAGACGGGTAGCGATGATCTCCAGCTTCTCCGAATCAGGACGGCGCTGCCCGGCCTCGATACGGGACACATACCCCACCGACATGTCGGAGCCGGCAAGCCCGCCCTGGGTGAGCTTGGCAGCCAACCGCAGATCACGAATCCGCGCCCCGAGCTGTGCCGGATCAACGGCCCGCAAAGCTCCCGCTTCCTCCGGCGTCACTCGACGACCGTCCCGCGACGAGTTCGGCTCCTTCAGCGGGCTCTTACTCACTCGCTCCAGCCCCTCCTTCGCCAACCGGTTCGACCAGCTGGTCTGAGTCCTGCTCGACCGACTGCTCGACGCGTCCGCAACGCAAGGGTCAACCGTCAGGATCCCTTTGGTGGAGCTGAGGGGACTCGAACCCCTGACCCCCTCGTTGCGAACGAGGTGCGCTACCAGCTGCGCTACAGCCCCTACGAACGGGCCAGTTTAGCCGACCTCATCGCTCGCAGGCCTGGCCCGAAGGATCAGTCGTTGACGGCCCAGCGGCGGTCGAGGATCTCCTCGAGATCCTCGACCTCGTCGGTCTCGGCGACCGGTTCGACCGGTGGTAGCAGAGGCTCCATGATCGGCGCGCGGGTTCGCCGGGGCGGCGCCACCGGCTTGGTCGCATACGACGGCTTCGGCACCGCCACCGGATCCCACAGGGGACCGCCGATGCGCTCCTGCTCGACCGGACCGGCCGAAGCGACCTCCTCCGGGACTCCCCCGACCTCGCGCCCGGGCGCGGCGATGATCCGAACCTCAGGCTCGACGTATTCCTGGTCGAACGGCTCGGCGTACCTCCCCGCGACTGGATTGGCGACCGCCGCAGGTATCCGCTCGACCGGTGGAGCTTCCTGGTCGAACAAGGCGGCGGCCGCTGCCGGCTCATACTCGGCAGCGACCGGCACCTGTCGGGCTCCGCGCTCGGCGAGAGCGGTCTGGTCGAACAGCACGTCGGCTCCGGCCGTCGCCGACGACGGCGCCACCACCCGACCGGGCGTCCGGGGGCGGGCGGCAGCGGGTCGCCCGGCGGGACGTGGCGTCGGTGCGGGGCGCCGGGTCGGCCGGCGGCGTGCCTGGGCCGCGAGCGCACAGCGCCGCGAGTAGTAGACGAAGGCGACAAGCGCCACGTCGAGCAGCACCTGCACGGTCCACATCACGGTGCCACCGACGACCAGCGCGAGGATGAAGGACACAACGACAAGACCCGCGAGCACCAGCAAGGTACGGCGACGACGGTCGGCTGCGGTCACCGTGGGCTTGCGGGGGCGTCTCGGCCTGGAGGAGCCGCCGCCTGCCGAGGCGCCGGACACGTGAACCTCGAGATCACGGTTCTGCCGGGGCACCACGCCATAACGCTTCGGATCCACCTTCGCCTCCCGTCGCGACAGGGTGTGCATCGCGTTGACGAACCGGTCGACCGAGCGAGCTTCTTCCGCCTCGTCGTGGCGGCGCAGCCACATCGGAATCAACACGACGGCCCACATCACCACGAGTCCCAGCAGGATGAGACTCACGATCGAACCTGCCGACGGGTGGCGTACATCGCTTCTGAACGTTAACGACGGATGACCCCCGGAGCACGGACCACCGCCGGTGTGTCGCGCGCTGACCTGGAGGCGAGATTTCGTTCGACTGCAAGACGTTCGTCGCCCGAGACGCGGTTCTGGCCGAACGGCTCAGCTGGGAGCGCGCTGCACTTCGTGCCATCGGCGTAGCAAGCCTCCGGGCACATCCTCACGCACTAACGCAAACGTCAGGTGATCCCGCCACGCCCCGTCGATGTGGAGATAACGCTCCCGGATCCCTTCCGGT
The DNA here is from genome assembly GCA_035501255.1 of Mycobacteriales bacterium. GTDB lineage: Bacteria > Actinomycetota > Actinomycetes > JAFAQI01 > JAFAQI01 > JAFAZI01. The sequence continues at coordinate 10,011 of DATJWM010000028.1, read as the reverse complement.
CGGAAGCCGAGCTTCTCGACCACCCGCCGGCTTGCGGTGTTTTCCGGCCGGATGTTCACCTCGACGCGGTGCAATCCGACCGCGCCGAAGCAGTGGTCGGTCACGAGCGCAAGGGCAGTGGGCATCACCCCGCGACCAGCGACGCCCTGATCGACCCAATACCCGACGTGAGCGGAGTTCATCGAGCCGCGAACGATGCCCGCGACGTTGATCTGACCGGCGAAGACACCGTCCACGAGGATCACGAACGGCAAGGCCAGCCCCTGGCGAGCCTCCGCCCGCAACCGCCGGGTCATCGCGGTGAACACGGCCGCCGAGACGCCGAACGTGCTCGGCCCGGACGGTGGCGTCGCTTCCCACGGCCGGAGCCAGTCGATGTTGCGCCGGCGAGCGGCGGTCCAGCTTCCGCGGTCACGCATCCGCAGCGGACGGAGGGCGACCGGAGCGTCGTACAGCTCCGCCGGCCAGCCAGGCGCGGGCATCAGTGATCCCCACCGCGGACCTGGGCGATGGCGTGTCCGATCACCGGTGCGAGCACCTCCACCCCGTCGCGCACCCCACCGGTGGATCCTGGCATGTTGACCACGATGGTCGTTTCGACGACGCCCGCGACCGCACGGGACAGGATCGTCGTCGCGACCTCATCCCGCCGGTGCTGACGCAGCGCCTCCGCCAGCCCCGGCGCCTCGCGGTCGAGCACCCGTCGGGTGGCTTCGGGAGTCACGTCACGAGGAGCGAAACCGGTGCCCCCCGTCGTCACCACCAGATCGATCCCCTCCGCGACCGCTTCGCGAAGCGCTGCCTCGATCCGGTCGGCCTCATCGGGTACGACGAACACCCCTGCCAGCACGAATCCCAAACCTCCGAGCAGATCAGCGAGCAACGGACCCGAGGTGTCCGCACGATCACCAGCCCACGAGCGGTCGGACACGGTGATGACCCGGGCACGCGCATCGACGGGGAGCCCGGCCGCGCGGGTCATGACTCGCGATGCCAGTCGCCGCGCACTCCGCCGGTCTTGTCCATGACCCGGGCGTCCGTGATCGACGCCGCGGGATCGATGCCCTTGACCATGTCGATCACGGTCAGCCCAGCGACGGTGACCGCCGTCAACGCCTCCATCTCCACGCCGGTCCGGTCAGCGGTCCGCACGGTTGCGCTGATCTCCACGGCGTCGTCGGCCACCGCGAGATCGACGGCGACACTGTGCAGCGCGATCGGATGGCACAGCGGGACGAGGTCAGGAGTTCGCTTCGCCGCCATGATCCCGGCGACCCGGGCGACGCTCAACGCGTCCCCCTTCGGGACCCCATTGCCGCGCAGCAGCCCGACGACCTCCGCCGACACGAGGACCCGCGCCTTGGCGGTCGCGGTGCGGACCGAGACTTCCTTCCCGGAGACGTCCACCATGCGGGCGGCACCGGAATCGTCGAGATGGGTGAAACCGCTCACTGGTGCCGCCGCTCGAGAAGCATCACCCGCACCGCCGACCCCGGTTCGACCGCGGTCGTGTCCTCGGGGATCACGATCAACGCGTTGGACGCGGCGAGCGAGGCGATCAGGTGCGAACCGGTACCACCGACAGGTCGGACCGTATACACGCCCTCCTCCACCGACACCCAGCCCCGCAGGTAGGAACGCTTGCCGCTCGGCGATCGCAGCGCCTCGCTGATCCGTGCCCGCACCATCGGCCGGGCAACCTGCTCGATCCCCAGCATCCGGCGCAGCGCCGGGCGGACGAAGACCTCAAAGGAGACGAACGAGCTGACCGGGTTGCCGGGCAGCCCGAAGAACGGGGTGTTGTCCGGCCCGATAACGCCGAACCCTTGCGGCATCCCGGGCTGCATCGCGATCCGATCGAAGGACACCGTTCCGACCCGGCTCAAGACCTCCTTGACAACGTCATAGGCGCCCACGCTCACCCCGCCAGTGGTCACGATCACGTCGGCGCGGATTAGCTGGTCCTCCAGCGTGTCCGCGAGGATCCCCGGCTCATCCGGCACGATGCCGACCCGAAACGCAATCGCGCCCGACTCGGCGGCCGCGGCGGTCAACAGCGCGCTATTGGCATCGGGAATCTGCCCACGGTTGAGCGGTTGCCCCGGCTCGACCAGCTCGCTGCCGGTCGAGAGCACCACGACCCGCGGGCGCGGTCGCACAACCACCCGATCCCGACCGACGGCTGCAAGAAGCCCGATCTGGGCGGCACCGAGGTGGGTGCCCCCGGCCAGGACCGCGGTGCCTTGCGTCGCGTCCTCACCGGCGCGGCGGATGCAGTGACCGGGGGGGACGGCGCGCCGAATCGCCACCTGCGCGATTCCCCCGTCGGTGTCCTCCACGGGGATCACCGCGTCCGCGCCGGGCGGCAGCGGAGCGCCGGTCATGATCCGAACGCACAGGCCGGGCTGGACGGTGTATGGCGTGGTGCTGCCCGCGGCGACGTCACCGACCACCGGCAGGACCACCGGCGCTCCGGCGGCCGCGGCGCGGATGTCATCGGCGCGTACGGCGTAACCGTCCATCGCCGAGTTATCGAACGGCGGCAACGGAAACGAGGCGTGCACATCCTCGATCAGCACACACCCATGCGCGTCGCTGAGCGTCAGCTCGAGGCCACCGAGAGGCGACACCACCGCCATCACATCGGCGAGCTGGGCATCGACGGACTTCAGCGGTTCGGTCACGGTGGGCCGGTCATGGCTGGAGTGGTTCCACGGGATCCCCCGCCGGCAGTCGAGCGGCCGCGAAGTCGGCGAGCCAGGCACGAAACGCCGGCCCGAGATCGGCGCGGTCACACGCGAGTTGGACGATCGCGCGCAGGTAGTCGGCCTTGTCACCGGTGTCGTAACGACGGCCGCGGAAGATCAGCCCGTGGACGGGCCCGCCCGCGCTGTTTCCGCGGCCGGTCAGCGCCTCGATCGCGTCGGTCAACTGGATCTCACCGCCTCGGCCCGCCGGGGTCGAGCGAAGGACGTCGAAGATCTCCGGCGACAGAACGTAGCGACCGATGATCGCGAGATCGCTCGGCGCCTCCTCCGGCGTCGGCTTCTCCACCATGCCGGTGACCCGGACGAGGTCCGGATCGTCAGTGGGTTCGATCGCCACAGAGCCGTACAGGCTGATCTGGTCGTGCGGCACCTGCATCAGCGCGATCACGCAGCCGCCGAGTCGCTCCCTGGCCGCGATCATCCGGGGCATCAACGGGTCGCGCTCGTCGATCAGGTCGTCACCCAGCAGGACCGCGAACGGCTCGTCGCCGACGTGCTCCGCGGCGCACAGGACCGCGTGACCGAGGCCCAACGCCTCGCCCTGGCGGACGGAGTGGATCGTCGCCAGGTCGGCCGCCGCCCGGACCCGGTCGAGCAGGTCGCGCTTGCCGGCGTCTCCCTCGAGGCGATCCTCGATCTCATACGCACGGTCGAAGTGGTCCTCGATCGAGGACTTGCCGCGACCGGCGATGAACAGGACGTCGTCGAGCCCGGCCCGGACCGCCTCTTCGACGACGTACTGAATCGCCGGCTTGTCGACGACCGGGAGCATCTCCTTCGGCGTGGCCTTCGTCGCCGGAAGAAACCGGGTGCCCAGCCCGGCGGCGGGCACGACAGCCTTCGTCACGCCGGAGGTCATGCAGTGAGACTAATGTCGTCCCGGCTCGGGTTTGCTGTGACACTCGACCCGTGTCCAGCGTCGCGTCGGAGGTGAAAGCGCGCCTGCGCGCCGACATTCTCGCCCGGCGCGCGGCCCGGTCACCGTCGGCCCGCTCGGCGGCCGGTGCCGCGATCACCGCACATGTGCTGGCGGCCTGGCCCGAGGTCCACACCGTCGCGGCGTACCTCTCGCTCGCCTCCGAGCCGCCGACCGCGGAGCTGATCGCCGCCTACCTCGCCCGGGAGGTTGCGGTCATCGTCCCCGTGGTCGCAGGAGAGGACCTCGACTGGGCTCGGTACGACGGCAACTCGCCGGCGGTGCCCGGCCCGTTGGGGATCGTCGCGCCGAGCGGCGATCGGCTCGGCCCGACGGCCCTCACGGCGGTCGATCTCGTCATCGTCCCGGCACTTGCGGTCGACGGCGCCGGGCAGCGCCTGGGCCGGGGACGCGGCTACTACGACCGGGCCCTGACCGCGGTGACCGCACCGGTCGTCGCGGTCATCTTCGACGACGAACTGCTGGCCGACCTGCCGGTCGAGGCCCACGACCGTCGGGTGGATGCCGCCGTCCGACCGGCCGGGATCGTGCACGCCGACCGGCACGGATAGGGCGCCGACCGGACGATCAGTTCCCGTTTCAGGACGAGTGTGACCGAGAGGACTTGTGGGTCGCGTGCTTGTGGGTCGCGTGCTTGTGGGTCGCGTGCTTCGGCGGACCGAACCCCGGCTCCTGCAGCCGCGGCATTCCGGGATGCAACGCCTTGGCCGCCGCGGTGGGCGAAGCGTCACCAGCGAGCCACTGCTTCCAGGACATGTTCCAGTCTGCCGTGCCCGGGTCGCCCGACTCCGGGGGTCGTACCCCGTTGTACACGTCGACGACGTCGCCGTTGAGCGCCCAGTGGAAGAACCACTGGGCATTCGTCGTACTCAGGTTGACGCAACCGTGGGAGACGTTCACGTGCCCCTGGTCGCCCACGGACCACGGCGCGGCATGCACGAACTCGCCACCGTTGGAAATCCGCACATCCCAGTAGACGGTCTCGTCGTAATACCCCGGGCTGCCCTTGGGGATCCCCACGGTGGCGGAGTCCATCTCGACGACCGGCGACTTCGCGAGCGCGATGTGGACGCCGTCCATGGTGGGGTACTGCGAGCGACCCGTGCTCACCGGGAACGTCTTGATCAGCTTGCCGTCGTCGTAGACGTTCATCTGGTGGGTGGCCTGATTGACGATGCTGATGTGAGAGGGACCGATCTTGAACGAGGTGGAGTGGTGACCGACCGCTCCCCACTCGCCGCGAGCGATCTTGACGTTTTGGAGGTAGGAGGACACGGTCACCTTCGTGCCCGGCTTCCAGTACGTCGGTGGACGCCAGTGCACGACCTGGTCACTCATCCAGTGCCACGCACCGACCACCTTCGGCTTGGTCGTCACCGACAGCCCCGCTTCCACCGCCGCCTGCTTCGACGTCGGGATCGGTCGGTCAAAGCTGACAACGACCGGCGATCCCACTCCGACCACGGCGTTACCACCGGGGGAAAGCAACGCGTTCACGTGTGCCTTCGCACTCCGCGTGCGCAGGGTCAGCGTCTTGTGCAAGGTCGTGTGGGACAGATCGACGTAGGTGACCGACGCCCGCAGCCGGCTCGACGGTCCGACGATGCTCGCGCTGCGCCAGCGGGTGTGCGTCGGATTGAACGAGCCATGCAGTCGGCCGCTCCCGCGCTGTTTGACCGCCACCGTGCTGAACGCACCGTTCGCGACGGTCAAGCGCAGCTGGCGACCGACCGGCACCTTCTTGCCGTGAAGGTGCGCGACCGCGAGCGTGGCCGGTGGCAGGTCGCCCTGCGACACGGACCCGACCTTCTGGTGACCACTGGAAGATCCAGTCGCGGCGATCACCGCCGCAGTGCCTACACCGACCAACACCACGCCTGCCGCAATTGCTGCGATCAGAGTGCGTGGGGCGGGACGCGCGAAGTGCATGTGCCTTCTTCCGGGCGGGGAGCGACTCCATTGTGCCCGGGAGTCGACTCCGGAGGCCATGGGAAATCCGTTTTGGGTCCCCAGGTGTAAGACGGCTGACAGATCCAGATGGTTTACCCGTTCGGCCGGCAAATTAATCCGCCCGGGCTGGCGCCCGAGGGCCTATGTGGTTAACGTCCCGGTATCGCCTTGAGTTCCGCTCCTTGCCCGACGTCAAAGGAGACCCTGATGCGCAGGTGGGTCGCTGCCGGATCAGCCGTCGTCACCACGCTCGCAACCGCGGGGGCGATGGTGGCACCCGCATCAGGCGCCGCCGCGAAGGGCGGCAAGTCGACCGGCTGGAAGGCGATCTCCACGCCGAGCGACCTCACCGCCGGCACGGACGCACCGTCGGTCGCTCAGTTCGGCAGCACGTACGAAGCGGCCTGGATGCACACCTACGGCACGGGCACCTCGCACACGTACGGCATTGACGCGCGGATCCTGAGCGGCGGAGACAAGCCGGTCGGCAAGGTGATCACGGTCACCAAGGGGTGGTCGGTGATCGCCGCCGACCCGGTCATCCTCAAGGCGGACGGTATGCGCGTGATCGCGTTCAACGGCGCGAAGGGAAGTAACCCTGCCAGCCCGTACGGGACTCCCGCCGAGTACTACTTCACCAGTTCGAACGGGAAAGCGTGGACCCTTCACGCCGGAGGATTGACAGCGGAGACGAGTTTCGCCAACGACGCCTCGGTCGCGGCCATCGGCTCCACGTCAATCATCACGGCCGAGTACGGAGGCGACCGAATCCAGTACAACGTCGGCTTCCCCACCTCGGCGAACCCGCCGTCGTCGTTCGACGGTCACACCGAACCGACCGGAAACTACGCTGACCTGCCGGGCGTGGCCGCGACCGGGTCCAAAGCGTGGATCGCGTGGTATTCGAGCAGCAACATCAAAAAGAACGGTGGGGGGATCCAGGTCCAGCAGGTTCTGCCGAGCACTGGGACCCGGATGCAGGCACCGGGGACGTACCAGAAGGCCAACAACCTGACCGGCGCAACGCACGAGCGGGTGCCGATTGTCATCGCCCACGGCAAGCCGTTCGTGGCCTACTCGCGCTACGACAACCAGGGCGTCTATGTCTGGAAGGTCGGGGCGAAGAAGCCGTTCGCGAAGTTGAAGACGCCGGGCGAGTACGAGGTGACGCTGGCGACCGGGCCCGGCGGTCGGATTTGGGTGCTGTGGTACGGCTCCGGCGGGACCTACGCCAGCCGCAGCAACAAGGCGGACACCCACTTCGGTCCGAAGACGCACGTCTCCAACTCGCCCAACCAGGCGCCGGGAGCGATGCTGGCATCCGGCTCCCACGGCCCACTGGTGGTGACCGCGTTCATCGGAAACTACGCGCAAGCAAAGAAGGACGCGATCTTCTCGACCGAGATCCGTCCGCGGTTGAGCTGTTCGGCATCTCCGAGCACGACGAAAGGCGGCAAGAAGGTCGCGATCAAGGTCGTCGATGCGGGAGATCCCGTCAAGGGCGCGAAGGTGTCCTTCGCCAAGGTCTCGAAGAAGACCAACAAGAAGGGTCTCGCCAAGATTCATGTCCCGCACGCCGCCGGCACGTACGCCGCGAAAGCGAGCATCAGCGGCTACGTCGGCTGCACGACGAAAGTGCACGTCACCTGACCAACGGCGTCACGCCGTTACGGCCAGAGCACAACGGCGTCACGCCGTTTGGTCAGAGCACAACGGCGTCACGCCGTTTGGTCAGGCGGGGCCGCCGTGTGGCCCGGTCTTCGTTGGTACGCCGTTGGGAGCGATCACGTACCAGTTGAAGCCTTGATCCTGACCGTTCACGTCGAGCGGCTTGTGGTCGCCGATGTAGTAGTAGAGCGGCCAGTGGTTGTAGGTCACCACCCGCCCCCCATCACCGGCGATCGTGCCGATCAAGGCGCTCTGGACGCCCGGTCCGGCCATCACCTTGTGACCCGATCCGAGGAACAGCGGTGGCCACGCACCCTTGCAGTCGTCCGCACCCGTGCAGGTCACGGCCTTCTGGTGGTCGGGCGGGTATATGTACAACGTCCAACCATCGATCACGAGGAACCGGCCGAACTGCGGCGTGCTGCGCGCTGAGAGGGTCAGGTTTTGATCCGTTCCCGGCCGGCCCGCCGCCGCGGAGGTCCCGGTGCAACTCGCGATGCCGAGCAGGGCAAGGGTAACGACGAGGCCGGCGGCCACCCGCCTCACGACGAGTCGGACAGGTGAGTGTTCAGCATCCAGCTGAATACGGACAGACCTTGGGTGACGGTCCAGTCGTCGACGACCTTCGGCTTGTTGAGCGCCTTGATCCCTTCGCCATCGAGGAACTGCACGAGCTTCCCCGGTACAGGGTGGTTCTGGACGTCCGCACTGGCGTTGACGAGGAAGCGCTGGTTGCCCTGCGGGTCCAGGAAGATCAGGTTGTCGGAGTGCTCGACGTCGTAGGTCAAGGGCTTGTGGGTCAACCAGTCCCGCGCGGGTGGGTTCGGCTCCTTCTGGCGGCCGTAGCTCACATGAAAGTACGCCCAGAGCCGCTTGGTGTTGGCCGGTGACGCGGACAGCAGCGTCCAGTTCGGCACCGTCGGCCCGAACAACTTCTGGTACGCCGCAAGACGCGCCGGGGTGTCGCGCTGCGGGTCGACGCTGATCTCGAGCAGCGCGACATCGTTGCCGACGCCGTCCTGGTTGAGCGCGCGGGCGAGCGCCACCGTGTTCGCCGAGATCAGCGGGCAGATGTCGGTACAGAGGCTGAGGAAGTCAGCGATCATGACCGTCTTGCCGCGATAAGCCGCAAGCGTCGTCGTCGTGCCGTTCGCCTCGACCAGCGGGATGTTGGCGATCGAGGCCGGAACCTGGATGTCGACCACGGTTCCGAGCGAGGGCGGAGGCGGCGTCACCGCGCTCGCGCCACCGCAGGCAGCGAGCGCACCCACCAGCCCCAGGATGGCCAACAAGCCGACGGCTCGCCGCAGCCGGGCGGCGCCAGTACGACGTCGGACCCGGCCCCCAGAAACGGGGCCCGACAGGTCCACGTTCACGGCCGCCAGCGTATCGGGCGGGATTATCGGGACTTTTCCCGGCATCGGGAACGTTGACATGGCACAATTAGCAGTCGGCGGCATCGAGTGCCAACGCCGACGGCCGGCGGGCGCACGGCCACGTGACCCGGCCGTGCACCGGCCACGCGACGAGGAGGGGCAATGCCGACCTACGAGTACGCCTGCACGAAGTGCGGCGAAACGCTCGAGGCCGTCCAGAGCTTCAGCGACGCGCCGCTGACCAAGTGCCCGGCGTGCAAGGGCAAGTTGCGCAAGGTCTTCTCGCCGGTCGGCGTCGTCTTCAAGGGCTCCGGTTTCTACAAGACCGACAGCCGCAACGGGTCGTCGTCGACCACAGCCGCCTCCGACGCGAAGGCCGACTCCTCGTCATCCGATTCCTCCTCGACCGCCGCCAGCAACGGCTCGCCCGCACCGTCCTCGAGCCCGTCGAGCACTTCCGACCCGGCAGCATCGGCCTCGAAGCCGAAAAAGGCCGAGCCCGCCAAGAGCGGATCGAAGGGCGACGGCAGCAAGGTCGCCTAGCACCACTTTCCCCAACCGAGGGCGTCGACCGGGCTACCCACAGTCGGGTCCTGTCGTCGGCCACCGACGGCGCGGCTCTCCTACGGTCGCGATCATGGACCTGCGCGCCGCCACCGCCGCCCTGCGTGCGGCCGCGGGCCGCCTGCGACGGCATCGGCGGGTGGCGGCGGCCGCACTCGCCGGACTCGCCGTGCTTGCGTCGTTGCACGTTCTCCGTCCGGCGCCGCCCGCGTCGAGCGCGGTTTGGGTAGCGGCCCGCGCGCTGCCCGGCGGTCAACCCCTCGCCCCCGACGACCTGCGAGTCGAGCACCTCCCCACCGCCGACGTGCCCACGGCCGCACTCGCGGCGAGCGAGGCCGTCGTCGGCCGCCTGCTCGCCTCTCCACTCACGGCGGGCGAGCCGATCACGGCCGTCCGCCTGCTCTCACCGGCCCTGCTCGCCGCCACTGCGGCCGGTGCCCTCGCCGTACCGGTCCGGTTGGCCGACGGTCCGGCGGCGCTCGCGCTCGTGCATGCCGGTGACCTGGTGGACGTCATCGGTACGCCGCTCGGTGTCTCCACCGAAGCGCAGACTGGCGCGGTCGTCGTCCGGAACGTCCTTGTCCTCACCACACCGTCCACCGGCTCCGGACAAGAGGCCGACCAGCCCTCGACCGACGCGGCCGTCATCATCGTTGCCGCGAGCCGCCGCCAAGCGGCGGTCCTCGCGAGCGCATCGACCGACGCGACATTCTCGGTCGCCGTTCACCCGCGGCGATGAAGTGCTAGG
>DATJWM010000027.1:0-5831 GCA_035501255.1 Mycobacteriales bacterium | reverse complement strand
AGTTGTTGCGAATGCTCGGAAAACCTGACGACCGCCGCGAGACCGACCTGGTCTTTGGTACTCCGAGCGGGGAGGCCGGTCGCCAGAATCCTCGCCGGCATGTGTACCAAACGTGTACTCAACGCCAGCCAACGCATCGTTTCAAGATCGCTAGCAGAGCCGAAAACCGCCTCTGACCTGCAGTTTCACAAAGTGCCCCCGGCAGGATTCGAACCTGCGCTCCCGCCTCCGGAGCGGGGCGCAGAACCTGCCGCACCCAGCGTGCAGACTCACAAATTATGGGCCTGACCTGGGGCTTTGCTGCTGTCGCGTGGCGTTGCGTACCCCCGCGTAACCGGCAGTTTCAGCCCAGGTCGTGGTCATCTTGTGGTCAAGATCGCGAACGGGAACGGGTGATTTCAGATGTCTTCACTGCGGTATTGAGCCAATGGCTGGGACCTGCGCTACCGCGACCCGGCAGGGCGGGAACGCACCGAGCGGTTCGCCGGCGGGACGGCGAAGCGGCCGCCGGCGGCGGCTAACGAACGCCGGGCCGAGGTGGATCTGGAGTTTTCCCGCGGCCTGCACGTGACCCGGGAGGAGCGGGAGACCCGGTTCTCGGTGGTGTACGCGAAGTGGTGGGACTCCCGGCAGATCTCCCGGTCCCGCCGCTACACCGACGAGGGTCGTGCCCGGTTGCATGTGCTGCCGTACTGGGGGCACTGGCGGATCTGCGACATCCGGCCGTCGGACATCGACGACTGGATCGCCGGGCTGTCGACGAAGATGAAAGGGGACAGCGTCCGCGCCTGTTACGGGCTGCTCCGGGGCCCGCTGCGCCGAGCGGTGCGAGACCGGCTGATCATCGACCCGTGCGTAGAGATCCGGCTGCCGAAGAAGCCCGACCGGCGCAAGAGCTTCGACGACGTGCTGACCGCGGGCGAGCTGATGGCGCTCGCGGACGGCCTGGTCGACGACAACCCGCGGTACGCCGGGTTGAAGACCAACGGCCGGTACCGGGCGATGATCGTCGCGGGCGGCTGGCTCGGCCCCAGGTGCAACGAGATCCTGGGTGTGCGCCGCGGTGACCTCAACCCGCTGCACGCCGAGATCGCGTTCGGCCGGGTCGTGATCAACCAGAACGGCGCGCAGCTGTATGAGAAGCGCGGGTCGAAGACCGACGACCATCGCATCGTCCCTGTTCCGGCGATGGTGCTCGACGAGCTCAACCGCCACATCGCTACCTACTGTCCGGACGCCGGGCCGAGGGAGTTCATCTTCACCACCCGAACCGGCACGCATCCACTGCGGTCGAACTTCTCCCGCGACGCGATCCGCGTCGCGGCGAAACGCGCCGGGCTCGCCGACCGGCGGATGACCTGGCTCACCTTGCGGCACACCGCCGCGTCGCTGATGTTCGACGCCGGACTCACCATCTTCGACGTGCAGCAGCGGCTCGGGCACCACTCGCCGGTGATCACCCAGGAGGTGTACACGCACCTGATGCGCCACCGGTACGAGACCGGTAAGCAGCTGATGGACACTTACATCGACCGGGAACTGGCAGCAGACTCCCGCGTCCCACCGAGGCAGGGGAGCGCCTTCGAGCAGTAGCCGTGACGCTCACCTCTGTCGAAGGGTGCGGTGGATGTCCTTCATCAACAGCAGCAGATGCAGCTCATCGGTTGGACTGGATTCGAACTCGGGCACCAGATGCAGATAGAAGTCACGGGCTGCCTCCGACTCCGCGTGCACCAACAGCCCCCGGCATCCGATCTTCGGGGAGATCTCGACGAGCCGGGCGAACACGTCCTGCATCAGCCCGGCGCCGAGACCCTGTCCTTCGTGGTCGACGTGGACGCCGAGCCGAGCGAGCAGCGCGACCGGCTGCGGGTAACGGGCCGCCCCAGCTCGCATCCGCGCCGGAGCCTGCTCATGTGTCACCTGCGCCATGCACCAGGCGTAGTAGGCGACGACCGCGTCCTGGCCGGTCTCGGTGACGACGAAGACCCGGGTGGTGCCGGTGGCCGCGGACTGGCGGGCGTAGCGGCGCAACCACTCTGTCTGCTCCGCCGACCTGCACACGAACTCTGCGGTCTCGTGCCGATCGGCCAGCGGCTCCGGCAGCCGGTAGGTCACTCGGTGAACGGTGACGGACGGCGCATCAACTTCCGCAGACCCGGCAGGCTGCGCGCCGGCCGGTCGTTGATCTCCTCCCAGGCCGAATGCGCATCCGGCGACAACGTGAACTCGGTCCGGTCGGTGAGCACCCTCTGCGCCGCCAGGCTCGCCTGCGTCACCACGAAGTCGGTCAGGTCCGTCCCGGTCACCGCCACCGCACGCTCGAGCAGTTCCCGTTCCTCCGGCGTCGTGCGCAGCTCAAGCCGCCGGCTCCGCCGCCGAGTGGGTGTCGTCATACCGCTCGCCTCCTGTACGGCCACTGTACGGCCACTGTACGGCCACTGCGGGGTGGGTCGTCAATCACGGGGTGGGTCGTCAATCACGCGACTCGCCCGCAGGTGGCTGGTGGTGTCAGTCGACCGATTGATAGATGACGGCTCTGTTCGGGTCGCCGCGTTCGTGCGATTCCGGACCGAGCCGGCGTAGTCGCACACCGATCTACGGCTGCCTCTCGATACCAGCGGAGCAGCCCAACCTGCGGCTAGTCGGTCGCGTCTACGTACTGGATGGGTCGCTAGTGGTTCGAACCCCGAGTAGCACGGAGGGCCGTTGCAAAGATCATCGCGGGCACGGCTCGTCGCGATGCTCGCGGGTCTCTGCGGCGTGGTCGCTTGCAGTCCCACCCACCACGCTGGCCAACATCCAATCGCGGTTTCCCCGCCGCCAGTGCCCTGGGTTGACCGCACAGCCTCGCCGCCCCGACCACCGCCATCCCCGAACCCCCCGCATGCCCGGTACCGCCCATGCAAAGCGAACGCGCTTCACACGAGCCTCGGGCCGGAAGGCGCCGCTGCGGGCAACCTCGCGATCGTCATCAAGCTGACGAACGTTGGTCATTCACCATGCACCCTGGAGGGGCGCCCGACCCGGCTGGTCGGTGTGAAGGTGAGCGGCCACACCACGCTCCTACACCCATCACACGACACGATGTTCGACCAGAACGGGCAATGGCCCGCGAATCTGAAGACTGGGCAGTCCGCCGGGCTAACGATCGCGACGGCCAGCGGTTGCGGCGCCAACAACAGTCCTCATCATCTCAGGAGGGCCCGCCGACATCAGTACGCAGGCGAGATCATCGGCCTTCCGGGCGGCGGCGCTGTTAAGGCACATGGGCCGTTCAACAGCATCTGTGGAGTCGGCGTAAGTCGAGTCGGCCGCCCCGCCCGGCACACATCGAGTCCGCATGCCTACCGCGGGCTCAAGCTGTCCGTCGTGCACCCCGAGACGGCTCTTGCCGGCGGGAGGATGGGCTTCACCGTCACGCTGAGCAATCCGACCGGTCATGACATCGAACTGTCGCCCTGTCCCATCTATCAAATCGGCATCTACGCCGGGCATCACCCGCATGTGAGCACCTACCGGCTCAACTGCGATGTAGTTCGCGTTGTGCGCGCAGGGTACGACGTGACCTACGCCATGCAGATGCACGTCCCGTTGGCGGTCGGGGAAGCCAAGTTCTCGTGGTCGATTCCACGCGGAAGCCTGTTCGGTGGGGGACCAGTCACCATCGAGCGACGATGAGTGCTGTGCGTTTCCTCAGGTAGCAGCACGTCTATAGGGGGAAGCCGCTCTTGCTCCGGTGGCGCTTGATGCCGTCGTTCGTGACGCGGACTGGTGGCCGAACGCGCTGGCGCTCCTCAGCGGATGTCTTTAGGGCTCGGTCGCGGCGTGGTGGATGTGTCGCGAGCCGAGCGGGGCACTCAGTCGGATGGCGACCTTGCCACGTCTCACCGAACAGTGCCCGTTCCGCGGGTTCATGTTCACGATGTCCGCGACCCCGACAACGACGGACTTCTTCGTCTCACGCTTGTGCCCTCTTGCGAGTTTGGTGGAGGCGCAGTACCCATGCCATCTCACATGCAGGACCTGCGTCGCAGGCGTGGGCTTGGTCACGAACCGCCACGGGAGACTGTCGCACTCCTTGTTGTAGTAGGTGGTGAAGGTGCGCATGCGGCGGCCATCGAGCCGGCAGTGGCCGCCCTCATAGCTGGTGAGCGACGCATGGTTCAGACGACTTGTCGCGTCGGCGTCTGGCACACCCGCCATCGAGAATGTCGCCGTCACTCGCCGACCTCGCAGGTTGCGGTAGTCGGTGACGATCGACTCTGATGGAAGTTTCACTGTCAGCAAGCCATCCGCGGGGACGGTGTCAGCGCCGGCCGCGAGGCGAAGGGGATGCAGTGCCAGGACTTCAGTGCCGTCGCCGTACTTGTCACGAACGCCGATCCCGTACGTCGCAAACGGTCGAAGCACAACGGGCTGGTCGCTCGAGTTTGTGAAGGTCACGCGAGGGTGAACGAAGGAGGGCGACCGCGTCACGGCGGGGACATGGAACGAGGTGGTGAGGAAGCGCCATTCGGGAGGGGCCCCCTGTACCGGTTCGCGTCCGTTTCCGAACGCGCCCGGAATGATGGTCGATGCGCTCGTTCCCGTGCACTTTGGCTCAGGTCCGTTGAAGGTCGCCTCGACTGCCCCCTTGGTGAGCGGAATGCTGACGGTGGTCGCGTCGGGGCCGCACCAGGAGCCGTCCCACGCGAACCCTAGCGTCGTCTTCGGTATCCAGCCCTCGTTCGATGCGGGGTTCGCGGTGTCGGGGTTGTCGACGACCGGCAGATCAAGCGGGTTGTGCTGAGCGTCGTACAGCGTGGGCTTCAGCTCGCCGACGTGGATATCGCACTTGCGGTCGGTCGTCAGCACCGCGACAGCGACCACGCCGTCGGGTGCTCGGCGGGTCTCTGCCGTGGCGTTGACCTCCGACGATTTGCAGGTCCGCCGCGGCTGGTAGATCCCGCCGATGATCGTGTACGGCGCCGGCGCGACCCCGAACTGACGGACCGTTGCCGTCGTCAGCTTTCGGGCGTCGTCGCTGGTGGTGGCGGCGTGTTCGCCGATCGCCGTCACCGGCGTCGAGCCGACAACCGACACCAGGCCAAGCGCGAGCGCGACCACTGCAACGCCGCGACGCTTGAAGGCCCTCATCCGCGCAGCGTACGGCGTAGCAAGCTTCCTCGCGTCAACGCCCGAGATCCCGTCTGGGTCGGCCGCATTCATGACACGTTGCGATGTCGCGGATTCTGACGGACGTCCGACAATGAGGCTTCGTGTAGGAGTCGCTCGGCGACTGGACACCGGAGTGCTCTGTAGTGCGAGTTAGCGGGCGGGCCTCAGCGGCGGCGCCGTTGGCGTGGTGCGTGGACGCCCCGCGTGGCCGTCGCCAGTCCAACGTTCTGCGCAACCCGCGCACCCGCCTCCCGGCGACAGGTGCGCGATCCGAGCGCCGCCGTGCTCGGCTGTGGTCATTCTGTGGTCAATATCGCGATCCTCGGGACCCTCGCGGAGCACCGAAAACGGCCGCTGACCTGACTCTATGGGGGCCGGGCCTGGCCCCCTTCCTTGCTCAGCCCGGCGAATTTAGGTTCGCGGGTGTACACGAGCTCGGGAAGGAGGCCCGGCAATGTCTGTCTACGTCGGTATCGATGTGCATCGCAAGCGGTCGCAGGTGGCGGTGGTCGATGAGCGCGGTGGGGTGTTGAAGAACCGCAACGTCACCAACGGGGTCGAGACGATCCTGAAGTTGATTGGCGAGTACCCGACGCATACGCCGGTGGCGTTCGAGGCGGCGTTCGGCTGGGGGTGGCTGGCTGAGCTGCTCGATGACTACGGCTACGAGG
>DATJWM010000026.1:0-2540 GCA_035501255.1 Mycobacteriales bacterium | reverse complement strand
TCGACGAACGCCGCGCCTACCAGCTCACCGAGCGGCTGTGCGTCAACCAATGGGCGCTCGCGGGCGATTGGACAATCGGGCGCGAGAACGTCGTCCTCGAGCAGGCCGGTGGCAGTATCGCCTTCCGGTTCCACGCGCGCGACGCGCATCTCGTGCTATCCGCCGCAGCACGAGCGCAGATCCCCTTCCACGTACTCCTGGACGGCGGGGCTCCAGGCCCATCAGCAGGCCTCGACGTCGACGAGGACGGAACCGGCGTACTCCGGGACGGACGCCTGTACCAGCTCGTACGCCAACACGACAGGGTCCACGAGCACACGCTCCAGATCAGTTTCCACGATGCCGGCGCCGAGGCGTACGTGTTCACGTTCGGCTAGCGCTAGCCCCATTTTCCGCGGTTCGTAAGGGCATGATCTGCCTGTTGCGGCCAGGGGAGCTGGATTCCGAGTAGCTCGAGGATGTGTTGTTGGGTGTCGGTGAGCGGGTCGAGTTGGATGCCGGTGTGGGTGTAGGTCAGGCCGAGGCCTTGGAATGCTGCGAGGATGTTGCGGCCGGTCGGTCTGGCTGCGCGGCCTTCGGGCAGCAGTCCGGGGAGCTGCTGTTCGGGGTCGAGCTCGGCACGGGTCTGTGCCTCGATCAGCCCGAAGATCAGGAGGCTGATCCCGACGATGCTCAGGAGTGCGTGGACGCGGTCGTCGTTGTGCAGGAAGATCGGGCGCACCTTCAGGGTTTGCTTCGTATCGCGGTGGCGCCGTTCGACGATCTGCTGGTCCTTGTAGAGCCGCAGGACCTGGCCGGCGGTGACTCGGCCAGGGAGGTTCGTCGCGAGCGCGTAGATCCCATCGAAGCTCGCGGCTGTGGCGATCGCGTCGTGGTTGCGTTCCCAGGCGAGGGTCAGCTTCCCCTTGCGGGTGTTGACGGTCACGTCGATCAGGCCGGCGATGTTGGGGCCGATGATCTGCCCGACGCGACGTTCGACCTGCTCGCGGGTTTTGTAGTACCGGCCACCGAGTCCGTTGTGCATCCGCGCCAGCGCGTCCTCGGCCTTCTGCAGCGCACGTTCGCGCGCGTCGGCGACCTGGGTCGCTTCTTCTGAGGAGTGGATGTACGCGACCCGCAGCTTCAGGACCGGATGCTCGCCGGTGGCCGGGATCTCCCAGTCACGCAACGCGCCCTTGAACACGGTCCGCAGCTCCGGCGCGAGTTTCGCTTCACGCTCGGGCACGTACCGAACCCGGCGCAAGGCTTGGTGGCCGACCTCGGCGAGGAACCGTTCGCGGAACCCCGCGCTCGCGCGCAACGGCACCACGAACCTGACGCCCGCATCGTCGATCTCACGCATCGTCTTGGGCTGACCCATCGCAGAGTCACACACGATCAACAACCCCGGACCCGAGATCTTCAGCAGTCGTTCCAGGCACGCGCCGACCAACGAGAGCTCCGCCGCGTTCCCCGGATCCGGGCGGCTGTAGAGCACCGTCCCGTCCGGCGCGCACGCTTGCAACGTCCGGACCTGCCTGGCGACCCGACGGTCAGACGCCCAGCCCTTCGCGACCAGTGCCGAGTGCTCATACGCACCACTGACGCCGACCGTGGTGAGATCGATGTGCAACCGGCCGGCGTCAACGCCGAACCGCTCGATCGCACGCGCCGCGACCCTCGAGCGGAGATCCTCGGCGTAGACCGCGAACGTCTCCAACGCCCGCCCGAGACGGTCATCGTTCAACAAGGCCGGCGGAATCCCGAGCAGCTCGTGCACCGCCGCGCCCGAGGCCCAGCCCGCAATGTCATACAGCGGCGAGGGCGAGCACAACCGGCTCGCGACCAGAGCACACACGACCTCACCGACCGACAGGACCGACCGCGCGCTCCTGGGCAGCGCCCCATCAACGGTGTCCTTCACCGCGAGCTCGCGCAGGAAATGCTCGACCAGCAACAACGGACCGACCGACCGGCGGGTCCCGGCCATCGGCGGGTCCAACCTCGCGAACGATCCCGCCAGCGCCTCCAGCTGCCCGGAGTCCTTCAGCGCATCCTTCCGCCCCAGGTTTGCCACAACACGATGCCGGACCTTGCCGTTCTCATCCCGATACCCGTCGACCAACTGCAGATAGGTGTACGCGCGGCCAGACCGCTTGACAGTGGTTTCCTTGACGAACATGTTGCCACAACACTATCGGCCCGATCGGACGGAACAAACGTCCACACAGACCCGGTGTTGCCACAACAGCATCCCCACCAAGGACAACCGCAAACCCCCGCACACCCGCACACCGCATCACAAAACCCGCGGACTACCCACCATCAACCGCGGAAAATGGGGCTAGCTGAGCGCCAGCGCGAACCCGAGCGTCTCATCGGCGACGCGGCGGCGTTTCGTCGGCGTGTCCATCAGAACATCGGTTTCCAACGTGGGGAGGTGTTCGGTGCGGCGGTCGGCCACGAGGCCGTCGATCAGCCCCTCGTAGTAGGTCGCGATCCCGTCGCTGTTCAGTGGGAGCTTCGCAAACTCCATGAAGGCTGCGGTTGGACCTTTGACG
>DATJWM010000025.1:0-2154 GCA_035501255.1 Mycobacteriales bacterium | reverse complement strand
CGTGTTCACTGACCTAAACCTGAGATGGCGAGCCAAGCGGCCAAATCCGGTTTAGGTGACGCGCTGCCCAGCACCCCCTGCCGCGCGAAAACCGCGCGACAGCGGGTGAAACGCGTGACCTAAACCGGAGTGGGAGCGGATTTCGGCCGGTGACTTGGGTAGGTACCCATGACCGCCGGCGCCACACCGCCCTCGCGATCGACGCGCTCACGTCCTCGCGCTGGGCTCCGGGAGGCCCCAGGGAAGAGTCGGCGTGGCGGATACGCCCGCTGCTTGGGATGCCGGTCGCGGAGCGGAGCCGGGTCCGGCCGGGCGGAGTGGATGGTGCGTGATTGCTGGGGTTTCGCTGCCGATCCGCCGGGAGGTCGTGGTAAAGTCCGGGGCCTCGATTGATGGCTCGCTGCTTTACGGCGACCTCCCCGCTCTAGACGGGGCCGAGACGACCGACATAGCCGAAGCGCTCGTTTCAGAGTTCCGAAGGCGCCCCCAGCACCCAAAAGCCCGGCTTCCCGGACCTGTGTTGGACGCGCTGACAGCAATCTCCGTGTCGAGTTGAGTGCGGTGCTTCGAGCGTCGTCTGCGTCCTGACCACTGCTTTCTCTAACCCGCACAGCCCGACGGTCGGCTAAGCGCATGTCCGTACCCCCCCGGGGTCCCTTCGCACGGTGAGAGCGACCGGCGCCACCACGCTCGTCGCGATCGCGGCGTGGCGTGGCGAGACCAAAGGGGCCGGAAGCTGGCCGTGCTCCCACGCGCCTACGTTGTCGACGCGCGTCGCGCCTGTTCAACGTGATCAGCGATCTGGCGCCAGTCGGGAGTCGACAGGACTCTGATCGCTACGCGATCGCCGGCCGAAGATCGCGGCCGAGGTGACACGGAGTCCGTGCGCCGTGACACCGAGCCTTATACCTGAGGCGACGCTCCTCCCGGTGTCGCGCGCGCGATCCCGCTGGACCGCCTGATCACACGTCTTTCTGGAGAAGGCCCGTGACCCTTTCGCTTCGGGGTCGCGGGCCGCTCGTCGTTAAGGAGCGCCGCGCCGCGACGGTGTCGCGGTCAAAAAGCGGGCCCCGCCCGAGCGCTCGGACGGGGCCAACACACACATAGGACGGTACCGCATGGTCCCCCAGTTGATTGCCCGTGTCGACGGGCTTCCCGAGGTGTTGCTCGATCGCGAGGTCGTGTGGCCGGTCACGAACGGCGGCCGCGACCGAGTCCGTCGGTCGTTGTCGGCGAAGGCGCGAGCTCGGATTGCGCGACAGACCGCCGTGGTGCATGCGGCGGTCGTGTCGTCGGCGTCCCGGGCCGTGCTCGAGGAGGCGACCGTGATCGGCTCGGCGTACCTGGAGGTCGAGCAGGAGCGTTTGGAGATCCGGGCGCTGCTCGCGGGTGTGGGAGTGCTGTGATGGTGCATAACCGCGTTGGGCTTGTCGGGCGGGCCGGGTGGTGATCGAGATCAGCATCAGCCGCGAGCTCGCGGCCGACCACCCGGGGTTCGTCATGGGCTGCGCGGAGCGCGGTCACGGGATCGAGGTGTTCGGCGCCAGCCACGAGCGGCCGGACTCCGACGCTACGGAAACGCCTGACCCGGACGACATGCTCGATGCGGACGACGTCGGCTAGCCCACCGGGACATGCGGAACTTCGCCGGCGCGACCAGGCCGCCTTTTGTCAAGTAGAGAGGAGGTGACGCCTTCAGTTGAGACAGGCCCGGCGCTGAGCAGCGTCGGTCGCTTCACCGTCCCTGCAAATGCGTCGGCCCCGGAGCTGAACCCTCCAGGGCCGACAGAAATCCTCACAAGGAGGACTACCAGTGGCAAAACAAGCTAGCACTCAGGACAGCGGTCGACACGGCTTCGCCGGCCAGGTGCCCTCTCCCACGCGCAAAGACCGTGCGGGTGTGGTGCGGACGGCGCGGGCGATCGTCCGGCTGGCACGCGGACACCGCAGGCTCGACCACGTGCCGACGCTCGGCCAGGTGCAGGCGATGGCCTGGTTCGACGGCCGCGAGCCGTGCTCCTATCTGCTCGACCGGGAGCGCAACTTCGTGCCCGAACCCATGGAGTTCGGCTACGAGCGCGAGCTCGGTCAGCACGCGCTGTCGTTCACCTGCCGCGACCCGTACGGGCGGGTGATGGAGCTGGTGACGATGCG
>DATJWM010000024.1:0-15359 GCA_035501255.1 Mycobacteriales bacterium | reverse complement strand
AGATCCTCGGCGACACCACCGTCGCCGCCGCCCTGCTCGACCGGCTGCTGCACCGATCCGTCGTCCTCGACATCACCGGCGAGTCCTACCGGCTGCGCGACCACCACGCCCGCACCGACGGACTCAAACGAGCCAACCGAGCGACACGACCCGCCGACCCCTAAACTCACCACCGCCCAGGGTGGGGAAATTGGGTCCGTCCGACTAACGGTGTAACTGGTCATGTCGGTTAGAGGGTGTTGCTGGGGAACAGTCTGCCTTCGAAGGTGATCGCGAACGCGTTGAGGGCTGGCTTCCACCTGGTTGCCCACCGTGCCCTGCCTCGGCCGGTCGGGTCCAGCGATCGGGTGACCAGGTAGAGGCATTTCAGCGCGGCTTGTTCGGTCGGGAAGTGCCCGCGTGCCCGGACCGCTCGCCGGTAGCGGGCGTTGAGGCTCTCGATCGCGTTGGTCGAGCAGATCACCCGACGGATCTCGATGTCGTAGTCCAGGAACGGGATGAACTCCTCCCAGGCCGACCGCCACAGTGTGACGATCGCCGGATATTTGGTGCCCCATGTTTCGACCAGTTCGTCGAACCGGGCCGCGGCCGCCTCGGCGTTCGGTGCGGTATAGACCGGCCGCAGATCCCGGGCGAGCTTTTCCCAGTCCGCCTTCGACGCATACCGGAAGGTGTTGCGGATCAGGTGCAGGATGCAGGTCTGCACCTGCGCAAGCGACCAGGTCGTGGTGATCGACTCCGGCAGCCCCTTCAGCCCGTCGCAGACCACCATGCACACGTCAGTCACGCCACGATTCTTCAAGTCGGTCAGCACCGCAAGCCAGAACTTCGCGCCTTCACCACCGTCGCCGGCCCACAGCCCGAGGATGTCGCGTTCGCCGTTCACAGTGACCCCGACAACCACGTAGATCGGCCGGTTGGTGACCTGCCCGTCGCGGATCTTCACGACGAGCGCGTCGATGAAGATCACCGGATAGACCGCGTCCAGCGGACGGGCACACCACTCGGTCATCTCCTCGATGACCAGATCGGTGATCCGGCTGATGGTGTCTTTGCTGACCGTGGCGCCATACACGTCCGCGAAGTGCGCGGACACCTCACCGGTCGTCAACCCTCGGGCAGTCAACGACAGCACGATCTCATCGATGCGGTCCAGGCGACGCTGCCGCTTGCGGACGATCTTCGGTTCGAAGCTGCCGTCGCGGTCACGTGGCACCTCGACCGGCACCGGACCGAGTTCGGTGAGCACCGTCTTCGTCCGCTTCCCGTTCCGGGAGTTCTCCCCGTTACGGCCGACCGGGTCATGCTTGTCATAACCGAGATGTTCAGCCATCTCGACCTCGAGCGCAGTGTTGATCACCTTGCTCGTCAACCCGGTCAGCAACCCGCCCGGGCCGATCAGCTCGACCCCGTCAGCCCGAGCCTGCTCGACCAACTGCTCGGCCAGTTCCTGTTGATCCGTTTGAGGCGTCATGGCCTCGATGTTGTCCGTCATCGACGGTCCTTCCCGCCAAGCACCCGGCTCGGCGTGTCGGACCAGTTACACCGCTCGTCGGACAGTCCCTTGCTCGGGGCGGCCGGCCCGTCAGAAGCGCGAACGCTCGCGACCTAGCCAGGTCTGCTTTGGTTGCCCGGTGGTTGCTCCCAGAAATTTTCAACAAGGTGAGGGACACCGCGGGGCAGTGCGTGGGTGCAGGTCAGAGCGTTGTCGTCGCTGTCGCGCCACCCGTTGCTCGGTTGCTGGACATAAGTGCGAACCGAGGCCCCAAGAACAGTATCTCCCCAGCTCAGAGCCATGATCAACGATCTTGGAAAACCGCCCTTTAGATGTCGTAATACAGCGCGAACTCGTAGGGGTGCGGGCGTAGCCGAATGGCGTCGACCTCGTTCTCGCGCTTGTACTCGATCCAGGTGTCGATCGCGTCCGGGGTGAACACGCCGCCCTCGAGCAGGTAGTCGTGGTCGGTCTCGAGCTCGTCGAGCACGTCCTCGAGTGAGCCGGGCACCTGCGGCACTGCGGCCAGCTCGTCCGGCGGCAGCTCGTAGAGGTCCTTGTCGACCGGCGTCGGCGGCTCGATCTTGTTCCGTACGCCGTCCAGCCCAGCCATGAGCATCGCGGAGAACGCGAGGTAGGGGTTGCAGGAAGGGTCCGGCACCCGAAACTCGAGCCGTTTGGCCTTCGGGTTCGCGCCGGTGATCGGAATCCGGCAGCACGCGGACCGGTTGCGCTGCGAGTACACCAGGTTGACCGGCGCCTCGTAGCCCGGCACCAACCGCCGGTAGGAGTTCGTGGTCGGGTTGGTGAACGCGAGCAGTGACGGCGCGTGCTTGAGCAGGCCGCCGATGTAGTGCCGCGCCATGTCCGACAGGCCCGCGTAGCCGACCTCGTCGTAAAAGAGCGGCGCGCCGTCCTTCCACAGTGACTGGTGGCAGTGCATGCCCGAGCCGTTGTCCATGAAGATCGGCTTCGGCATGAAGGTCGCGGTCCGGCCGTGCTGGCGCGCGACGTTCTTCACGACGTACTTGAAGTTCATCAGGTTGTCGGCGGTCTTCAGCAGCGTGCCGAACCGGAAGTCGATCTCCGCCTGGCCCGCGGTGCCGACCTCGTGGTGTTGCATCTCGACGTCGATGCCGATCTCCAGCAGCACCCGTACCATCTCCGAGCGCAGATCGGTGAAGTGGTCGGTCGGCGGGACCGGGAAGTAGCCGCCTTTGTAGCGCGGCTTGTAGCCCTTGTTGCCGCCCGGCTCGACCGCGCCGGAGTTCCACGCGCCCTCGACCGAGTCGACGTAGTGGTAGGCGCTGTAGGGGTTCTGGTCGTAGCGCACGTCGTCGAAGATGTAGAACTCCGCCTCCGGGCCGAAGTACGACGTGTCCGCGATGCCGGAGCCGACCAGGTAGTCCTCGGCCTTCTTGGCGATGTTGCGCGGGTCGCGGCTGTAGGCCTCGCCGGTCAGCGGGTCGTGGATGAAGAAGTTCATGATCAGCGTCGGGTGCTGACGGAACGGGTCCATGTAAGCGGTCGTCGGGTCCGGCAGCAGCAGCATGTCCGACTCGTGGATCTGCTGGAAGCCGCGGATCGACGAGCCGTCGAACATCAGCCCGTCGCTAAAGACGCTTTCCCCGAAGTTCGACGCGGGGAACGTGAAGTGCTGCATGATGCCTGGCAGATCACAGAAGCGGACGTCCACGAACTGGACGTCGTTCTTCTTGATGTAGGCGAGAACCTCGTCGGCGCTGCTGAACATGCCCCTACTACCTCTCATGAGCGATCAGTACGGCGGATCCCCCGGTTGGCGCGCGACGCTGCGACACCGATGATCCGCAACTTATCGGGTCGCGCACACTGGCGCACAGCCCGGCCGGGATTTTCCGCGCGGCCGGTGTGACCGCGGACCGGACTCCGGTCGCAACCGGGCCCGTCCGGCGTACGGGGGACCGGCTACTAGCGTTGGTCGGCGTGAGCAGCGTCGGCCCGTGGCCAGAGAGCGGCCCGGGACGGGTCGCCGGGTTCGGCGTACGGGTGGTTGCGTTCCTCATCGACGCGGCGATCGCGAACGTGCTCGCCGTCATCGTCGGCGGCGGCTACCACCGCAGCAACCTGCAGTCGACCTACGTCCTGGTCTTCTTCCTGCTGATCGAGCTGCTGTTCGTCACGTTCGCGAGCCAGACGCCGGGCATGCGGGTGATGGGGATCGCGGTGGTGCGTGCCGACGGGCAGGGCCGGCCGGCGTTTCGGTGGGCGTTGCTGCGGACGTTGCTGATCGCGACCGTGCTGCCCGCGCTGTTCACCGATGCCTCGGGCCGCGCGATGCACGACCGCGCCGCGGGCACTGTCATGCTGCGCACCCGCTGAGTCGCTCGCGATACCGGCGTGACGCCGCTATCGGTATGGCGTACCGGGGTGACGCCGCTATCGGTACGGCGTACCGGCGTGACGCCGCTATCGGTATGGCGTACCGGCGTGACGCCGCTATCTGGTTCAGCGCAGCTTGCCGCGCGGGACCCGGGTCGGCATCGGGCCTTTCGGCATCGGCACGTTCGGTCCGCCGAGCGCCTTCATCCGGGCCTCGAGCGCCGAGACCTCGCCTTTTTTCAGCGCCCGGGGGAGCCGAGTCACCTTCTGCTGGAGCTTGGAGATCGGGATCATGCCCTCGCCGTCGCCGACGATCAGCTCGTGGATCGGCGTGTCGGGCGCGACCCGTCCGATACGCCGCTTCTGGTCGACCATCAGTGACTTGATCGCGGCGGCCGAGCCGCCTTCCCCGACGAGGACGATGCCGGGCCGCCCGATGACCCGGTGCACGAGCTCCTGGTTGCGGGTGAACCCGACCGCCGGGGTGACCCGCCAGTCGCCGCGCATCCCTTGCAGCACCGCGGCGGCGGCACCGGGTCGGCCTTCGACCTGGGCGTACATCGATTTCGTGGCCCGTCGTCCGAAGATCGACGTCCCGGCGAGCAGCGCCGCCATGACCGCGAGGATCGAGAAGAGCACGATTTGCCCGATCAAGATCCCGATAACGACGAAGACGGCAAGCACCAGCAGCGCCGAGCCGAGGATGATCGGGACGGCTTTCGGGTCCTGCTGGCGGGTCATCGACCACACCTGTCGGACCTGCTGGATCCGCCCCGGCTTCGCGTCCTTGTCGGCGGCCTTGTCAGCTGCCTTGCCGGAGGTGCGCTTTGCGGGTGCCGAGGTCGGCGTCTTGGAGCGGGCCATGCGGGCGATTCTATGAGCCGTCGCGGCGGGCCGGCTCAGCCCTGTGCGCGCACGGCCTCGCCTGGGTCGGCGAACCCGGCTGCAGGCACCGTCGCGACTCGCGCAAAGAACTCCTCCGCCTCAGCCCGCTCTCGTGCCCGCTGGGCGTCGACGACCATCGCGGCCCAGGCGTTGCGGCGCGCCGTCCCCTGCCCGCCGCCCGGCCAGACGACCAGCGTGATGTCCCTCAGCAACGCCCGCATGTCAACAACGATCCGCGCCTCATGTGTCACACGCGTTGCACCGGCGTGAACGTTCGACGGTCTCTGGCGGTCGCTCAGGCGGCGCGGGTCGCCATCGCCTGCGCGTAGAGCCGGCCGGCGCGGTAGGACGAGCGGACCAGCGGCCCGGACAGTACGCCGGAGAACCCGAGACCCTCGGCGACCGCCGCGAGCTCGACGAACTCCTCCGGGTGCACCCAGCGCTCCACTGCGTGATGGCGCGGCGACGGGCGAAGGTACTGGGTGATCGTCACGATCTCGCAGCCCGCCCCCCGCAGCGAGCCGAGCGCCTCCTCGGTCTCGGCGCGGGTCTCGCCCAGGCCGAGGATGAGGTTCGACTTGGTCACCAGCCCGGCGTCCCGCGCGGCGGTGATGACCGCGAGCGAGCGCTCGTACCGGAACGCGGGCCGGATCCGTTTGAAGATCCGCGGAACGGTCTCGACGTTGTGCGCGAACACCTCGGGCCGGCTGGCGAACACCTCGGCGAGCAACTCGGGGCGGGCGGAGAAGTCCGGCGCGAGCAGCTCGACGCCGGTGCCCGGATTGAGGTCGTGGATCGCGCGGACCGTCTCGGCGTACAGCCAGGCGCCTTCGTCCTCGAGGTCGTCGCGGGCGACTCCGGTGACGGTCGCATAGCGCAAGCCCATCGTCGCGACGCTGTCGGCGACCCGGCGCGGCTCGTCACGGTCGAGCGGGAGCGGTCGGCCGGTGTCGATCTGGCAGAAGTCGCAGCGCCGGGTGCACTGGTCCCCGCCGATCAGGAACGTCGCCTCACGGTCCTCCCAGCACTCGTAGATGTTGGGGCAGCCCGCCTCCTCGCACACCGTGTGCAGGCCCTCGCTGCGCACGAGCGATTTCAGCTCGCTGAACTGTGGACCCATCCGGGCGCGGGTCTTGATCCACGGCGGTTTGCGCTCGATCGGCACCGCGGCGTTGCGCGCCTCGATCCGCAGCAACCTGCGCCCCTCGGGCGCCACCGACACCACACCGCAAGGCTACGCGGGCGCAGCGATACCGGCGTGACGCCGCGTGCCCGCAGCGATACCGGCGTGACGCCGCTACGAACGGGGCGCGGTCGCGACCGCGAGGCACGCGTCGAGCGCCGGCTCGACCAGCGGCAGTACGTCGTCGATCGTCACGGGCCGGCCAAGCTCCACGCTCAGCGAGGTGACGCCCGCGTCGGTGATGCCGCATGGCACGATCCGGTCGAACGCGCCGAGGTCACAGTCGCAGTTGAGCGCGAACCCGTGCATCGTCACGCCGCGCGCAACCCGCACCCCGATCGCGGCAACCTTGCGCTCGGGACCGCGCTCGTCGGCGGGTAGCCAGACGCCGCTGCGCCCCTCGACCCGGCCGGCGTCCAGCCCGAACGCCGCACACACCTCGATCAGCGCCGCCTCGAGCCGGCGTACGTAGCCGACGACGTCGAGCGGCATGGGGAGCCCGATGATCGGGTATCCGGTCAGCTGCCCCGGTCCGTGCCAGGTGATCTTGCCGCCGCGGTCGACGTCGATCACCGGCGTGTCACCGATCCGGTCGGACCCGTCTGGCGGCCGCTCCCAGGCTTCGGTCCGGCGCCCCGCCGTGTAGACCGGGTCGTGTTCGAGGAGCAGCACGGTGTCGGGGATCTCGCCCGCGACCCGGCGCTCGTGCAGGTCGCGTTGGCGGGCGAGCCCGTCGAGATACCCGACCCGCCCGTCCCGGATGAACTGCATGCGCTCACGCTAACCCGCCCCTGTGGACAGCGCCCGCGCGCGAGGGCCGATCGCTGTTGCAATGGCGATGTGATCGACCAGCCAACCCTCGACGGGTACGCCGTCGACGCCCTCGTCGCGACCGGCCCGGCGGCTGAGGTCTGGCGCGGTCGCGAGCTCGCCACCGGCGACACCGTGACGATCAAGCGGCTGCGCGCGGGCGGACCGCAGCGAGGCGAGCGGCTGCGCCGCGAGTGGACCCTGCTCGGCTCGATCGCCGGCCCGCACTTGCTCGGCGTACGCCGGATCACCGATACCGATCCGGTCGTCATGGTCCTGGACTGGGCGGCAGGTGGCAGCCTCGCGAGCGTGCTCGCCACCCGCGGCCGGGTGGGCGCGGGCGAGGTCGTCACGGTGCTCACGCCGGTCGCCACCGCGCTCGCCGCCGCGCACGAGCGCGGCCTCACCCACGGCGACCTGACGACGGCAGCGGTCGTGTTCGCCGCGGACGGACGGCCGATGCTCGACGGGATCGGGTTGCGCGCTGCGATTGCCGGTACGCCGCCGCCTCCCGCCGCTGACGACGTGTACGCGCTCGGCGTCGTCGGGTTCACCGCGCTCGCCGGCCGGCCACCCGACGGGCAGCCGCTCGCTGCGTTGGCGCCGGGCACGCCCGCCGCGTTGATCGTGGCGGTCGAGTCGATGCTCGCTGCGGATCCTGACGCTCGCCCGCCGGCTCGGCTGGTCGCCCGGTCGGTGGCTCGCGCTGGTGAGGCCGTTCCGGTGACGTTCCTGCCGGCGCACGGGATGCAGACGCCTCCGGCGCTTCCGCGACCGGCCGCGACCCGGCCGCGCGGGATCGGTCAGGCGCTCCCGCCGCGAGCTGCGGGGCGAGGATTGCCCGCGCGCGAGGGCGTGAGGGCGCGAGCCCGACCGACGGAGGCCTCCGCGCCCGCGGTGCGTGCCCGACCTCGTCCGGCACCGGCGGCCGGGCGGCGGACGCGCCACGCCGGCCCTCGGCGGGCGGCCCGGCGGATCGTCCTCGCCGCGATCGCCCTCGCCGCCGTCGTGGTGGTGGGCGAGGCCCTGCGCCACCACGCCTCGCCGGGCGCCGTGACCGCCTCCGCGCAGCCCGCGGACGTGCCGGCGGACGCCTCGCCCCTGCCGTCGGCGAGTACGGCAACCGGCCTTGCCGGGTCGTCCCGCTCGAGCGAGACGCGCTGGAGGCCGGTCGTGGCCCGCCTCGACGCGCTGCGGGCACGCGCGTTCGACGCCGGTCGACCGGCCCTGCTCGCCCGGGTGTACGTGCTCGACTCGCCTGCCTACACCACCGACCGGGCGAGGTTGACGGCTCTCATGGATCGTGGCCTGCACGCCCAAGGATTCACCGCGACCGTGACGCATGTGCGCGTGCAGCAGTCGAGCGCGACGAGCGCGAGACTTCGGATTGCCGACGCGCTGTCGGCGTACTCGCTGGTCGACCGCGCGGGTGCGGTCGTCGGCACCGGAGCCGCCCGTCCTTCCCGAGCGTTCACGATGGACCTTGCTCGGGTGGATGGATCCTGGCGGGTCGCGGCGATCAGAGCACGGCGCTGAGCGCAGCGTCGAGGTCGGGCAAGCCGAAGGCGAAACCGGCGTCGAGCAGCTTGCGCGGCACGACCCGCTGGCTCACCAATGCGCCCTCGTCGGCGAAGCCGGGGAGGGCGGCGCGCAACGCGAATCTGGGCACCGTGACGAGCGTCGGCCGGTGCACGGCCCGGCCAACCGCGTGGGTGTAGTCGACGTTGCGGACCGGGTTCGGCGCCGCGAGGTTCACCGGACCGGACAGCGCGTCGTGGGTCACAGCGAAGCGGATCGCGGCGATCTCGTCGGGTAGCGCGATCCAGGGCATCCACTGGTGTCCGTCGCCGAGCTTGCCGCCTAGACCGAGCTTGAACAGCGGCAGGACGGTGCCCAGCGCACCGCCGGCCGCGGACAGCACGATCCCGGTGCGCAGGTTCACGACCCGGATCCCGGCGTCCGACGCGGCCGAGGTCGCGGCCTCCCACCCCTCGACGACGTCGGCGAGGAATCCCGCCCCGCGCGGCTCGTCTTCGGTCAGCAGATCGTCGCCGCGCTCGCCGTACCATCCGACCGCGCTCGCTGACAGCAGCACCTTCACCGTGCCGGGGGTGCGCGCCACCGCTTCGGCGATCGTCGTCGTCCCGTCCACCCGGCTGTCGAGCACGGTGCGCTTGTATCCCGCCGTCCAGCGCCGCCCGGACACCGCGGCTCCGGCGAGATGGATGACCGCCTCGACGCCGTCGAGCGCGCGGGGATCGAGCTCGCGGCTGGTGGGGTCCCACCGCCACTCGTTCGCCCGGCTCGGCGGGCGGCGGACCAGCCGGCGGACGTCGTGACCCAGCCCGTGAAGCGAGTCGACCAGTGCCGAGCCGATCAGCCCCGAGGAGCCGGTGACGAGGATTCTCACGCCGCGTCCGTCGCGTGGGAGAGTCGGGTCGGGGTGGGTCGCACGAGGGTCAGAGCCCGAGGTCCGCCTCGAAGTCGCCCGCCTCCAGCCGTGCCTTCACCGTGGTGAGGAAGCGGGCCGCGTCGGCGCCGTCGACCATCCGGTGGTCGTAGGTGAGCGCGAGGTAGACCATGTACCGCACCCCGATCACCTCACCCGCGACCGGGTCGTCGATCACGATCGCCCGCTTGACGACTGCGCCCGTGCCGAGGATCCCGACTTGCGGCTGGTTAAGGATCGGGGTGTCGAACAGCGCGCCGCGCGAGCCCGTGTTGGTCAGCGTGAACGTGCCGCCGCCGAGCTCGTCGGGCGTGATGTGGTTGTTGCGGGTCCGGGTCGCGAGATCGTCGATCTTGCGCGCGATCCCGGCGAGGTTGAGGTCGCTCGCGTCCTTCAACACCGGCACCAGCAGGCCGCGGGGCGTGTCGACCGCGACGCCGAGATGGACGGTGTCGTGATAGGTCACGGTGCCGCCTTCGAGGTCGATCGAGGCGTTGACGACCGGGTGTTCGCGCAGCGCTTCGCAGATCGCCAGCGCGAAGAACGGCGTGTAGGTGAGCTTCACGCCCTCGCGGGCCTCGAAGTCGGCCTTCGCCCGCTCCCGCAAGCGTGCGATCGCGGTGATGTCGGCCTCGACGACGGTGGTGAGCTGGGCGCTCACCTGGAGGGATTCGACCATGCGCTCGGCGATGACCTGCCGGAGCCGGGAGAGCTTCTCGGTCGTGCCGCGGGCAGGGCCACCGGGCTCGCCGGCCTTCGGGGCCGGCCGGGCCGCCGGTGCCGGTGTCGCCTGCGTGGGCGTCGCGGTTGCGGCGGGCTGAGCGGTAGCCGCCGGGGCGGGGGAGCGGCTGGCGGCTTCGAGGACGTCCTGCTTGCGGATCCGTCCGCCGACCCCCGTGCCGGTGACGGTGGCCAGGTCGATGTCATGCTCGGCGGCGAGCCGCCGGACGAGCGGGGTCACGTACGACGCACCGCCGGCGTCCGCGCCGTCCGCCGCGGGTGCGGCGGGTGCGGCGGGTGCGGCGGCTGCGGCGGGTGCGGCGGGTGCGGCGGGAGGCGGAGCCGCCGGTGCGGCAGGTTCCGGCTCGGGTGCCGACTCGGCCGCAGCGGCGGGAGCCGGCTCGGGGACCGGTGCCGGTGCCGCCGCGGCCGCAGGAGTGCTGGCGGCGGGGGTAGTGGTCGCGGGAGCACTGGTCGCGGGAGCACTGGCCGCGCCGGCGGCGTCGATGATCGCGAGCTCGGTCCCGACGTCGACCGTCTCGTCCTCCGCGACGATGATCGAGGTGAGCACGCCGCTCGCCGGTGAGGGGATCTCGGTGTCGACCTTGTCGGTCGAGACCTCGAGCAGCGGCTCGTCGGCGTCGACGTTGTCACCCTCGGCCTTGAGCCAACGAGTGACGGTGCCTTCGGAGACGCTCTCGCCGAGTTGCGGCATCTTGACGGACACGGACATCTGCGAGCGGGCTCCCTAGTAGAGGTGTCTGGCTAGCTGTGGGCGTGCAGCGGCTTGCCGGCGAGGGCGAGGTGCGCCTCACCGACCGCCTCGGACAACGTCGGGTGCGGGTGGATGAGCTGTGCCACCTCGATCGGCAGCGCCTCCCAGTTCGTGATCAGCTGGGCCTCGGCGATGAGGTCCCCGACCCGCGCGCCGACCATGTGGACGCCGAGGACCGGCCCGTCCTTGGCCGCCACGACCTTCACCGCGCCGGCAGTCTGCAGGATCTGGGCGCGGCCGTTGCCGGCGAGGTCGTAGGTGTAGTCGACGACGTCGTAGCCGCGTTCCTTCGCGACCGCGCTCGTCAGCCCGACGCTCGCCACCTCCGGGTCGCTGTAGGTGATCCGCGGCACGCCGTCGTAGTCGATGGCGGGCGGGTTCAGCCCGCCAACCTCCTCGGCGACCATGATCCCCTCGGCGAACCCGACGTGCGCGAGTTGCAGGCCGGGGCGCAGGTCACCGACGGCGTACACCCCGGGGACGCTGGTGTGGCACCGGCCGTCGACCGTCACGAACCCGCGGTCCATCGCGACGCCGGTCTCGGCGTACCCGAGGCCGTCGGACACCGGCCCGCGGCCGACCGCGACGAGCAGCACTTCGCCGTCGATGGTCTTGCCGTCCTCCAGCGTGACGGTTACCCCGGTGTCGGTGACCTTCGCTTCGGCGAAGCGCACTCCGAGGCTGAAGTTGATCTCGCGCCGGCGGAACGCCCGCTCGAGCAGTTTCGAGCTCGACTCCTCCTCGGCAGGGAGCAGATGGGGCAGGGCCTCGACGATGGTCACGTCGGCACCGAAGGACTTCCACACGCTGGCGAACTCCACGCCGATCACTCCGCCGCCGAGGACGACCGCCGACTCCGGCACCCGATCGAGGGCGAGCGCGTGCTCGCTGGTGATGATCCGCTCACCGTCGATCGTGAGACCCGGCAGCGACCGGGAGTAGGACCCGGTGGCGAGCACGACCGCCTTGGTCGCCGTGTACGCCGTCCCGTCGACGTCGACCGTGGTCGGCGATCTCAGCCGCCCGGTGCCATCGACGACCGTGACCGACCGGCTTTTGACCAAGCCGCTCAGGCCTTTGTACAGCCGGTCGACGACCCCGTTCTTGTAGGCGTTCACCCCGGCCATGTCGATGCCGTCGAGGGTCGCGCGCACTCCGACCTTCGCCCCCTCGCGGGCGGCGTCGGCAACCTCCGCGGCGTGCAGCAGTGCCTTGGTCGGGATGCAACCGCGGTGCAGGCAGGTGCCGCCGACCTTGTCGCGCTCGATCATGATGACCGACAGGCCGAGCTCGGCGGCCCGCAAGGCGCAGGCGTACCCGCCGCTGCCGCCGCCGAGGATGACGAGGTCAGCGGTCTGCGGGTCAGCCACGGTCGGTCTCCTCTGAATCGCTCACCGGCATTGTTTCACTCGCCGTTCCACTCGTTGCAGCGTGTCGAGTCGGCCGGTTGTTCCGCCGCCGCGCGTCAGCCCGCGCGGCCCTCCAGCCAGGTGAGCAACGTGCGGACCGGTACGCCGGTGCCGCCCTTGGGCGTGTAGTCGTGCACGTCGCCCTGGTTGAACGCCGGGCCGGCGATGTCGAGATGCACCCAGGGCGTACCGGCCGGCACGAACTCGCGCAGGAAGACCCCGGCGACCAGCATGCCGCCGTACCGGTCTCCTATGTTTTGCAGGTCGGCCACGGTCGAGTCGAGTGAGCCGCGCAGCTCGTCGGGCAACGGCATCGGCCAGCCCTGCTCCCCGGCGGCCGCGGCCGCCGCGACGATCTCGCCGCGGAGGTCCTCGTCGTTGGCCATGATCCCGTACACCCGCGAGCCGAGCGCGACGAGCTGGGCGCCGGTCAGGGTGGCGACATCGACGATCGCGGCCGCACCTTCCTCGCCGGCTCGCACGATCGCGTCCGCCATCACGAGCCGGCCCTCGGCGTCGGTGTTGAGGACCTCCACCGTTTTCCCGCCGCGCATGGTGAGGACGTCCGACGGGCGGATGGCAGTGCCGCTCGGCATGTTCTCGGCCGTCGCCACCCAGGCGACGACGTTGACCGGCAGCTCGAGCTTCGCGACCGCGCGCATCGTCGCGAGGACCGCGGCGGCACCGCCCATGTCGGACTTCATCCACTCCATGGCGGCCGCCGGCTTCAGCGACAGCCCACCGCTGTCGAAGGTGATGCCCTTGCCGACGAGGTGCACCGCCTTCGCGTCGCCCGCGCCCGACCACGCGATCCGGACCAGCCGCGGCGGGTGCTTGGCTCCCTGCCCGACGCCGATCAGCCCGCCGTACCCGCCGTCGGCGAGCGCGACCTCGTCGAGCACCTCAACCTCGCACCCGGCCTCCCCGCACGCCTCGACCGCCACCTGCGCGAGGTCGGCCGGGTGCAGGTCGGAGGCCGGCGTGTTGACCAGGTCGCGGCATAGCGTCACCGCATCGCCGAGCGCGACCGCTCGGGCGACGACCGACTTCGCGGTCGCGTCCTTTGCATCAGGGACGACGATGGTGACGGTGCCGGCCGCCTTCTTGTGGCTGCCGCTCGACGCGCGGCTGCGGTATTTCGTGAACGCGTAGCCGCCGAGGACGGCACCCTCGGCGACGGCCGTGAGGTCCGCGCCGTCGCCGTTGGTCGCGGCCAGGCCGGTGGCGATCCGGCGGGTGCCGGCGAGGGCGCGGACGCCCGTGCCCACCGCGCGACGGATGGCCTCGGCGCTGTAGGTCTCACCCCGGGCTGGAGCAGGACCGAGCCCGACCGCGACGACGAGCGGCGCGGTCGTGGCCCCGAGTGTCGCGAGCTTGGTGACCTCTCCGGCCTTGCCGGTCGCCACGAGATCGCCGAGCGCGCTCGCAAGCCGCTTCTTCATCGCCTTGTCGACGCTCTCGGAGCCGGGCGCGAGCACGATCGACCGACCTTTGCTCGCGACCCCGACGAGCAGAGCGTCGACGTCGAGCTTCGCGAGCGAGCCATCACTGAGGGAGATCCGCGTCATGGGGCCGAATGCTATGCCCGCAACCGGTAACGTCGCGCCTCGTGACGCACGACACCGGGCACGACGCTGCCCTCATCGAAGGCCCGCTGGCGGATCGGCACGCGGCGTTGGGCGCGAAGATGGCCGCGTTCGGCGGCTGGTCGATGCCGCTGTCCTACTCCGGTGTCGTCGAGGAACATCTGGCGACCCGCTCCGCCGTGGGCGTCTTCGACGTGAGCCATCTCGGGAAGGCGATCGTTCGCGGCCGCGGCGCGATCGCGTTCGTCAACGCCTGTTTCAGCAACGACCTCGACCGCATCGGTGACGGTCAGGCGCAATACACACTGTGCTGCGACGACGTCACCGGCGGGGTGATCGACGACCTGATCGTCTACCGCGATGGCGAGGAGGTCTTCGTCGTACCGAACGCTGCCAATGCCGCGAAGGTTCTGGGACTGCTCGAGGCGGCCGCACCCGGTGACGTCGAGATCGTCGACCGGCATCGTGCGATCGCGACGATCGCCGTCCAAGGGCCGCGATCGGCCGAGGTGCTCGCCGCGATCGGCCTCCCCGGCGAGATGGACTACATGGCGTTCGCGCGGGTCGATTGGCGTGGCCGGCCGGTCACCGTCTGTCGCACCGGTTACACCGGCGAGCACGGATACGAATTGCTGCCCCTTGCTGACGGCGCGGGCGAATTGTGGGACGCCGTGCTCGAGGCGGCCACCCCGCTCGGTGGGCTGCCGTGCGGGCTCGGCGCCCGCGACACGCTGCGCACGGAGATGGGATACCCGTTGCACGGCAACGACTTGTCCATCGCGGTGACACCCGGGCAGGCGCGCCTGGGCTGGGCGGTCGGGTGGGACAAGCCGGCGTTTTGGGGTCGCGACGTGCTGACCCGCGAGCGGGAGGTCGGTGCGCCGCGATTGCTGTGGGGATTGCGGAGCGAGGAGCGCGGCATCCCGCGGCCGCACATGCCGGTGCGATCCGTCGACGACGCCGACCTCGGCGAGGTCACGAGCGGCACCTTCTCGCCGAGTTTGAAGACCGGCATCGCACTGGCGTTGCTCTCGCGCAGCGTCAAGGACGGTGACCGGGTGGTCGTCGACGTACGCGGCAAGCCGGCGACGATGACGGTGGTCAAGCCGCCGTTCGTCGAGTCGCACGTGCGCTGATGTACGACCGCGTCCTGCTTATCGGGATGATGGGAGCGGGCAAGTCGACGGTCGGCGCGGCGTTGTCCGACCTGCTCGGCTGGCCGTACTACGACAACGACGAGTTGCTCGCCCACGCGGTCGGGAAGAGCACCCGCCAAGTTCTCGACGAGGACGGGGAGTTCGCGTTGCGGCGCGCCGAATCCCGCGCGCTCGACCTGGCGCTGACGACCGGCGCGCCGTTGGTGGCCGGTGTCGCCGGGGGAGTGGTGAGCGATCCGCTGGACCTTCAGCGAGTGGCGACCGGCGGGTTCGTGGTGTGGTTGCGCACCGATTTGGCCACCCTCGCCCGGCGTGTCGCCGGCACCGACCGGCCGTGGCTGGGTGCGCGGCCCGCCGCGGCGCTCGCCGCCCTCTACGCCGGTCGCGCCTGGTTGTACGCCTCGGCGGCGACGTACATCGTCGACGAGGACGACACGACGCCGGAGTTGATCGCCCAGGCGATCGCGCGCCGCCTCGCCGCCTCCTGACGCGGCGTTTCAGAGCACAACCGACCCAGCGCTCCGGCGTT
>DATJWM010000023.1:0-15348 GCA_035501255.1 Mycobacteriales bacterium | reverse complement strand
CGCGCTCGGCCAGGCGATGAACCTCGAGCGCGACCGCGAGCCGGTAGGCGGTCGGTCGGGACAGCCCGGTGCGCTCGACCAGCTCGGCGAGTGAGGCCGGGCGCCCGGCGAGGCACTCAAGAATGGTCACCGCTTTGTCGAGAACCCCGACGCTGCTAACCTGTGTCATATCACAATACTGCTGTATCGGAATGTGAGACGCAAGCGTAGGCTGTGATTTGTCAGCGCACCGGAGGTCGTCGTGAGTAGCACTTTGGCCGAGAAGGTCTGGGACGCCCATGTGGTCCGTCGCTACGAGGGCGAGCCCGACCTGCTCTATATCGACTTGCACCTCGTCCACGAGGTCACCAGCCCGCAGGCGTTCGACGGCCTGCGCAACGCCGGCCGTGCGGTCCGCCGGCCGGATCTGACCATCGCGACCGAGGACCACAACGTCCCGACGACGGCCGGGCCGATCACGGATGTGGTGAGCCGCACCCAGGTCGAGGCGCTGCGCCGCAACTGCGAGGAGTTCGGCGTGCGGCTGCACCCGATGGGCGACGCCGGTCAGGGCGTCGTCCACGTCATCGGCCCGCAGTTCGGCCTGACCCAGCCAGGCATGACCGTCGTGTGCGGAGACAGCCACACGAGCACCCATGGCGCGTTCGGTGCGCTCGCGTTCGGGATCGGGACGAGCGAGGTCGAGCACGTACTCGCCACCCAGTCGCTGCCTCTGACGCGTCCCAAGACGATGGCGATCGACGTCGACGGTGCGTTGCCGGACGGGGTGACCGCGAAGGACCTGGTCCTCGGGATCATCACCCAGATCGGCACGGGGGGCGGCCAGGGCTACGTCGTGGAGTACCGCGGCGAGGCGGTGCGCAACCTGTCGATGGAGGGCCGGATGACGGTGTGCAACATGTCGATCGAGGCCGGCGCCAGGGCCGGGATGATCGCGCCCGACGACACCACCTTCGCCTACCTCGACGGCAAGCCGCACGCCCCTCGCAGCGCCGACTGGGAGGCGGCGGTGACCTACTGGCGCACCCTGGTCACCGACCCGGACGCGGCGTTCGACCAAGTCGTTCGGGTCGACGCGACCGCGCTCTCACCCTGGGTCACCTGGGGGACCAACCCAGGCCAAGGCGCGCCGCTGTCCGGCGTCATTCCCGAACCCCGTGGTGCGGACGACGAGCGCGCGCTGGCCTACATGGACCTGCGGGCCGGTACGCCGTTACGCGACGTCGCGGTTCAGACGGTCTTCGTGGGCTCATGCACCAACGGCCGGCTCGAGGACCTGCGTGCCGCCGCCGAGGTCATCCGCGGCCGTCGGGTCGCTGATGGGGTCCGGATGCTTGTTGTTCCCGGATCGGTGGAGGTCAAGGTCCGGGCCGAACAGGAGGGCCTCGACCAGGTCTTCGAGGCGGCCGGGGCCCAATGGCGCGGCGCCGGCTGCTCGATGTGCCTCGGGATGAACCCGGACAAGCTCGCGCCGGGGGAGCGCAGCGCGTCGACCTCGAACCGCAACTTCGAAGGGCGCCAGGGTCCGGGCGGTCGGACGCATCTGGTCTCGCCCCCGGTCGCCGCCGCCACCGCCGTCACCGGGCGCCTCACCGCGCCCGCCGATCTGTAGGGAACCAGGACATGGACACGTTTACCGTCCACACCGGCCGAGGGGTACCGCTGCGCCGGAGCAACGTCGACACCGACCAGATCATCCCGGCGGAGTACCTCAAGCGGGTCTCGCGTACCGGGTTCGACGACGGGTTGTTCAAGGCCTGGCGCACGGATCCGTCGTTCGTCCTCAATGACCGCCGGTACGACGGGGCGACGATCCTGCTCGCCGGTCCGGACTTCGGTACCGGATCCTCGCGCGAACACGCGGTGTGGGCGTTGCAGGACTACGGCTTTCGCGCCGTGATCTCGCCGCGCTTTGCCGACATCTTCCGCGGCAATGCGCTCAAAGGCGGACTGCTTCCGGTGCAACTCGGCGAGTCCGAGGTCGAGACGCTTCAGGAAATTTGCACCGCCGACCCGAGCGCGGAGGTGACGGTTGATCTGGTCGCGCGCGAGGTGCGCGCACCGGGGCTGATCGCAGCGTTCGACCTCGACGACTACACGCGGTGGCGACTGATGGAGGGCCTCGACGACATCGGCCTCACCCTGACCCACGCCGATGAGATCGCAGCCTTCGAATCCGCCCGCGCACCCTGGATGCCGGTGACGCAGTAGGCATCGGTGTCCGAAATTCCCTTGGGTTAGCAAGAAAAAACCTACCTAGCGGGAAAAAACCTGCGTGTAAGCGTTGTGTCGCGGAGGTTTACGCCCTAGCGTCCGCGTCAGGTCGAGGGCCGTCCTCGGCGCAATATCGGAGGGCACATCGTGAACAGGGCCGAACTGATCGACCAGATCCGCGACCGGTTGGCAACCGACAAGAAGAGCGCGGAGAAGGCGGTCGACGCCATGCTCGACACCATCCAGCGAACCGTGGCCAAAGGTGAGCGGGTAGCGATCACCGGATTCGGCGTCTTCGAGAAGGTCGACCGGGCTGCACGCACCGGACGTAACCCGCGTACCGGCGAAACGGTCAAGGTCAAGAAGACCTCGGTGCCGAAGTTCCGCCCGGGCACGCAGTTCAAGGGCGTGGTCAGCGGGGCGATCAAGCTGGGCAAGGCCGCCGACGCCGCGACCAAGTCGGCCGCCAAGAGCGTCTCGGCAGCGCCGCGAAAGGCGACCGGAGCGGCAAAGAAGGCCGCGACAGCGGCGAAGAAGGCGCCGGCCAAGAAGGCGCCCGCGAAGAAGGCGCCGGCCAAGAAAGCCCCGGCGAAGAAGGCGCCGGCCAAGAAGGCTCCAGCGAAGAAGGCGCCTGCCAAGAAGGCAGCCCGCTAGTCCGCGTGCCGTCTCGATCCTGGCGCCGGCGCTACAGCGTCAGGATCGAGACGAACGTGACCACGCCGGTCTCATCGGCGCGAAGGCGCACCCGCTGACCGATCCGTAACAGCCGAAGGCCGGAAGCGTCGAAGGCCGCGGCCTCGAAGGCGATCGCGGTGCCGTCGTCCTCCCAGACGACCCCGCCACGCGAGTCGGGATCGAACGCTGCGATGGTTCCCTGACGCTCCCGTGTGCCCGGGTCATCGAGGCCGAGCTCGGCCAGCACCGCGTGCGTGCGGGGGCCGACGCCGCGACGAGCGGCGGCCAGCAGCGCCTCGACCGTGTCGACGTCGTGGCGCACTGACCAACCGGCCTGCTCGGTCAGGTCGACGGCGCCGGCGTCGACGTGAGCGGATCGGGATCCGACCCCGAACGCCGGCGTGAACCCCGCGACCGTTCGAGCGGCCAGCAAGGTGGTGCCGGAACCGGTCGCGTCCCCGACCACGGCCCGCGGATGCGCGTCGGCGGCACGCAGCACCGCGTCGAGCTCGTCGGCCAGCAGGCCAGGCAGGTCCGAGGACAGTGCAGCGACGGACGCTCGGGTGGCGAGCGTCGCTCCATGGAGCAGGGCCGGATTGAGTCCGGCGTCCGGCACGTCGGCGACCATCCTGGCGCCGAGGTCGCCGAGCTCCCGGGTCGCGCGCGCGTCGTCGGTGACGACCACCACCTCCGCGACCGTCGACGCCTTGAGGGCGGCGGACACCGTGTCGACCGCCATCGCGAGCGCAACTTCGATGCGGTCGACGGCGTCAAGCGCAAGCCGGCTTTTTGCGATTTCCAGCCGCTTGACCGGGATGAGCAGGGTCCAACGGCCCTCGTGGGCTCGTTGATCCCGGATGCTCTCGACGTCCACATGTGGAATCCTCGCAGGCAGCGTGCGGGCACTCGGCACGGCAGACCGTTCGGAGGGTGATCGTGCGATATGGGCGGGTGGGCTTCTGGTACCGCCTCGTGATCGTCCCGGTGTCACCGCTGCTGCGCATGTCCACCACGCACGACTGGCGCGGGCAGGAGAACCTCCCGCGCACCGGTGGTTGCATCATCGCGGCCAACCACGTGAGCAAGGTCGATCCGATGACCCTCGCGCAGTTCATCCTCGAGGCCGGGCGGACGCCGAAGTTCCTCGCCAAGGCCTCGCTGTTCGACAAACCCTTGATCAAGCACATCTTCATCGGGGCCCGCCAGATCCCGGTCTACCGGGGAACGACGGACGCAGCCGACGCGCTGTCGGCCGCGGTCGAGGCCGTCAACGACGGCGCGTGCCTGATCATCTATCCGGAAGGAACTGCGACCCGGGATCCGGACTGCTGGCCGATGAAAGCCCGGACCGGCGTCGCCCGGCTCGCGCTCGCCACCGGCGCTCCGGTCATCCCGATCGCTCAGTGGGGTCCGCAGGAGCTCTGGCCGTACCGGTCGAAACTGCCCCGGCCCGCTCCGCGCAAACGGGTCCACGTGCTGGCCGGTCCGCCGGTGGATCTGTCGCCCTACGCCGGCGTGCCGCTCACCGCGGAGGTTCTCCGGGAGGCGACCGAGCTCATCATGGGTCGGATCACTGCGCAGCTCGTCGAGCTCCGTGGCGGGACTCCGCCCGCGGTGGCCTTCGATCCGCTGGCCGCGGCGTGACCCGCGCCGTCGTCGTCGGAGCGGGCTCGTGGGGCACCGCGTTCTCCCAGGTGCTGACCGACGCGGGCACGGACACGCTGTTGCTGGCTCGCCGCGCCGAACTCGCCGACGCGATCAACACCGCCCACGAAAACCCGGACTACCTGCCCCGGATCACGTTGCCCCCAGCCCTGCGCGCGACGAGCGATGCCGAACACGGGCTTTGCGGGGCCGATCTCGTGGTCCTCGCCGTACCGTGTCAAAGCCTGCGCGAGTACCTGT
Organism: Mycobacteriales bacterium; assembly: GCA_035501255.1. Taxonomy (GTDB): domain Bacteria; phylum Actinomycetota; class Actinomycetes; order JAFAQI01; family JAFAQI01; genus JAFAZI01. The sequence continues at coordinate 10,554 of DATJWM010000023.1, read as the reverse complement.
TCGCGATCCGCCACCTGATCCCGCCCGATGCCGTGCTCGTCAGCTTGATGAAGGGAATCGAGCTGGGCACCGACAAGCGGATGACGGAGGTCATCCGTGAGGTCGCCGATCGCCCGTTGTCCCGGGTCGTCGTCATCTCCGGACCCAACCTCGCCCGGGAGATCGCACTGCGCGAACCGGCCGCCGCGGTCGTGGCCTGCACCGACATGGACGTCGCGAAGCAGGTCCAGAACGCGTGTAACTCCGGCTACTTCCGGCCTTATCGCAACCATGACGTGGTCGGATGCGAGTTCGGTGGAGCGGTCAAGAACGTGATCGCGCTCGCCGTCGGAATGGCCACCGGACTGGGCTACGGAGACAACACGCGCGCGTCGATCATCACCCGGGGCCTCAACGAGATCGCCCGGATCGGCGTCGCGATGGGCGCGCAGGCCCAGACCTTCGCCGGCCTGGCCGGGATGGGTGACTTGGTCGCCACCTGCTCATCTCCCCTGTCCCGCAACCGGACCTTCGGGGAGGACCTCGGCCGAGGCCTGACCGTCGAGCAGGTGATCGCGAAGACCCGCCTGACCGCCGAGGGCGTTCAGTCCAGCCGTTCCATTCTCGATCTTGCCAACAAACATGGAGTCAACGCACCGATCACCGAACTGGTGGTCAAGGTGGTCGCTGACGGCCGCCGACCGCAGGACATGATGCGCTCGCTGCTCGGGCGGGATCCCGAGCACGAGCTTGACGACGATGTCTGAGGTCAACCTGCCGATCGTCGATCCGCGCACCCAGCCGCCGTGGGGCGAGGGGACCCGGGCCGTCCACGTGCCGCGCCCCGACGTGGACGACCTGCGGCCGATCGGCCTTCCGGTCGTGCGATCGACGACCTTTGCCTTCGAGCGGACCGAGGACTACGCCGACGTCCTCGGTGACCGCCGGGCCGGCTACACCTACAGCCGGATCGATAACCCGACCGCGGACGCGTTTGCGCTCGGTCTCGCCTCGCTCGAGGCGGCCGGACTCGACCACCCGGTGGCGGCCCAACCGTTCGCCTCCGGGATGGCGGCGATCTCGACGACCCTCCTCGCGCTCTGCCGGACGGGTGCGCACGTCGTGGCGCCGGCCGCGGTGTACGGCGGGACCTACGGGCTCCTGCACAACGTCCTGCGCCGATTCGGGGTCGAGACCACCTTCGTCGATCTCACCGATCACGGCGCGGTCCGCGCCGCGATTCGGGATACCACCTCGCTCGTGTGGGCCGAAACGATCGCGAACCCGACGACCGCCGTCACGGATATCGCCGGGGTGGCGGCCATCTGTCACGAGGCGGGTGTGCCGTTGGCCGTGGACAGCACCTTTGCGCCCCCTCCGGTCTGTCAGCCGTTGCGGTGGGGCGCGGACCTGGTGGTCCATTCCGCGACGAAATACCTCGGCGGTCACTCCGACGTGACCGGCGGTGCAGTGGTCGGTGACGTCGCGCTCGTGTCGGCGATCCGGGCGGCTCGGGTCGATCTCGGTGGCAGCCTCGCCCCGGATGAGGCTTTCCTGCTCGCGCGTGGACTCGCCACGTTGCCCGTGCGGATGGCGGCGCATTGCGCCACCGCGGCAGCCGTGGCGCAGTCCTTGGCCGGCCATCCGCTCGTCGAGCGGATCGACTATCCCGGCCTCGTCGATCATCCCCAACATGCGCTCGCGCAGGCCCAGTTCGTCCGCGACGCCTCGGGTCCGAGGTTCGGGGCGATCGTGACGCTCACCCCCGTCGGCGGCCGGGCGGCCGGTGCCGCGATGGCCGACGCGCTCCGGCTGGCCAGGGTGGCGACCAGTCTGGGTGGGGTGCATTCGGTGGCGAGTCACGTGGCCTCGACGACTCACCGCCAGCTCGACGACGAGGCGTTGACGGCGGCCGGAATCCGCCCGGGGGCGGTGCGAATCAGCATCGGACTGGAAGACGCCGAGGACCTGGCGGCGGATATCATCGCCGCTCTCGACGCACTCGCGCGGACCTGAGCGGGACGAGATGCCTTCCCCACCCGTCACATCTGGCACTAGGATCACACCCGTGTCACCTCCCCGGTGGACCAGACGGGGCGCTGCGGCCGCCGCGCTCGTGGTGTCCGCCGCGCTCCTGACCTCGTTCGCCGTCGTGCCGGGCAGCGCGCGCGCCGCACGCGCCCACCCGCCGGCCCCAAGCGCGGGAGCGGTGGCCCGCAGCAACGCTGCGGTCACCCGGCGTGAGCACGAGGTCGCGGTTGCCGCCGCCGCCCTCGGTCGAGCGCATCAGCACCTGCGGGCTCTGAACGTGCGAGCGGAAGCCGCGTTCGAGGCCTTTGACCGCGCGAAGGTCACGCTCGCGGCGGCGCGGCGAGCCGCGACCCAGGCTCGCGGGGTGTTGGCCGGGGCGAACCTGCAGGTGCTGCACGGCCAGGCCCGCCTGACCCGGTTCGCCGCTCTCACCTACGAAACCGGCGGGCTGTCCAACCTCGACGCCTACCTGCAACCGGGCGGGCCGAGTCGGGTCGTATCCCGGGTCGGGGCGATCAGCGCGATCTCCGACACCGAGCAGAACGCCGTGCAGCGGTTGGCGGCCGCAAAGGTCTACCGCCAGGTCGTCAGTCGCCAGGACGCGGCGCTTGCGGCGCAGGCCGCCACTGCGAAGGCGGCTGCGGCGCACGCCAAGGCGGTCGCCGTCGCCGACGTCAACCGACAGCGCAGGCTGTTGGGGTCGCTGCAGCGGCGCAAGCGGCACCTCGACGCCCTGCTCGGCCGGGCGAAGTCGCGGGCGGCCGCGTTGACTCGTGAGCACCTCGCGGCGTTGGCCCGAGCGCGCGCTCGCGCGGCCGCTGCCGCGGCGGCCGCGGCCGATCCGGTGAGTGTCTCCACCAGCGGTCACCCGTACGCCAACACAACGGGAGACACCTCGGGAACCGTGTCCGCGAGCACGGCGCGCGCCGCGCTGCACGCGGCGGAGTCGCAGATCGGCAAACCGTACGTCTGGGGCGGGGCAGGTCCGAACAGCTATGACTGCTCCGGGCTGGTGATGTGGTCATACGACCAGGTCGGGGTGCACCTTGATCACTGGACGGGTGACCAGTGGAACGAGGGCGCGCACATCAGTCGCGCCGATCTGCGGCCCGGCGACTTGGTCTTCTTCGCCTACAACACGGCCGACCCGTCGACGATCCATCACGTCGGCCTCTACGTGGGCAACGGCGAGATGGTTGATGCGCCGTACACCGGCGTCGATGTCCGCTACGACGCGGCCTTCCGTTCCGACTACATCGGCGCGGTTCGTCCCTACCAGCGGTGACCCGCCGGCGGAGGGTGGCGGTCGTGTTCGGCGGCCGCAGCAGTGAGCACGAGATCTCCTGCGTCACGGCGGGAAGCGTGCTGGCTGCGCTCGACCCGGAGAGTTACGACGTCATCGCGATCGGCATCACCCGCGAGGGTCGTTGGGTGCGCACGGACGCAACTGACCTCGTGATGGAGGGCCGTGACCTGCCCTCAGTCACCTCTGCCGGGCACCCGATTGCGTTGCCCGGCGACCCGACCGCCCTCGTCGGCGAACTGGCCGACGTCGATGTGGTCTTCCCGCTTCTCCACGGTCCGTACGGGGAAGACGGCACCGTGCAGGGGCTCCTCGAGCTTGCCGGGCTGCCGTACGTGGGTTCCGGCGTCTTCGCGTCGGCCGCAGCGATGGACAAGCATCAGATGAAGCGTCTGCTGCGCGAGGCCGGCTTGCGGATCCCGGCATTTGTCGTCGCGCGCGCCGGAGCGCCGATCCCGCAGGGTGTCGACGCGCTCGGTTACCCGTTGTTCGTGAAGCCTGCGCGCGGCGGCTCGAGCATCGGCATCTCGAAGGTGTCGGGCCCGAGTGAGCTGGTGGCGGCGCTCGCGCTCGCCCACGATCACGACCCGAAGGCGCTCATCGAGGCTGCCGTCAGCGGGCGAGAACTCGAATGCGGGGTGCTCGCGAGCGAGGATGGCACCCGTGCGCAGGCCTCCCTTCCGGCCGAGGTGCGGATCGCGGCGGGCGCCGAGTTCTATGACTTCGAGGCCAAGTACATGCCGGACAGCGGCACGCGGTTCGATATCCCACCGGACCTCGCTCCCGCGGTGATCGAGGTGGTCCGCTCGAGGGCGGTCGCTGCCTTCGAGGCGCTCGATTGCGAGGGCCTGGCCCGCGTGGACTTCTTTCTTGCCGACGACGGCGAGGTGCTGGTCAACGAGGTCAACACCATGCCGGGATTCACCCCGGTCTCGATGTTTCCGAGGATGTGGGCGGCCTCCGGCGTGGACTATCCGGCGCTGGTGGGACGCCTGATCGACGACGCGGTACGTCGAGGGACCGGGCTGCGCTGAACCGCGTGGTCAGTTGGCGTGAAGTGCGGCTTTGAGGGCGGGGGCAAGGTCGACGAGGAACGCTCCCTGCGCCGCGTAGTGCACTGGCACTACGAGCCTGACGTTGATCGTCTGGCCGTTGACCCCGCCTGGGCGCAGGGCCGTCCAGGTGACCGACTTCGACCCGATCTGCTGGAACCACCGGATGCCGTCGACCTCGGTGGTTTCCGACGACCCCGCCGAGTAGCCCCTCGGCGCGGGGACGCCGCAGGTCGCCACCACTGCCGGGTCACCCCAGGCGTGGACAAAGGGCGTGGACGGCGACACGACCCGCGGTTTGAGCCCCTCCAAGCGCGACGGAAGCTCGTTGTTCAGCGCGGCGCACTTCACGGCAACCTGAGCGGCAGGATTCGGCGGTTCGACCGACACGGCTCCGGCGGTGCAACCGCCGAGGATCGCACTTGCGGTGAGGAGCGCTCCGAGTAGCCCGAGGCGTCTCAGAGGTGGACGACCGGGCAGGTGAGCGTGCGCGTGATGCCGGGGACGGCCTGGACCTTGGCCACCACGAGCTTGCCGAGCTCATCCACGCTGCGGGCCTCGCTGCGCACGATCACGTCGTAGGGGCCGGTGACGTCCTCGGCCAGGGTGACGCCTTTGATCGTGGCAATCTCGGCGGCCACCGAGGCCGCCTTGCCGACCTCGGTCTGGATCAAGATGTAAGCCTGGACTGTCATCGGTGCTCCTCGGAGAAGTGAGGGCTAGGACCACAGACCGTATCCGATTCGCGAAGGAGGCTAGCCATTTCGGTCAACGACGAAGGTGAGTTCGCCCTGGTCGCGCGGATCATCGCGCGACTCCCGACCGGGCCTGCCGCCCTCCTCGGCCCCGGCGATGACGGTGCCGTCATCGCCGCACCCGACGGGCGGGTGGTCGCGAGCACCGATGTGCTGGTCGAGGGGCGCCACTTTCGCACCGACTGGTCGAGCGGCTACGACGTCGGCCGCAAGGCGGCGGCGGCGAACCTCGCCGACGTCGTCGCGATGGGGGCTCGCCCGACCGCGCTGCTCGTCGGCCTTGCCTGTCCGGGTGAGCTGTCCGTGTCCTGGGTGGAGGCGCTCGCGGATGGCCTGGCCGCCGAGTGCGCCCTGCTGCACGCTTCGGTGGTCGGCGGGGACGTCGTCGCCGCCCCGGTGATCACGGTGGCCGTCACCGCGCTCGGCGACCTGCAAGGTCGGGCCCCGCTCACGCGGTCGGGTGCGTCGCCGGGAGATCGGGTGATCGTCACCGGCGTGCCCGGCGCGGCGGCGGGAGGTCTGGCGTTGCTCGAGGCAGGCCGCAGCGACCACCCGCTCGTATCGGCGCATCGGCGCCCAACCCCCGACTACGCCGCGGCGCAGCGGATCGCGGATGGGGCGAGCGCGATGATCGACGTTTCCGACGGGTTGGTGGCCGACCTCGGCCACGTTGCGCGCGCGTCCGGGGTGCGGATCGAGATCGCCGCCGCGCGGTTGCCGATGACGCCCGAACTGGACTCCGCCGGCCGCCTGCTCGGTGTTGATCCGGTGGTCTGGGCCCTCACCGGTGGTGACGACCACGGTTTCGCGGCGACCGTGCCGCGGCCACTGGATGGATCCGGGGTCGCGACGATCGGAGCGGTGCTCGAGGTTGTCCCGGGCGAGTCGCCCGGGGTGGTCGTCATCGACGCGGACGTTCCGGCGCGTACCGGGCACGAGCATTTTCCCTCGCCACCGTCCCGGTCCGGTTCCTAGAGTGAATCCGTGCCTGCCCGCGTCCTGACGATCGCCGGTTCCGACTCCGGTGGGGGAGCGGGCATTCAGGCCGATCTCAAGACGATGCTGGCGTTCGGCGTGCACGGCATGAGCGCGGTGACCGCCGTCACGGCCCAGAACTCCACCGGCGTACACGGTTACTGGGAACTTCCCGCGGAGGCGGTTGACGCCCAGATCCGCGTCGTCGTCGAGGACATCGGCGTGGATGCGGTGAAGACCGGAATGCTCGCTTCGCCGGCGCTCGTCGAGACCGTCGCGGCGCGGCTTGCCGGGCTCGACGCCCCGATCGTGGTGGACCCGGTGTGCGTGTCCAAGCATGGCGACCCGCTGCTCGAACCGGCAGCGGTTGCGGTGCTTGTCGAGGCCCTGCTGCCGCTCGCGACCGTGGTGACCCCGAACCTGGCCGAGGTCGAGACACTGACCGCGATCACCGTGGACGACGCGGCGGCGCAACGCACGGCCGCCGAGGCTGTGCTCGCTCTGGGTGCCCGGTGGGTGCTGATCAAGGGGGGTCACCTGGCCGGTGACCCGGTCGACCTGCTCACCGACGGTCAGGCGGTGTTCGAGTTCAGCGCGCCGCGCCTGGACAACGCGCACACCCACGGCACCGGCTGCACGCTTGCTTCGGCGATCGCGTCGCGGCTCGCGCTCGGCGACGACGTCCCCGACGCCGTGCGAACGGCCAAGGACTTCCTCACCGGGGCGATCGGCGCGGGCTTCCCGCTCGGGGCCGGGATCGGCCCGGTCGACCACGGGTGGCGGTGGCGGTGATCGGCGCTCTCGACCTGCGCGAGGAGCCCTACGACGGGCCGGCCGCCGCCGGCCTGGTGGCCGAGGTCCAGGCCGAGTACGTCACCCGCTACGGCGGGCCGGATGAGGGTCCGATCGAGGCCGGCGAGTTCAGCGCTCCGCACGGGGTGTTCATCGTCGGTTACCTCGATGGCGAGCCGGTCGCGATGGGCGGCCTGCGCCGCCACGACCGGGATGGCGAGGTCGAGGTCAAGCGGATGTACGTCGCACCGCACGCCCGGGGGCGCGGCTTGTCGAGGATCGTGCTCGCCGAACTCGAACGGCGCGCGCTCACACTCGGCGCCCGGCGCATCGTCCTCGAAACCGGTCTGCATCAGCCCGAGGCGATCCGGCTCTACGAGACCTCGGGCTACCGCTCGATCGCCGGCTACGGCCACTACAAGGACGCGCCGCTGTCTCGCAGCTTCGCGAAGGTGCTGGTGCTGCCGTGACCCGGAGCTAGCGGGTGACCTTGCCCGCCTTCAAGCACGAGGTGCAGACGTTCAGGCGCTTGCGTGCGCCGCTGCCGCCGGCGGAGGGGGCGACGACACCGCGCACCGGCTGGATGTTGGGATTGAATCGACGGCGGGTGCGACGGTGCGAGTGCGACACGTTCATGCCGAACCCGGGACCCTTGCCACACACGTCACACACGGAAGCCACGAGGACAGGGTAGCCCGGCCTCGGCACCGGACTCAAAACCGTGCTCGGTCGGCCGTACGCTTCGCCGGGGAGGTGGTCGTGGTCGAGGAGTCCGCCCGGGTCCACAACGTCGTCGGCGACAAAGCCGGAGCCTTGATGGAACGGCTGCTGGACATCCACACGGCGGGTGACCTCCTGCGCCACTATCCGCGCCGGTATTTCGAGCGGGGTGCACTGACCGACCTCGCCGAGCTTCGGGTCGGCGAGCGGGTGACGATCCAGGTCCGGGTGGAGAAGGTGGCCGCCCGCCAGCTTCGGCCGAAGCTGCACAAGACCGACCTCACGGTTACCGACGGCACCGGCCGGCTGATCGCGACGTTCTTCAACCGCAAGGATTTGCCCCACCGAGTAAGCGCGGGTCAGGAGATCATGCTGGCCGGGGAGGTCGAGCGCTTTCGCAGCGCGCTCCAGCTCAAACAGCCGGAGATCGCGCTTGACGGCGACGGGCTGATCGAGGACGCCGGCAAGCTGATCGCCGTCTATCCCGCCTCCGCCAAGCTCGCCACCTGGAAGATTGCCGCGGCGATCCGGCTCGCGCTGGACCTGGTCGACGTCGCCGATCCGCTTCCCCCGGAGGTTCGTGCCGCGCGCGACCTCATCGGCATCGACCAGGCGATCCGCTGGATCCACTGCCCGCAGGACTGGGCCCAGGTCACCCTCGCCCGGCAGCGGCTGCGCTACGACGAGGCGTTCGTCCTCCAGGTCGCCTTGGCGCAGCGCCGTCATCTGGCGGCGCTCGAACCGGCGACGCCTCGGGCGGCGCGGCCCGGAGGCCTGCTCGAGTCCTTCGATGCGCAGCTGCCGTTCGCGCTCACCGCAGGACAGCGCGCGGTCAGCGAGGAGCTGATGGGCGACCTGGCCCGCCCCATACCGATGCATCGGCTGTTGCAGGGTGAGGTCGGTTCCGGCAAGACGGTGGTGGCGTTGCGGGCGATGCTTGCCGTGGTCGATTCCGGGGGGCAGGCGGCCTTGCTCGCGCCGACGGAGGTCCTCGCTCAGCAGCATGCCCGCTCGATCGCAGCATTACTCGGGGACCTCGGCCGTGCCGGGGAGCTCGGTGCGGCCGACCCGGCCACCCGGGTCGCGCTCGTGACCGGTTCGATGACCACGGCCGCACGCCGGGAGGCGTTGCTCGACATCGGCGTCGGCGACGCGGGGATCGTCATTGGCACGCACGCGCTGCTCGAGAACACCGTTCAGTTCTTCGACCTCGGCCTGGTGGTGGTCGACGAGCAGCACCGGTTCGGCGTCGAGCAGCGCGATGCGCTGCGCTCGAAGGCGGCCACCCCGCCGCACCTGTTGGTGATGACGGCGACCCCGATCCCGAGAACCGTGGCGATGACCGTGTTCGGCGACCTGGAAACCTCGACCCTCACCGAGCTGCCGTCCGGGCGGCAGCCGATCGAGACGACGGTCGTGCCGGTCGCGGACAAGCCGCACTGGATGGACCGGGTGTGGGAGCGGGTTCGCGAGGAGGTCGAGCGCGGGCGTCAGGTCTACGTCGTCTGCCCCCGGATCGACGTGGCGGACACCGACGACGGGTCCGACGTCGCGCCCGAAGGCTGGGCCAGCACTGCCGCGGTGGAGGATCTCGCGCCCGGGCTCGCCGAAGGCCCGCTGACCGGCGTTCGGCTCGCCACCTTGCACGGCCGGCTCTCCGCGGAGGTCAAGGACGACGTGATGCGCCGGTTCAGCGCCGGCCAGATCGATGTGCTCGTCGCGACCACGGTGATCGAGGTGGGTGTGGACGTGCCCAACGCGACCGCGATGATCGTGCTGGACGCCGACCGCTTCGGAATTTCCCAGCTGCATCAGCTCCGCGGCCGGGTGGGTCGAGGCACTCACCCCGGGGTCTGCCTGCTCGTGACCGGCTCGGACGCGGGGTCCCCCGCCCGCGAGCGCCTCGACGGTGTGGCCGCGACCCTCGACGGGTTCGAGCTCGCTCGTCTCGACCTCGAGCAGCGGCGGGAGGGAGATGTCCTCGGCGAGCGGCAGTCGGGCTCCCGATCGGCGCTGAAGCTCCTGCGGGTGTTGCGCGACGAGAAGGTCATCGAGCTCGCGCGCGACGACGCCCGCGCGCTCGTGTCCGCGAACCCGCTGCTCGACGGTCACCCGGACCTGCGAGTAGCGGTTGCGCGCCTGGTCGCGGACCAGCAGGCCGACTACCTCGACAAGTCCTGATGACCCGGGTGATCGGCGGTCTTGCGGGCGGGAGGCGACTCGTCGTTCCCTCGGGTCGCGGCACCCGCCCGACCTCCGAGCGGACGCGCGAGGGCCTGTTCTCGACGCTGGAGGCATTGCGCGGCGAGCTCGCCGGCGCCCGTTTCCTCGACCTGTACGCCGGTTCCGGCGCGGTGGGGCTGGAGGCGGCCAGCCGAGGAGCCTCCACCGTCCTTCTGGTCGACGTTGACGCCTCGGCCGTTCGTGCGGCGAGGTCCAACATCGCCGCGCTCGCCCTGCCCGGGGTCGAGGTCCGAGCGCAGCGGGTCGAGCGCCTGCTCGCCGGCCCACCGAGCCCCTTCGACGTCGTGTTCGTGGACCCGCCGTACTCCGATCCGGTTGATGCCGTGCTCGAGCAACTGGTTCGCGGCGAGTGGCTCTCCGACGACGGCGTGGTCTGTGTCGAGCGAGCAAGCCGCGGGTCACCGCCGGGTTGGCCTGATCACCTGGATTCCGTGCGGTCGCGGCGATATGGCGAAGCGACCCTCTGGTACGGTCGCCGATCATGAGGCGGGCGGTTTGTCCCGGGTCGTTCGACCCCATCACCAACGGCCATCTCGACGTGATCGAGCGTGCGAGCAAGTTCTTCGACGAGGTCGTGGTCGCAGTCGGCATCAACCCGTCCAAGAACCGCCTCTTCGAGCCCGACGAGCGGATGGAGATGATCCGCGAGGCGATCGCCGGGCTGCCCAACGTCTCGGTCGAGTCCTTCCAGGGTCTGATCGTC
>DATJWM010000022.1:0-3867 GCA_035501255.1 Mycobacteriales bacterium | reverse complement strand
CTCCCAGGTCACGACCCGCGATCGGGGATCGCTGAACCCTGCGGCCTCGACCTCCGCGCGTGCGGGGTCTGCGTAGAAGGTGAGCACGGGGCAGGTGCGTCGGCGCAGGTAGGGGTCGCTGACCGACCCCAGCGCCGGACCGGTGACCTGGGCGACCAGCGCCTCGCGCAACACGTGCGGCGGCATCCCGGCGATCCGGCGTACCTGCCAGGTGCGCAGCGCCTCGTCGCGGGCCGGGGAGTCCATCCCGGCGATGAGCTGCTGCACGATCGGTACCGGGTCGGAGGTGGCCAGGGCATCGAGCAGCGGACCGATCGCGGCAGCGGTCTCGTCCGGTAGGAGGTACGCCGGGTCGACGGCGACCAGGGCGGTGACCCGCTCCGGATACTCGACCGCGAGCGCACTGACGACGCTGCCGCCGAGCGAGTGACCGATCGCGACGACGCGCTCGACGCCCAGGTGGTCGCCCGAATCAGTAGGCGTGGCCTCAGCTCGATCGACCGACTTGGCGCGGTCGTGAGGGTGGTCTTGCGGTCGGGCTGGACGGTTGGTGGCGCGGTGGGGTTGCCCGAGGGGTGTCGTTGGATGCCCCTTGTCCGTGGTCGCGCCACTGGGAGTATGCCGTCGACGGCTGAGATACAGGACTCTCCACCGCCTTGACGATCCGGACCGGAGCGGACCGTGGCCGCCGGGAGGACCCCCCAGCCGCACTTGGGAGCACCCCCCAGGCGACGGGTAGTCAACGACGAATGCTGCGCTCCGACTCGGAGAGCGATCGGACTCTCGGGATCGGCGTGGGACCTGGGTGGGCCTTCAGGTCAACCGATTGGCCTGTTCGCGCGTCCTAGCGATTACAAGGATGTCGTTCACGTCGACCAACTGAGCGCAACTCCCGGAGAGTTCGAAGGTCTCTGCGTTCTTCCTGGTCCATTCGGAGCGACGCTTGGTTACGTGGTGACCTCACACAAGAACCCATATGAATTCGATCTGAAGACCTGGACTTAGGTGGTCACAATGCGCCGGATAACCGCAGTCGTACGCACATTGTCATTTGTCGGAGTCGTTGCGGCGCTGCTGTTGGCGGTGGCGTTCGGAGCACCGACAGGATCCTCCGCGTCGGCCTCAGGGCCATGGTCGAGCGCTGCACACAAGGCGACGCTCACGCCCGTTGCCGGCGATTCGCACTATCTCGTTTTTGCGAGCTTCGACCACGGGCGTCTGGGGCACGGTCAGACGAGGAAGCACGGGTCGCTGATTGCGCTGACCCGCAGCGGCCATTCTCGCGTGGTTGCCTCGATCACGAACTTTGCCTATCGGTTCTCGATCTCGCACGCGATGGTGGTATACGAGCAGGGACTCAACAAACCGTCCATGCACTGGATCAACCTGGCTTCGGGTCGCTCAGGCACCTTTGCCCCTCACCTCTCGGACGTCGCTGCGCCGGATGGCTGGTTCTACCTGAAGTTCGCCCATGGCTACTCCCAGGATGCATCGGAAGCCCTGTACGAACACCGCCTGGACGTCGGCAACAGGCGGCGCCTAGGCACGCCGATCAAAAGAGCGCACGCCGCGAACATGAGCGTCGGGCCTAACGACATCGCGATCTTTCAGAATGCTCCCGACGAAGTTTTCGGCAAGGCGACGGTCATGCCCTTTGATCATCCGGGCCGCTTCCATACTCTGATCAAGCGGCACCGATCCTCCACCAGCGAGTGCCTGACGCTGACCGCGACGCATACGCTTTGCAGCCTCAGCACCGCGACGACGTTCCGCGAACGTCTGATCGACCTGGTGACAGGCAAGACGGTGATCGACTTGAAACCGCCTCGCTGTGGAGGAGATCCGGTCATTCTCGGGGAGACGATCGCGTGGGTCCAGGATGGCTGCGCCCACCGCCTCGAGTACGTCACAGCATCCGGACACATCACCACGTCCAAGCGAGTGTTTGCTGCTCACCAATCTGTCACTGCTCTCGGCGGGGTCGTCGCACCCACGCGGTCCCTTCACCACCTCGTGCTTTTCCTAGGAAGAGGCCACAGTAAGGAAATCGCTGGTTGACCCGTTGCGGTGGCTACCCGGAGATGTCGGTGAGCCACTGGGTGAGCAGCGTGTTGAACTCCGCCGAGCGTTCTTGCTGGAGCCAGTGACCGGCGCCCTCCCAGGTCACGACCCGCGATCGGGGATCGCTGAACCCTGCGGCCTCGACCTCCGCGCGTGCGGGGTCTGCGTAGAAGGTGAGCACGGGGCAGGTGCGTCGGCGCAGGTAGGGGTCGCTCACCGATCGCAGCGCCGGACCCGTGACCTGGGCGACCAGCGCCTCGCGGAGAACGTGCGGCGGCATTCCGGCGATCCGGCGTACCTGCCAGGTGCGCAGCGCCTCGTCCCGGGCGGGGGAGTGCATCCCGGCGATGAGCTGCTGCACGATCGGTACCGGGTCGGAGGCGGCGAGCGCGTCGAGCAGCGGGCCGATCGTCGCCGAGATCTCGTCCGGGAGCAGGTACGCCGGATCGACGGCAACGACCGCGGTGACCCGTTCCGGATGCTCGACCGCGAGCGCACTGACGACGCTGCCGCCGAGCGAGTGGCCGATCGCGACGACGTGCTCGACGCCCAGGTGGTCGAGCAACCCGAGGAGATCGGCGGCAAACTGCGCGGCGGTGTAGCCGTCATCCGGGGCGCTCGACCGGCCGTGCCCGCGCAGATCGACCGCAATGACCCGATGGGTGGGCGCGAAGGCGGGCAGCTGCCAACTCCAGTCGTGGGAGTCGGCGGTGTAGCCGTGGACGAACAGCAGCGCGGGATCGCCGGTCCCCTCGTCGGTGAAGAACAGGCGTACGTCGTCGACGTCCACGTAGGGCATCGCCACATCATGCCAATCGACCTAGGGTGTGACGTCGTGCAGACCTGGGAGGTTGTCGCGCGGGAACGGATCCGCGACTCGATTGCCCGCTACACGTGGTCCGGTGACGCCCTGCGCCTCGGCGAGCTCGCGCTGGCCTTCTGTGCGGACGGCGTGCTCGAGGTCCGAGGCAGCGATCCGGTGGCCGGCCGCGAGGCGATCGTCGACTTCCTCGGCGGGGTCGGCGCCACCCCCAGTGCCGCCCCGCGCGCCGGAGTGAAGCGGATCGTGCGACACAACGTTGCCAACGTGCGATTCGTTGAGCTCACACCAGCGGCGGCCCGGGTCGAGTCCTACTTCACGGTCTTCACCGAGATCGGGCTCGACCACTATGGTCGCTATCGCGACGTCTTCGTGCCGGTTGGGGAAGAGTGGCTGATCCGGCACCGCTTCGTCTCGACCGACTGGCGAGCGCCGACGTCGACGATGGCGCCCGCTGACTCGATCCGCCACTGATCGATCAGCCACTGACAGCAGGAGCAAGGGGAGACAGCGCCGATGGCGGTCATGTTCGCGATGCGGTTCGACCTGCGCAACCCGGCGATCGCCGGCACGACGATGGCGCAGCGATACGACACGGCGATCGAGATGGCCGAGTGGGCGGACCGGCTGGGTTGCCTGTCCGTCATTCTGTCCGAGCATCACGGGTCCGCCGACGGCTATCTGCCGAGTCCGCTGCCGATGATCGCGGCAATGGCGGCCCGGACGACCACCGTTCGCTTCGGTGTCGCCGCGCTGATCGCGCCGTTCTACGAGCCGTTACGGCTGGCGGAAGACCTGCTCGTCCTCGACAACCTCTCCAAGGGCCGGGTCGATCTTGTCCTGGCGGTCGGGTACGTGCCGAGTGAGTTCGAGATGCTCGGCGTAGCGACGAGCGAGCGGGTGGCCCGGCTGACCGAGGTGATCACCACGATCCGCGGCGCGTTCACCGGCGAACCGTTCGAGTTTCGTGGCCGTCAGGTCCACCT
>DATJWM010000021.1:0-3731 GCA_035501255.1 Mycobacteriales bacterium | reverse complement strand
ATTGGGAGGCTCATCAGTATGGGACGTCCGAGCAAGTACAACGACGAGCTGCGTGAACGCGCGGTCAGGATGGTCGTGGAGATCAGGCCTGACTACGACTCGCAGTGGGCGGCGATCTGCGCTGTTGCTGGCAAGTTAGGGGTGGGTGCGCCGGAGACGGTGCGGACCTGGGTGCGCCGTGCCGAGGTCGATGACGGCAAGCGGCCGGGGACGACGACGGAGCAGGCTGCTGAGATGGCGAGGCTCAAGCGTGAGGTCGCGGAGCTGCGCCGCGCGAACGAGATCCTCAAGGCAGCGGCGATTTTCTTCGGGGCCGAGCTGTGCGCCACGAGGCGCCGAGAGTATCGAGGGAGGGTGAGAGACCCTGTCCGTCTGGTCGTCGCAGCGACCGGGTGAAACCTGGGGGCAGCCGGAGCCGCGTGGAACGCGCAGCGATGGTGGCAAGCGGCCCCGACGAGGACGGGACGTGCTGGTACTGCCAGACAGCGCGGGTCCGTTGGTGTGGTCAGAAGGTGCAACGGGAGTGAACCAGTGCTTGACGCTCCGTAAGTGCGAAGCCGGCTCGAACCTGGCGGATCTGGGCCGGTCTGCAGCGCGTGACTCGTTGCCTTCGGGTGGCGGGTCAACTCCGAAGCCGTCTAGTTCTAACGGTGAGGAGGCCACGGTGAAGGTCTGCGGCGTAGTCGTGGCGATGCTGTCGGAGTAGAGCTGGGCACCGACCTGACTGATCGATGTCTTGGTGAACGTGGGAACCACCTTGCGGTCGCTCGGGGTCACGCAGCCAGCGTGACCAGCGGGCAGGCCCGTTCCGGCTGTTGGCTGTCGGGGTGGGGCGGAGGCTTCGTAGTAGTCGCGGGCGTGACGACCCGCCGTGGGGTCCGGGAGAGCCGGATGCAGGGCGAAGGAAGCCAGCAAGTCCAGCAGTGAGAGACGGAATGCCAGGAGGCGTTGGTGAACATCGACGATTCGGGCTCGGTGCTGGGACAGGCCGAGGCTCGGGTACTGGGGATCCAGACCAAACTGCACGGTTGGGCTCGTGATGATCGTCACGAGAAGTTCGACGACCTGTTCAACCTCGTCGCCGATCCCGCGTTCCTTCGGGTCGCGTGGGAACGGGTTCGCGGGAACAGGGGCGCACGGACCGCGGGGGTGGACGGCGTGACCGCGTCGTCTGTCGTCGCGGCGGCTGGTGGGGTCGATGAGTTCCTCGACGCGCTGCGAGTTTCGTTACGGGACCGCAGTTTCCAGCCGTTACCGGTGCGGGAACGGATGATCCCGAAGGCAGGCGGCAAGGTGCGTCGGCTCGGGATCGCCACGGTCACCGACCGGGTGGTTCAGGCGTCATTGAAACTGGTGTTGGAGCCGATCTTCGAGGCGGATTTCTTGCCCTGCTCCTATGGGTTCCGCCCGAAGCGACGGACTCATGACGCGGTCGCCGAGGTGCGTTACCTCGCCAGTCGCCCACGGTGTTATGAGTGGGTGGTGGAAGGCGACATCACCGCCTGTTTCGACGAGATCTCGCATCCGGCCCTGATGGGCCGGATGCGAGCTCGGATCGAGGATCGGCGGGTCCTGAGTCTGGTGAAGGCGTTCTTGACGTCGGGCATCCTCGGTGAGGACCGCCAACTTCGGGACACCACCGCCGGAACCCCGCAAGGGTCGATCCTGTCGCCGCTGCTGAGCAACGTGGCCCTGTCGGTGCTGGACGAGCACATCGCCAGCATCCCCGGCGGGCCTTCCAGTGGCCCGGCGGAACGCGCAAGGCGTTTGCGGCAGGGCCAGCCGAACTTCCGGCTGGTTCGCTATGCCGACGACTGGTGCCTGATGGTCAAAGGCACCAGGGAGGACGCCGAAGCGTTGCGGCAGGAGATCGCCGACGTGCTCGCGCCGATGGGCTTGCGCCTGTCGGAGGCGAAGACGTTGGTGACCCATATCGATGAGGGCCTCGACTTTCTCGGCTGGCGCATCCAGCGTCACCGCAAGCGAGGCACTGACCGGCATTACGTCTATGTCTATCCGTCACGCAAAGCGCTGCGGAACGTGATGGTGAAGGTGAAGACGACGTGTCGGCGGGTCGGGACCGGTCAGCCGCTCGATGTGCTGTTGCGCAGGCTCAACCCTGCGCTGCGCGGCTGGTGCGGTTACTTCAAGGTCGGGGTGTCCTCGGCCACCTTCAACTACCTGAGTCACTACACGTGGACGACGGTATGGCGATGGCTGCGCCGAAAGCACCGCAAGTCGACCTGGAAGCAACTTCGCCGCCAGTACTGCAACGGCGGCTGGTGGCCCGCCACCAACGACGCGGAACTGTTCGACCCGCAGGCCGTGACCACCAACTGGTATCGGTATCGCGGATCGATCATCCCGTCGCCGTGGGCCGCCTGACGATCCATCGCACAAGTACGGTCGGGACTTGTCGAGAGCCCGGTGCATTGAGAGGTGCACGCCGGGTTCGGGAAGCAGCCCGGGGAAACGGGACAGGTCACTGTCACCGCGCCCCGGGCTGACTTCACCGACCGGCCAGGGAGA
Source organism: Mycobacteriales bacterium (assembly GCA_035501255.1). GTDB lineage: Bacteria > Actinomycetota > Actinomycetes > JAFAQI01 > JAFAQI01 > JAFAZI01. The sequence continues at coordinate 1,202 of DATJWM010000021.1, read as the reverse complement.
CGGTGATCGCGTTCATCCGCGAACACAAGGACCACAGCGTGACCGGCCCCGATGGTGGGGCCGGTCTGCGCTGGGGTGTCGAGCCCATGTGCCAAGTGCTGACTGAGCACGGGATCAAGATCGCCCCGGCGACCTACTACGAGTGGGTCGACAAGCAGCCGACGAGGCAGCAGCTGCGGGACGAGCAGATCACCGAGCTGATCCGCGCCGAACGGGAACACCCCAGGACCGGCAAGTACGCCTCGGGGCTGGGCTCGCACAAGATGTGGATCCGGCTCCGCGGCCAAGGGCACGACGTCGCACGCTGCACGGTCGAGCGGTTGATGCGCGCGAACGGCTGGCACGGCGCTGCCTACGGCAAGAAGAAGCGCACCACGATCCCCGACGAGACACACGAACGGTTCCCGGACCGAGTCAACCGGCGGTTCGACCCGGCCCGCCCCAATCGCCTGTGGGTAGCGGATTTCACGTATGTGCCGACCTGGACGGGGATGGTCTACGTCGCGTTCGTCATCGACGCATTCGCCCGGCGGATCATCGGCTGGCGCGCCGCGACCTCGATGACCACGGCGCTCGTCCTCGACGCACTCGAGCACGCGATCTTCACCCGCGACCAAGCCGGTATCAGCGACCTGACCGGGCTGATCGCGCACAACGACGCCGGCAGCCAGTACACGTCGATCGCGTTCACCAGCCGGCTCGTCGACGCCGGTGTCGACCCCTCCGTCGGGTCCGTCGGTGACGCCTATGACAACGCACTCGCCGAGTCCACGATCGGCTCCTACAAGACCGAGCTGATCAACCGGTGCGGGCCCTGGCGCGGCGTCGACCACGTCGAGATCGAGACCCTCGGCTGGGTCGACTGGTTCGTCAACCAGCGACCGCACGACTACCTCAACGACCTCACCCCCGCGGCCGCCGAGGAACTGCACTACCGTCACTTCCACACTCAGGCAAAAGCCGGGTGACTCAGATAATCGAGTCTCCGGACACGCCGGGACGGCTCAGTCAGGTGCCTGGGTACCACTCGGAGTGATCTGCGGATTTGCCGGCGTATGGTCCGTCGTCCCAGTAGTTTCCGTACTGGACGTCCCCGGTCCCGACGTTTCCGGTGCCGTCGGCGGCGTAGCTGTAGAAGAGGCCGAACACGCCGCCGTTGGCGCCGTAGGCGGTGCTGATGTCGTTGTTCGTGGTCGTCACAT
>DATJWM010000020.1:0-6829 GCA_035501255.1 Mycobacteriales bacterium | reverse complement strand
TCGTCGCTGATCACTTCCACATCGTCAGGCTGGCGAACGAGATGGTCACCGACGTCCGCCAACGCGTCGCCCGTGAGACCCTCGGTCGTCGCGGCCGGTCCAGTGACCCGGCGTGGGTGAACCGGCGGCTCCTGCTACGCGCCGGCGACCAGCTCTCCAACCGCGGCCTGGACCGGCTCATCACCACGTTCGCCACGAACGACCCCACCGAAGAGATCGCCGCGGCGTGGGCGGTCAAGGAACAGTTGCGGATGCTGCTCGCTGCCAGCGACCGTCACACGATCAGCGAACGACTGCACCGCTTCCACCAGACCGTGATCGCCGCCGACCTGCCAGAAGCCACCCGACTGGCGTCGACCATTGAGGCATGGTGGCCGCAGATCGAAGCGTTCTGCCAGACCCGGATCACCAACGCCGCCACCGAAGGCACCAACCGGATGATCAAAGACGCCGCCCGGATCGCGTTCGGGTTCCGCAACCTCGACAACCAACGACGACGAGTACGGTTTCACTGCACCCGGCGAACCCGCCGGTCAACCAGTGCCGAGGCGGTCAAGCCCCCTCAACTTTGAAGAGCCGGCTAACCGCCGACGCGGGTGGGATCGGACTCGAGCTCATCGAGCCAGCGGTTGATGCCGGCGATGTTGGCCGCGGTGGAGTTCAACAGCTCGAACTTCGCGTCGAGCTCGGGATCGGTGTAGAGCCGTCCATAACGCTCTGCGGTGCGTTCTCGCACCATGGTCACGGCATGATCGAGGTCGAGCAGGTCGACTCGGGTGTCGCGGACGAGATCAACCCAGACCTGCAGCTCCTCGATCGCCTCCTCGATCGCGGGCCCGACATCCTCGACCGGCCCGAAGTGGCTGAACAGCAGCCGTTGCGGTCGGAGGTCGGCAAACAGCCGAAGAGACGCCACCGCTTGGTCGAGGTCGAAGTCCGGCGGCGGTGTCGATGGCCGGATCGCGCCGGTCTCTGGGATGTAGATGCCGGCGGCGTCTCCGACGTAGAGGTCTCCGCTCTCGGAGTCGAGCAGGCCGACATGGTGCTGAGCGTGTCCCGGGGAGTAGTACGTGGTGAGCTCGCGGCCACCGCCGAGGTCGATCGTGCCGATCTCCTCGACCGCGGTAATCCGGATTGCGTCGGTCGCGATCAACGCACCGAAGACACTGTCCATGAGGTCGCCGAACACCATGCGCGCGCTTCGCATCAGCCGGCTCGGATCCGCCAGATGGCGAGCGCCCCGCTCGTGAACGACGATCTGCGCGCCCGGATACATCTGCGCCATCGTCCCGACACCGCCGGCGTGGTCGAGATGAATGTGGGTGACCGCAATCGTCGCGAGATCGGCCGGACCTACTCCGAGCTCGCCGAGCGCGCGCTGCACAGCCGGCGCTGAGCGCGCCGTACCGGTTTCGATCAAACACGGACGCTCGCTGGCGATCAGGTAGCCCGCGGTGATTCCGGCGTAGTCGGACATCATGGTGTCGATCCGGTAGGTGTCCCGGCCGAGCGCGCCGATGACCGCCTCGTCCACCGCCTGCCCCTTTCTGGCTGGCCATCCACAGACCCGGTGTTCGGGCTACCCGTTTCTGGAAACGCGGCCGATCCTAGTCCCGGGTCAGCGAGGGAAGGAGAACGCGGGTGGTTACCACTCGGCGCACCGTAGCTCCGTCCGCTCGCTGGGAGCCGGGTGAACTCATCAGCGTGCACGGGTCATTGCGCAGACGATTCTGGCGGGCTCCCTCAGGCACCACTCAGAGCCGCTACCACGTCGAGGTTGACAGCGCTGCGCGGCTATCAGCCCGCGCCGGGCGACCGCCCGCGGGCCGGGTCGGGTGATTCTCAGGCGTCGGCGAAGGAGCGGATGACCAGACCAGTAGCCGGCTTCGGCACGAACAACGTCGATTTGCGCGGCATCCGATCTCCCGCCGCAGCAACCGCGGCGACGTCCGCGACCGGGGTCGGGTTGAGCAGCAGAGCGACCCCGCCTGCGGCCGCCGCCGCGCCGACTGCGGACGCGACGTCGTGGTGGAACTCGACCACCGACTCGGTGTCCTCCACCTGCCAGAGCGCATCGATCAGGTACCCGTGGGCGACCGCCACGTCGAGGGATCGCCAGGCGGCTGACTTCTCCGCGGGGAGCGCGGCCGCCAGCTTGTCCGGGTCCGGATCGGTGAGCAGCCAGGCTCGGGCGCCGTCGGTGAGGGCGAACGCGACGCCGACGACTCCGGCTTTCGCGAGCTCTTCTTCCGCGGCCGCGGACCCGCCGGCAATCTCGGTGACGGTGAAGCCGGTCGCGGCGAGGTCGGCGGCCCGAACGGCGGGCAAACCGGGGATCGCGCGGTGAATCGCATGGACCTGTGGACCGAACGTCGATCCGTCCACCAGAAACGCCAATCCGAGATCCCACGGCCCCTGACCGTCGCCGGCGTTGTGCCGCTCGACCTGATAACGCAAGAAGGTCGCGTATCGATGGTGCCCGTCGGCAATGACGGCCCTGCGGGGATGGAGGTCAGCGGCGATCGCCTCGAGCGTGGCCGGCTCGGTGACCGCCCACATTCGGTGCCGAGTGCCATCGACGGTTCGAACGTCCACCAGCGGTGGCTCCCGGTCGGCATCGGCGACGGCGCGGCTGGCGGCTCCTCCGCCTTCGTAGACCAAGAAGATCATCTCGAGGTCCGCGGCCGTCGCGACCATGAGCGCCAACCGATCGGCGACCGGGCCGGCCATCGTGTTCTCGTGTGGGAGCACGATCGCGTCCTCGGCCGGGGTCAGACCGAGAGCACCGACCAAGCCGCGCTGGGTGTGGCCGTCGGCCTGCTGTTCGTAGACGTACAGTCCCGCTTGCGCGTCTGCCGCGAGGATTCCGTCCGCTCGCCAGGCCTCGAGCGTTGCGGCTGCGCTCAGATAGCGGCTGTCGGGACCGTCCGTGTCCTGGGGGAGCGTCAAGCGCACGACGTTGTGCGGATCGCGCGCCTCCAACTCCCTGCGCTCGGTGTCGTCGATCACGTCGTACGGTGGCGCCAGTACGTTGGCAAGCGACACGGCGTTCGGGACGTAGCGCAGCGCCCGAAAGGGCGCGAGGATGAGGCCGTCGGGTCGGGGAACGGAGTCAATCGACATGCCGCCAGGCTACGGGCAGGCAGGTGCGCACGTGACGCCCCTGCAGCCACGGCAGAAGACGACATAGTGATAACTCGATTCATTGATCCGGATTCGGTCGAGCTTGCGGCCGCGCCGGGCCCGTTGTTCGCCCGCCACGACCTGCTGCTGGTCGACCTCGACGGTGTCGTTGTCCTCGGCGACCAGGTCATTCCCGGCTCGGCGGCCGCCCTCACCACGGCCCGATCAGCGGGGACGAAGGTCGTCTTTGTCACGAACAACGCGTCCCGCCCGCCGTTGGTCGTGGCCGAGCAGCTTGCCGGATTCGGAGTTGATGCACGCCCGGATGAGGTGATGACCTCTGCGGTCGCAGCGGCGACGGTAATCGCCGGTCGGGTGCCATCCGGGGCCCCGGTCCTGGTCATCGGGGGCGCCGGCCTGCGCGAGGCACTCTTCGCGGCCGGCCTGCGCCCGGTCACCGAGGCGGCTGCGGATCCGGTTGCCGTCGTCCAGGGGTTTGCCCCGGAGGTCGATTGGTCGATGCTCGCGGAAGGCACGGTCGCGATCCGTGCCGGTATCCCCTGGATCTCGACCAACTCCGACCCCACGCTGCCTTCACCGCGCGGGCCGCTGCCGGGCAACGGTGCGCTCGTGGCCGCCGTGGCCGCGGCCACCGGCGCGACCCCCGAGGTCATCGGGAAGCCGGGTCCAGTCCTCTACGACGCCGCCCGTCGAGCGCACGGTGGCGATCGACCGCTGGCCGTCGGAGACCGGCTCGACACCGACATCGCCGGCGCGATCGCCGCAGGCCTGCCGTCGTTGTTGGTCCTGTCCGGGGTCTCCAGCCCGCTCGACCTGCTCGCGGCCCCTGCCTCTGCCCGACCGAGTTATCTCGGGCGTGATCTCGGCGCGATCACCATGGCGCACCCGTCCGCCCGGGTGAGCGACGGGGTCGGCCGGTGCGGCGGCTTCGAGGCGAGCTTCGACGGCGCCCGCGCGGTCGTCCGCGTGAGCGGCGACGGCCAACCGGGTCAGGACGATCTGGACGGGCTGCGGGCCTTGGCGGTGTTGGCCTGGTGCCAGTCGGCGGGTGGCGAATTCGCCCGAGATTCGTATGAAGACGCACTTAAGGGCCTCAACCTCAACTTCTGATTGAGGGTATTTCCCCAGGTCGAACGCCTCTGCCTCGACGAAGGGAATCGGCGCGTCACATCCCGATGAAGCCGCGCAGCCGAAGGATGTCCCGGATCGGCGCCGACACCTGAAGGCGGCCGTGCAACCAGGCGCCGACAAGGTCGTCGGATCCGTCGGCCAACGCGACCAGTTCGTCGCTGCCGACCGTGATCTTCACCTCCGCCGTCGGCGGCTCGGTGGTCGACACTTCCTCGATGTGGTGCACCCCGGTCTCGTCCAGCGCTGCGGTGAAGAAGATGCCCAAGTCCGGGATTCGGCAGAGTACCGAGCGGGTCGGCAGATGCTTGGCCCGGAGCTGCGGATCGAGTCGCTCGAGTTGGGTCGCGAGCCGCTCGATCGCGTCCCGGCATGCCGCGCTGGACGCCATCAGACCCGCTCAGGGGTGCCGGTGGTGCGCCACACAGCCGGCGACGCTAGCGCACGGACCCGCACCGGTCGGGTACCGTCGCGGCGATGAGCGAGCAGGCAGATCCGGGCACGACTGCGGCCGCACCAGCGTCCGGGACCGACCGGGCTCCCGCGCCGGATGAGTCACCCGGCCGCGCCGCGGAGCGCCCGTCGTTCGATGGCCCTGCGGTCTCGACCGGAGTCGCGGCGGCGGATGCGGCGCGCGAACGGCTCCGCGACATCGAGACCGCACCGCTCGGGGAGCATGTGGAGATCTTCGACGATGTCCAGCGGCTGCTGCACGAGGGTCTGACCGAGCTCGACGACGAGGACTGACGTGGCGCGCAAGGCGCGGCTGGATGCCGAGCTGGTGCGCCGCGGACTCGCGCGTTCGCGTCAGCATGCGGTGGATCTTGTCGCCGCCGGACAAGTGCGGATCGCCGGACTTGTCGCGCGCAAGGTGTCCACCGCGGTCGCTCCCGATACACCTCTCGACGTGGTGAGCGCTGATCGTGAGCCGGTCGTCTCCCGTGGGGCGCACAAGCTGTCCGGGGCGCTCGATCACTGGCCGGAACTTCAGGTCGCGGGCTGCCGTTGCCTCGACGCAGGAGCCTCGACGGGTGGGTTCACCCAGGTCTTGTTGCACCGCGGTGCCGCGCAGGTCGTCGCCGTCGACGTCGGGTACGGCCAGCTTGCCTGGTCCTTACGCACCGATCCTCGGGTCGTCGTGCTGGACAGGACCAATGTTCGGCTCTTGACGCCCGACCTGGTCGGGGGACGAGTTGACCTCGTGGTAGCGGATCTGTCGTTCATCTCACTGACGCTCGTCGTCGCGGCCTTCGCGAGCGTTCTCGCGCGGACCGGGTCCGCGTTGTTGATGGTCAAGCCCCAATTCGAGGCCGGGCGGGAGCGGATCGCAGCGGGCGGGGTGGTCCGCGATCCGGCGGTCCGGGCCGCGGCCGTGGCCCGGGTGGCGACGGCGGCCGGTACGTGCGGGTTGGGAATGGTCGGGGTTACGGCGAGCCCGCTGCCGGGGCCGGCCGGTAACGTCGAATACTTCCTGTGGGTCCGTGCCGGTGCGGGCCCGGTCGACGAGACGGCAATCGAGGCCGCGGTGGAAGCAGGGCCGCAATGATGGCGAACCACCGAGCAGTCCTGCTCGTCGCTCATTCGGGTCGCGACGCCGCGATCGACGTGGCCCGGGACCTCGCTCAGCGTCTCGTGACCGCCGGGGTCGAGGTCCGGGTGCTCGATGCCGAGGCCTCCGTGCTCGCCTGTCCCGGGGCGGTCACCGTCCCGATGGCGGCGGACGCCGCTTCCGAGGCTGAGTTGGTGATTGCGCTGGGTGGCGACGGAACGCTGTTGCGAGCCGCCGAACTCGCTCGCCCCGAGGGCACTCCGCTGTTGGGAGTGAATCTGGGCCATGTCGGGTTCCTCGCCGAAGCGGATCCCGTCGCGCTCGACGTCACCGCGCGCAAGGTGCTCTCCGGTGACTACGACGTGGAGGAGCGACTGGCCCTGGACGTGACGGTCATCCGGGACGGCAGGGTGGCGTTGCAGGACTGGGCGCTAAACGACGTGTCGCTCGAGAAGGCCGCGCGCGAGCACATGGTCAACGTCGTGCTCGAGATCGACGGGCGACCGCTCTCCCGGTTGGGCTGCGACGGAATCGTGTGCGCGACCCCCACCGGCTCGACGGCGTACGCCTTCTCCGCCGGCGGACCGGTGGTGTGGCCGGAGGTACAGGCGATGCTTGTCGTCCCCCTTTCCGCACATGCGCTGTTCGCCCGCCCGCTCGTAGTCTCGCCGAGTTCGACGGTGGCGATCGAGATGACCGACGACACCGCGCTCGCGGTGATGTTCTGCGATGGTCGCCGCACGCACGACCTGGCGCCCCACGACCGGCTCGAAATCACCCGCAGTGACCGGCCGGTCCGGTTGGTCCGGCTGCGCCGGGCGCCCTTTACCGATCGACTGGTGGACAGGTTCCAGCTTCCCGTGCAGGGCTGGAGCGGCCGATAGCGCCACCGGAGGTGTGATCACGCCGAGACCCGCACCACCCCGGCGCGGCGACGGTGGGCGGTCATCGGGTCACCGTAGGCTCGAATCGTGCTCGTCGAGCTAGGAATCCGTGGGATGGGGGCGA
>DATJWM010000019.1:0-17500 GCA_035501255.1 Mycobacteriales bacterium | reverse complement strand
CGGATGCGCACCGGTCGGGGTCTTTCGACCCGTCTCGGGGCAACCGAGCCACGCTACGACAAGCGCACGTCCATGTCAAAGCGACGGCGTCGATCAGTCGCGCTCAACGCGCGGCGTTCGCGGGTTTACCCGCGATCGTTTCCGGTCCACGATACGCCCGCAAGGGAGCGCTTCCCCCGACGGAGCACCAGCCAACCGCCGGGCAACAGGTCCGCCGGGCTGGGAACGGCGTCGACGTCGGAAACCCGCACGTTGTTGAGGTAGGCGCCACCCTCCTCGATCGCGCGGCGGGCTGCCGACCGGCTCGGACACAACCCGGTCTCCACCAAGAGCTCGACCACCGCCGGAATCCGATCGGCGATACTGACGTGCGGCGCTTCGGTGAGCGCAGCGCCCAGGGTCGCGGCGTCGAGGTGACGCAGCTCGCCCTGGCCGAACAGGGCTGCGCTTGCTGCCACCACCGCGGCGGTCTCCTTCTCGCCGTGAACGAGCGCGGTGACCTCCTCGGCCAACCGGCGGGCGGCGACCCGGGCGGCAGGGTGCTCGCGCGCCTCTCGCTCGAGCTCGTCGATCTCCTCTCGGTCCAAGAACGTGAAGTAGCGCAAGTACTGCCCGACGTTCACGTCGTCGACGTTGATCCAATACTGAAAGAACGTGTACGGCGAGGTCAGGCTCGGATCGAGCCACAGGCTGCCGCCCCCGGTCGACTTCCCGAGCTTCTTGCCCGTGGCGTCCGTCACCAACGGCACGCAGAGCGCGTGCGCGGAGCCTCGCTCGACCTTGCGGATGAGGTCGAGCCCAGCCGTGATGTTCCCCCATTGATCGGTCGCGCCGATCTGGAGCCGGCATCCATGGCGCCGGTAGAGCTCGAGGAAGTCGTTGGACTGGAGCAGCACATAGCTGAACTCCGTATAGGAGATTCCCTCGCCGTCGAGCCGGGCCGCGATCGACTCCTTGCCAAGCATCACGTTGACCGAGAAGTGCTTGCCGATGTCCCGCAGGAAGTCGACGGCCGAGAGCTCTTGGGTCCAGTCCAGGTTGTTGACCAGCAACGCCGAGGAGTCGAGGTCGACGAACCGCTCCAGCTGCGGGCGGATGCGCTCCATGCGAGCCGCGATCTCCTGCCGCCCGGCAAGCGAGCGCTCGCTGTCCCGCCCGGAAGGGTCGCCGATCAACCCGGTCGCCCCACCCGCGAGGACGATCGGCCGATGGCCGGCGAGCTGGAACCGCCGCAGCGTCAGCATCGGCATGAGGTTGCCCGCGTGCAGACTCTCGGCGGTCGGGTCGAATCCCGCGTAGAGCGTCACCGGACCGGCGTCGAGGTCCTTGCGGAGGGCGTCAAGGTCGGTGGTCTGCGCGATCAACCCGCGCCAGGCGAGCTCATCGAGGATGGCGGCGGTCACAGACCCATCCTCTCAGTGAGACCGCAACGAGCGGACCAAGTGGTGACCCGGTGTCGCGCGGGTTGTCACCGCCGGTGGCGTGGCGCATGAGCGCGGTACGGCGAGACGGTCGGCTCGGCGGCGATCCACAGCCGAGCGATTCGGTCGGCCGCGCGGGCAACACCGACCCGGGGACCGCGGCACACGGCGTCGTCGGCGATCGGGTCGCCGCACTCGACCCGCAGACCGGGCGGGCCACCCGTGACGTCAACGCCGTCGAGACTGCGGTCGACCGCCAACGCCTGCGCCAACCGAGCCGGACCGCGGGCCAGATCACGAGCCGAACTGCCCGGGCGGCGGCTCCGGGCGATCGTCGTGCCCGCGATCACCTCCCCGGCTCGCACCAGCACCGCCTCGGCGATCCCCACCGGTCCGCAGACAAGGTTGAGGCAAGAGTGCATGCCATACGTGAAGTAGACGTAAGCGTGTCCAGGCGGACCGAACATCGCGGCGTTGCGCGCGGTTCGGCCGCGATAGGCATGCGAGGCAGGGTCATCGGCGCCCTCGTAGGCCTCGACCTCCGTGACGCGCACTCGCACCCGGCCGCGGACGATGGTCGCTCCTAGCAGGTCCCGGGCGACCTCGAGGGCGGGACGATCGTAGAAGCGGCGGGGAAGGACCGCGGGCCGCTCAACCGTTGTTGGCCCATGTCTCGTGTCCGCCGACGGTGGCGAACAGAGCCTGGAGTTGGTCGCGAACTCGATCCGGCGCGGTCCCGCCGGGAGCGGCTCGCGCGGCCAGTGCGCCGCTCACCGACAAGACGGTGCGCACGTCGGGCGTGAGATGCGGGCTGATCGCGGCCAAGTCGGAGTCGGACACCTGGTCGAGGTCGCATCCGTGCTCCGCGCACCACGCGACGAGCTGGCCCACCGCCTCGTGCGCCTCGCGGAACGGCACCCCTCGGCGGACGAGGTGCTCGGCGACGTCGGTGGCGAGCGCGAATCCGTCGGCCGCGGTCGAGGACAGCCGGTCGACGTCGACGGTCATGGTGGCAACCATGCCACTCACGGCAGGCAGCACGAGGAGCAACGTATCCGCCGCGTCGAACACCGGCTCCTTGTCCTCTTGCAGGTCACGGTCGTAGGCCAGGGGAAGGCCTTTGAGCACGACCAGCAGAGCGGTGAGGTCTCCGATCAACCGTCCCGCTTTCCCCCGAGCGAGCTCAGCCACGTCGGGGTTCTTCTTCTGCGGCATGATCGACGAGCCGGTGCTAAAGGCGTCATCGAGCTCGACCCAGCGAAACTCGCTCGTTGCCCACAGCACGATCTCCTCACCGAGGCGCGAGACGTGGACGCCGATCATCGCCGCGCAGAACAGGAACTCCGCGGCGAAGTCGCGATCGCTGACCGCATCGATCGAGTTCGCGGCCGCCGCCTCGAACCCGAGCTCTGAGGCGATCGCCTCGGGATCGAGCGGCAACGAGGACCCGGCGAGAGCACCCGACCCGAGCGGGCTCACCGCGCTCCGCCGGTCCCAGTCCACAAGCCGCGAGACGTCCCGGCAGAAAGCCTGGACGTGAGCCAGCAACTGGTGAGCGAACAGGATCGGCTGGGCGTGCTGCATGTGCGTGAGCCCAGGAGCGGGAGCGTCGATGGTGCACTCGGCCTGCGCCATGAGCGCCCGCTCGAGCTCCGCCAGTCGAGCGACGATCTGGCGGACGTGGTCGCGCAGGTACAAGCGCAGGTCCGTCGCGATCTGATCGTTGCGACTGCGACCCGCACGCAGCTTGCCTCCGAGCGCACCCACCCGTTCGAGCAACCCGCGCTCGAGCGCGGTGTGAACGTCCTCGTCGTCCGCGGCGGGCCGGAACCGGCCCTCACTCGCGTCCCGATCGAGCTCGGCAAGAGCCGCGAGCAGTCGGTCCAGCTCGGCGTCGTCAAGCAATCCGGCGCGGTGGAGAACCCGGGCGTGGGCGCGGGAAGCGAGCAGGTCGTAGGGCGCGAGCCGCCAGTCGAAATGGACGCTCATCGACAGCCTGGCAAGCGCGTCCGCTGGCCCACCCGAAAAGCGTCCTCCCCACAGGCGGGTCGGGGGGGCGGACTCGGTCACGTCCGGCCCGTGCGCGCGTCTCGCTGAGCCGCGATCTTGGTGGGCAGCCCCCACAGATCAACGAAACCTTTCGCAAGGCGCTGGTCAAAGGTGTCCTCAGCGTCGTAGGTCGCGAGGTGGTAGTCGTAGAGCGACGCGGGACTGCGCCGACCGGTCACGACCGCACGGCCACCGTGCAGGACCATGCGGATGTCCCCGGTGACGTTCGCCGAGGTCGAGTCGACGAACGCGTCCAGCGAACGGCGAAGCGGGGAGAACCACAGCCCGTCGTACACGAGCTCCGCCCAGCGCTGCTCGACCATGCGCTTGAACCGGGAAGCTTCCTTTTCCAGCGTGAGGTCTTCGAGGTGCCGGTGCGCCTCGATCAACGTCATGGCACCCGGTGCCTCGTAGACCTCTCTGCTCTTGATGCCGACGAGCCGATCCTCGACCATGTCCAGACGCCCGACCCCATGGGCACCGGCCCTGGCGTTGAGCCGCTGGATGGCTTCGAGCATGGTGACCGACTCGCCGTCGATCGCCGTCGGTACGCCGTCGACGAAGGTCACCAGAATCTCGTCCGCGGAGCGCGGCAACGACGGGTCGTCGGTGTAGGAGTAGACGTCTTCGATCGGACCGTTCCACACATCCTCGAGGAACCCGGTCTCGACCGCACGACCCCACACGTTCTGGTCAATCGAGTACGGCGACTTCTTCGTCACGTCGATCGGCAGGTCCTGCTCGGCGGCAAACGCGATCGCCTTGTCCCGCGTCATCCCGGAATCGCGGACGGGCGCCATCACCTCGAGATCGGGAGCGAGTGCGCCGATCCCGACCTCGAAGCGCACCTGATCGTTTCCCTTGCCGGTGCAGCCGTGGGAGACGACACTCGCGCCGTGCGCGCGAGCCGCCTCGACCAGGTGTGTGACGATGACCGGCCGGGACAAGGCGGACACGAGTGGATAGCGATCCATGTAGAGCGCGTTGGCCTTCAGCGCCGGAAGACAGAAGTCGTCGGCGAACTCATCCTTCGCGTCGACCACCACCGACTCGACCGCTCCGCAGGCGAGCGCTCGCTCCCGGATGACCTCGAGATCCTCACCGCCTTGGCCGACGTCGATCGCGACGGCCACCACCTCAGCACCGGTTTCGGCGGCGATCCAGCCGATCGCGACCGACGTGTCGAGGCCGCCGGAGTAGGCGAGGACAACGCGCTTGGTCATGGGGTCGGGCTCCTTCGTTGCAGTATGCGATGGATGGAACGGGTCACGGTGCGCGGGTCTATGCGCCCGCCATGTCGCGCAGGCGGCGGCCGACGGCCGCACCTCCGCGCGGGCTTCGGGTCACCAGCAGAATCGTGTCGTCACCGGCCACCGTGCCGATCACATCGGTCAGCCCAACCCGATCGATCGCAGACGCGAGCAGGTGAGCACCGCCCGGCGGAGTGCGGACGACGACGAGATTGGCGCTGGTCTCGACCGAGATGACGAGTTCGGCGGCCAAGCGCGAGATCCGCCCGTTCCCCGCGTCGGCCAGCGCCCGCAAGGTCGGGCCGGGCGCCTCGTCGCCGACCGCGTAGACCGTCCCTGCCCCACCCCGGCGGACCTTGATCGCGCCCATCTCCTCCAGATCGCGCGACAGCGTGGTCTGGGTGACGTCCACCTCGTGGGCTGCCAACAGCTGCACGAGCTGAGCCTGCGAACGTACGTCGTGGGTGCCGAGGATCTCGGCGATCTTCGCCTGTCGAGCCGCCTTGCTGTGGACGGCGGAAGACGCGGGCCGGGGGGACGATGCGGACATCAGGGGGTCACCGCCTGCGCAGCCACGGATTCCAGAAGGCCCGGAAGCGCGTCCGTGAACGACTCTGCCTCGGCGGCGGTCAACACCAGCGGTGGCGCAAGCCGAACCGCATCCGGACCGGTCGCGTTGACCAGGAACCCGGCCTCGCGAGCCGCGATCTCGAGCGGACCCGCCAGCCCGTCGTCCACGACCAGGGCCAGCCACAGGCCGGCCCCACGCACCCCTAGGAGGCCAGGCGCCCCGCACGACCGCAGCGCCTCGCGCCAGGCACCGCCGAGGTCCCGCGCATGCGCGAGCAGACCCTCGGCGGCGATCGTGTCGATCACCGCCAGCGCCGCGGCGCATGAGACCGGGTTTCCGCCGAACGTCGAGCCATGATCGCCCTTGCGCAGCGCTTCCGCCGCCGACCCGATCCCGATGCATGCGCCGACGGGTAACCCGCCCCCCAGACCCTTGGCCACCGTCACGACGTCGGGGATCACCCCTTCGTGCTGGAAGGCGAACCACGAACCGGTCCGACCGATGCCGCCCTGGACCTCATCGACGACGAGTAGCGCACCCGCCCGGTCGCAGAGCTCCCGCGCGAGGCGGAGGTAGCCGGGCGGCGGCGGAATGACGCCCGCCTCTCCGAGGGTCGGCTCGAGGACGACGGCGGCGACGTCGCCCTCAACCACGGCAGCGAGCGCCTCGGCGTCGCCGTAAGGGACGAAGGTGGCGCCGATACCGAACGGGCCGAACGGCTCCCGGATCGCCGCCTTACCGGTGATCGCCAGCGCGCCGAGGGAACGACCATGGAAGGAGTTCTCCGCCGCGACGAACCGCCGCCGACCCGACTGTGCCCGCAGCACGGTCTTGATCGCGGCCTCATTCGCGGTTGCCCCGTCATTGCAGAGGAACACCCGGGCACCGGGCACGCCAACGAGGTCGGTCAGGCGTTCGGCGAGCGCTAGCGCGGGGGCGTTGATGTACAGATTCGAGGTGTGCGCGATCCGGGCCACCTGACCGGTCACCGCGGCGATCAGTGCGGGATGCGCGTGACCGATCGAGGAGACGGCAATCCCGGCCACCAAGTCGAGATACCACCGGCCGTCGGCGTCGAGAACGCGCGACCCGCGGCCCTCGATGAGCGCGACCGGCGGCGTGCCGTAGTTGCGCATCATCGTCGCGTCCCAACGCGTCTGAAACTCGGCATTCGCGGTCATGCCGGGACCACCATCGTTCCGACGCCGTGGTCGGTGAGAAGCTCGAGCAAGAGCGCGTGGGACACCCGCCCGTCGAGGACGTGTGCGCTTGCGACACCCCCGTGCACTGCGCGCAGGCACGCCTCCATCTTCGGGATCATCCCTTCCGACAGCGACGGCAGTCGGGACTCGAGCTCGTCCGAGGCGAGTCGACTGATCACCTCGGTGCTTGCCGGCCAGTCGGCGTAGAGCCCTTCGACGTCGGTCAACACGACCAGCTTCTCCGCCCCCACACCCACCGCCACCGCCGCGGCCGCGGTGTCCGCGTTGACGTTGTAGATCTCGCCGTCAGTACCGCGGCAGACGCTGGCGATCACCGGAATCCTGCCGTCAGCGAGCAACCCTTCGACGACGCCCGCGTCAACGTCGACGACGTCACCGACGAGGCCGATATCCACCTCTTCCCCGTTCACGAAGCCGGGTCTGCGCGCTGCGGTCATCAGCCGACCATCCTCGCCGGAGAGCCCGACGGCGAACGGACCGTGCTCGTTGAGCAGCCCGACGATCTCGCGCTGTACCTGGCCGACCAGCACCATCCGGACCACATCCATGGTCTCCGGCGTGGTGATTCGCAACCCTCCCGCGAACGACTGCTCGATCCCCAGCCGGTCGAGATGGGCGTTGATCTGCGGCCCGCCTCCGTGGACGACGACGACCTTGATCCCGGCGTACCGAAGGAACACGACGTCCTGAGCGAACGCCTCCCGGAGATGTTCTTCGGTCATCGCGTTCCCGCCGTATTTGACCACGACCGTGCGGCCGTGAAACCGCTCGAGCCAGGGCAACGCCTCGACTAATGCGCGGGCGGTTGCCTGGGTCTGCTCCTCCCGGGTCATGTCGAGTACGCCGAATTCTCGTGGACGTAGTCCGCGGTGAGGTCATTGGTCCACACGGTGGCGGCCGAATCACCTGCGTTCAGATCGACGGTGATGGTGATCTGCCGCTCGCTCATGTCGACGGCAGCGGGGTCCTGGTCAGGAGCACTGTCCTTGCACAGCCACACTCCGTTGATCGCCGCGTCGAGGGCGTGTGGGTCGAAGACCGCGTCCGTGGTCCCGACGGCCGCGAGGATCCTTCCCCAGTTCGGGTCCTCGCCGTGCAACGCGCACTTGAGCAGGTTGCTCCGCGAGATTGCCCGCGCGACCGTCACCGCCTCGTCCTCGCTCGCGGCCCCACGTACTTCAACCGCGATGTCCTTGCTGGCGCCCTCAGCGTCGGCGATGAGCTGGCGGGCGAGATCGGCGCACACCTCGAGAACAGCCGAGCCGAGCTCGGCGGGCGACGGCGTCACGCCGGACGCGCCGCTGGCCAGGAGGAGCACCGTGTCGTTGGTCGACAGACACCCGTCGGAGTCCACTCGGTCGAAGGTCAGCCGGGTCGCGTTGCGCAGCGCGAGGTCGAGGTCGGCCGCGTCCGCCACCGCATCAGTTGTGATCACGCACAGCATGGTGGCAAGCGCCGGGGCGAGCATGCCGGCACCCTTGGCCATCCCACCGACCGTCCAGCCGTCGCGGCTCGCCGCCGCCTGTTTGGACACCGTGTCGGTCGTGCGGATCGCGTCCGCGGCATCCGGGCCCCCGGTCGCGGACAGGGCCGCAACAGCGTCCGCGATCCCGGCCTCGAGCCGATCCATCGGCGGCGGCTCTCCGATCTTCCCGGTCGAGCAGACCGCGACCTCTCCGGCTCCCACCGACGCCGCCGCGTCCGAGAGGGCGGCCGCCACGAGTTCGGCGCTGGTATGCGTGATCTGGAAGCCCAGCGGTCCGGTGCAGGCGTTGGCGTACTTGGCGTTCAAGACCACCGCCCGCAGCCGCCCCTCGGCAAGGACCTGCTCGCACCACAGCACCGGTGCGGCGCGCACCCGGTTCTTGGTCACGACACCCGCAGCGGCATCGAGCGGCCCGTCGTTGACCACGAGCGCGACATCCCGACCGTCCGCCTTCAGACCGGCTGCAACCCCTGCCGCCCGAAACCCGCGGGCTGCGGTCACGCTCACGCGCCCACCCCGCTGATCGGCAAGCCCGTTGTCTCCGGCAGGCCGAGCATGGCGTTTGCGTTCTGGATGGCCTGCCCGGCGGCGCCCTTGCCGAGGTTGTCGATCGCGACCAGCACGATCGCGCGGCGCGCGTCGTCGTCGAGCGCGACCTGAAGATGAGCGCTGTTGGATCCGAGGGTCGAGGTGGTGCGAGGTTGCTGTCCGGCCGGGAGCAGGTGAACGAAGGGTTCATCGTGGTAGCCGTCGAACGCGGCACGCAGCGCCGACTCGTTCACGCCGTCCCGGACGGTCGCGGTGCAGGTCGCCAGAATGCCGCGTGGCATCGGCGCAAGGATCGGCGTGAACGACACGGATACCTCCGCGCCGGCCACGTCGCCGAGCGCCTGTCGAACCTCGGCCAAGTGCTGATGCGTCCCTGCGGTCTTGTACGCCGTCAGATCGCCCATCACCTCGCTCGCGAGCAACCGCACTGCCGGACTGCGCCCGGCCCCGGTGGTGCCGCTGGCAGCGACCACCACCAGGTCGGTCGGCTCGATGAGCCGCTGATCCAACAGCGGAGCGAGTCCGAGCACCATCGCGGTCGCGTAGCACCCGGGATTGGCGACCCGGGTAACTGAACGCAACCTCTCCCGAGCGCCCGGCAGTTCCGGCAGCCCGTACGGCCAGGTCCCGGCGTGGGGACCGTCGTACCAACGATCCCAGTGCGCGGCCTGCACGACGCGGAAGTCCGCGCCGAGGTCAACGACCGTCGCCGCGGGATGCGCGCGGTCCACGACCTCAGCCGACGAGCCGTGCGGGAGGGCGAGAAACACGACCTCGGCCGCGGACAGGTCGGCCTCGGATAACTCCTGCAGGGGGCGGTCAGCGAGGCCGACCAGCTGCGGATGAACCTCGCCGACGCAGCGCCCGGCATTGCCGCCCGCGACGAGGGTCGTGAGCTCGAGCGCAGGGTGATGCTCGAGCAGCCGGAGCAGCTCGCCACCGGCGTACCCGCTCGCTCCGACGACGGCGGTTGACAGACCCATGCCGTCAGGTTACTGCATGAACATGCATATGGTCGATAACTTATGCCAGATCCGAGCGCGTGACCGATCGCGCTAGCGCAGCTCAGCACCACACCGAAGCGTCGCCTCGGCTAGCGCGGCATCCCGAACAGCCACTGCGTCGGCCGCGGTCAGGGTCCGATCCAGCGCGCGAAGGTGCAGCGTGAACGCCAGCGATCGTCGACCCGGACCGACCTGCGCTCCGGTGAACACGTCGAAGAGCCGGATCGACTCGAGCAGCTCCCCGGCACCCGCACGCAACGCGGCCTCAACGTCGGCCGCGGCGATCGCCTCGTCAACGACGACTGCAATGTCAATCGTGGCGAGCGGGTACGCCGATACGACCGGTGCCGCGACGATCCCCGGATCGTGGGCAAAGAGCACGTCCGAGGAGATCTCCATCGCCACCGTCCCGGCCGGAAGGTCACATGCCTCGGTAACCCTCGGATGCAACTCCCCCGCATGCCCGAGCAGCGTCCCGTCGATGTGCAGCGCGGCGCAACGTCCCGGATGAAACGGCGCGTGCTGGTCGGCAGACGCCACCACGTCCACACCCACCGCGCGGCCGACGGTCTCAACCGCGGCGATCGCGTCGTACACCGACGCCGGGCGCCCGGGTCCCCACCACCCTGGTCGCTCGCGGGCTCCGGCCAACACGGCTGCCATCCGGGCGGGCTGCGCCGGTAGCGCCGCATCGAGGAGGGCCAACTCCTCGACGGTCGGCGCCACCCCCACCGTGAGGTCCGGCGGTGCCGCCGAGCCCGAGGACCGGAAGACCGGACCCATCTCGAACAGCGCGACATCGGTGAAGCCCCGGCCGAGATTGCGCCGAAGCGCGCCGAACAGGCCCGGCAGCAGGCTCGACCGCAAGTATGGTTCCTCCTCGGAAACGGGATTCGCGATCCGCACCGACGGCACCCGCGGGTCACCGGCGCAGATCATCAACCGCTCCGCGCTCGCGAGGTCGACGAACGGAGCGTTCACCACCTCGGAGAACCCCGCGTCCGCGAGCGCCCTACCAACCCGGCGGCGCAGCCGCTGCGGCCGGGACAGGCCCCGCCCCGCCGGCGCCTTCGGCACGGTGGACGGCAAGTTCTGATACCCCTCGAGGCGGGCGACCTCCTCGACCAGATCGACGTCGATCCGCAAGTCCGGGCGCCAACTGGGTGGGACCACCGTCCAGGTGGTGTCCGAGGTCGCGACCGCACAACCAACGTCGGCCAACCTTCGCTCGACCGTGGCAGCGGGGTACGCGACGCCGGCGATGCGACCGGGCAGGTCCGGATCGAGCACGATCGACTGCCGCTCTCTGCGGTGATCGGCATCGGTCACCGACGTCGATGCCGTGGCGGCACCCACGCTCGCCATCATGCTCAGCGCACGCTCCGCGGCGGACGGGGCCAAGTTGTCGTCGACCCCGCGCTCGAACCGCCGAGACGCCTCGGAGGCCAGCCGGTGGCGGCGCGACGTATAGGACACCGGGACCGGGTCGAACCAGGCCGCCTCGAGCACCACGTCGGTGGTCGCGGCGCTGATCTCAGTCGATTCCCCACCCATCACGCCGGCAAGCGCAATCGGGCCGCTGTCGTCGGCGATCACGAGATCGCGCGAATCGAGGGCGCGGTCGACCGCGTCGAGTGTGCGCAAGGATTCCCCCTCATGCGCCCAGCGGACGACAATCGGACCGTGCAAGCGGGCTCGGTCGAACGCGTGCAGCGGCTGACCGAGATCGAGCATGACGTAGTTGGTGATGTCGACCATGAGCGAAATCGGTCTCATCCCTGCCATCACCAGCCGGCGAGAGATCCAGGCGGGACTGGGAACGTCAGGATCGAGAGCGGACAGGGTTCGGGCGACATAGCGCGTACAAGCCTCAGGCGCATCGATCCGAACGGCGTACCCGTCGGTGCCCGCGGGTGGCACGGCCAGGTCGGCCGGGTCGGTGAAGTCCCGCCCGAAGGCGATCGCCACCTCCCGGGCGATCCCCCGGACCGACAGCGCGTAGCCACGGTCCGGATTGACCGAGATGTCAAGGACGTCGTCACGCAGCTCGAGCGCGGTGACCACGTCCGCGCCGAGTGACAGGCCGGGGTCGAGAACGAGGATGCCGTCGTGGTCGTCGGAGATCCCCAGTTCGCGTCCGGAGCAGATCATCCCGTCGGAGACGTGCCCGTAGGTCTTTCGCGCACCGATGTCGAATCCGCCGGGGAGAGTCGCCGGCGGGCGGGCGTAGGCGACCAGATCGCCGACCCGGAAGTTGGTGGCTCCGCAGATCACCTGGCGCTCATCGGCGCCGTCGGAGAGGGTGACCCAGCGAATCGGCTTCTTGTGACCGGCAACGTCTTCGATCGCGACGACCGCCGCCACGACCACCCCGCTGATCCCCGCACCGAATGACTCGACGCGTTCGACCTGAAGGCCTGCGTGGGTAAGCCGGTTGGCCACCTCCCGCGGGTCGATGTCGACTAGATCGACGTGGTCCCGAAGCCACGAGATGGGCACCCGCACTGGTTAACCCTCCAGGCCGAGAGCGGCCGTGACGCGAACATCACCCTCGACGAGATCCCGGATATCGGCGAGATCGTGACGGGACATCAGGGTGCGTTCGAGCCCGATGCCGAACGCGAACCCGGTGTAGCGCTGCGGATCAACTCCCGCCGATGCCAGCACGACCGGATGCACCATCCCGCTTCCGCCCCACTCGATCCACCCCTCGCTACGGCAGGTACGGCAGGGGTCACCACCGCGCTCGGCGGACGCGCCGTGGCAGACCCAGCACAACAGGTCCACATCTGCCGAAGGCTCGGTGAAGGGGTAGTGATCGGGGCGAAGCCGGGTACGAACGTCGGTCCCGAACATCGCCGTCGCGAACAGGTCAAGAGTCCCTTTGAGGTCGCCCATCGTTAGGCCCTCGTCCACGGCTAGGCCTTCCACCTGATGGAAGACCGCGCTGTGCGTGGCGTCGAGTGCCTCCTGCCGGTAGACCCGTCCCGGGGCCGCGACATAGCAGGGCGCGCCGCGCTCGAGGAGCGCACGGATTTGTACGGGCGAGGTCTGGGTGCGCAGCAGCACCCCCCGGGAGGGGGGATCAAGCCACAGCGTGTCTTGGGTTTCGCGGGCCGGGTGGGCCGGAGGGATGTTCAGCGCGTCGAAGTTGAGCCATTCGGCCTCGACCTCGGGTCCCTCGGCGATCTCCCAACCCATCGCCACGAAGACATCCGCAACCCGCTCCTGGATCAAGGTGAGGGGGTGGCGGCCGCCCGAGGGAGTGGGGTCGAATCGCAACGTGACGTCCAGGGTCTCCTCGACGAGGACATGCTCGTCCCGCGCGGCGATCAGCGCCGTGCGGCGATTCTCATAAGCGGCGGTCAAGGCCGCAAGCGCCTGGTTAACCCGCCGTCCGGCGTCCGCCCGGGCCTGCGGGGGTAGCGCCCCTAGCTCACGGCGGGCGAGCGCGACCGGCGAATGGTTGCCCAGGTGCGCAGTGTGCGCGGTCGCGAGCGCGTCCAGATCACCGGCCTGCGTGAATGCCGCGTCGCCGGCCTCGATCGCCGCCGCCAGTTCGTCCTCGGACAGAGCGGCCACTTCCTTGGGATCGTAGGAGTTGTTGGGTGCAGACATCGGATTCCTCGAGCGCAGAGTCTACGAGCGGATCACCTCAGCGGCGCGCATCGTCGGTCGGTCGGCCGGATCGGCCCATCAGTCCATGAAAGTCGGCGTACCGGCGGGCAGCTCGAACATCACCGACGCGCCTCCTCCGCTCGCGTTGCCCGCCTGGATCGTCCCGCCATGAGCCTCCACGATCCCCTTCGCAACGAACAGTCCGAGTCCGGTGCCCCCGCGGGTGCGATCGTGCCAGAACTTCGTGAAAATCCACGGCAGCGCCTCGGGAGCGATCCCGTGGCCCTGGTCGACCACCCGCACGCTCGCACGGTGATCGACGACGCCCACGGTCACCGAGACCGTGCCCTCGCCGTGCCGCAAGGCGTTCTCGATGATGTTCGCGATCACCTGAGCGACCTTGTCCGGGTCGGCCCACAACTCCGGCAGCGCATCGCGGATCTCCAGATCGAAGCGGTCCGCAGACTCGCCGGCCGCGATCCGACCCGAGATGTCACGACGGAGGAGTTCCGGAAGGTCGACGACCTGTTTGCGCAGTTCGAGTCGTCCACTTTCGATCCGGGACACATCCAGAAGCTCACTGATCAGGCGGGTGAGCCGATCGGCATCGGCATCCACTGTGCGGAGCATGTGGACCTTCTGCTCGTCGGTAAAGCGATCCCATTTCGCGAGCAGTGTCGAGGTGAAGCCCTTCACGCTCGTCAACGGTGAGCGCAGCTCGTGCGCGACGACGGAGACGAGCTCGGCGCCGCTGCGTTCCTGCTGATCCCGGGCATGAGTTCCGCGCATCGAGATGACGACCATCCGAACCGCCCGGCTCTCGTCCCGCACGAACGCCGCAGTAACCAGCACCTTGCGTTCGTGCACCCCTGGGCGAGTGATGGTCAGGAGCTGCTCGGGCAGGCGAACCCGGCCCGGCAAACCCGCGAACGGATCGATGCACTTCCACCAGTCACGGCCCTGCGGGTCGACCAACGGCACCGCGATCGGCATCTCGGCGCCGACGAGCTCGCCGGGGGACGCGGACAACATCCTCGCCGCGACCCGGTTGACGGAGCTGATCAGTCCGTCGGCGTCGACCGTGATGATGCCGTCCGGGAGCTCGTCGTAGGCCGATCCCGTGACTTGCGCCGGTGGCACGCCACTCCCCTCATCGCTTCGCCGCCCGAGCGTAACGGCCCGCCGCCGGGCGTGCCCCAGCCTGTGCTCGGGCCGAGGCGTACAAGCAGATCGCCGCAGTCGCCGCGACATTCAGGCTCTCCGCCCGGCCGTAGATCGCCAGCCGAACGGTCGCGGTCGCCATGGCGCTCAGCTCGGGAGGCAATCCGTGCGCCTCGTTGCCGAACAGCCAGAGGGTCGGAGTCGCTAGTGCGTCGGAGTCGATGAGATCGTCGAGGCTCGTCGCGCCGTCGGCCGCGGTCGACAATACCTGCACACCCTCGGCGCGCGCCGCCGCCACTGCGGACGACGAGGCCACCCCGGTGACGATCGGCAGATGGAACGCGCTGCCGACGGTCGAACGCAGCACCTTGGCGCTCCATACGTCGACCGAGCCGGCGGAGAGCAACACGGCGTCGGCTCCGGCTGCGTCCGCCGTCCGGATCACGGTGCCCGCGTTGCCCGGATCGGCAACGCGATCCAGCAGCACCGCCAGCCGCGTCCCGGCCCTCAGCACCTCGTCCACGGCTGGGGCCGGAGTCGTGACCACGGCAACAACCCCCTGAGGGCGGACGGTTTCCCCGAGCGCGGCGAGCACCCGGTCGCTGACCACTCGCACCACCGTCGCGGGCCGCGCCGAGCGGAGCAGGTTCGGCTCGCGAGCGGCGAGGTCGCTGGTGATGAACACCTCCGACACCCGATCGCCGGCCGCCTCGAGGACGGCGCCAACCGCGTGCGGCCCCTCAACCAGACACGCACCCGCAGCCGCACGGCCTTTGCGGGTCGAGAGGGCCCGGGCGGCCGCGACGTACTGGTTGTGCGGCGAGTCGATGACCGTCGTCGTGGTCACCGATCCGCCCGTCGGCCGGCTCAGGCAGCCGACCCGGCGGCGTCGTTAACCGGCAGGGCGGCTCGCGCGATCTCCACAAGGGCCGAGAACGCCGCCTCGTCGGACACCGCAAGTTCCGCCAGGTTCTTTCGGTCGACCTCGATGTTCGCCGCCTTCAAACCCTGGATGAACCGGTTGTAGGTCATGCCATTGGCCCGGGCGGCCGCGTTGATCCGCTGGATCCACAGCGACCGGAAGTCGCCCTTGCGGGCACGACGGTCACGGTAGGCGTAGTTCATCGAGTGGAGCATCTGCTCCTTGGCCTTGCGGTACAGCCGAGAACGCTGGCCGCGGTAGCCGCTTGCCCGCTCGAGGACGACGCGACGCTTCTTGTGAGCATTGACTGCCCGCTTCACGCGTGCCACGGGATGTCTCCTGACTATCTAGTCCGACGCAGGCGTCGGAGGAACTGTGGCCTCGATCGATGACCGAGCCATAACGACAATGGCGAGGGGTTAGCGACCGAGCAGCTTGTTGACCTTCTTCGCGTCCGCCGGCGACAGGACCTGCTCGTCGGCCAGGCGCCTGGTCCGGGTCGACGGCTTGTGCTCGAGCAGGTGGTTTCGATTCGCACGGCGGCGCATCAACTTTCCACTTCCGGTCACCCGGAAGCGCTTCTTGGCGCCGCTGTGGGTTTTCATCTTGGGCACTGCCGTCTCCTCGTCACTCAACTGTCGGGTCGTGCGTCCTCGTCGGGCCGGGTCAGGCGCTCGCCTGCGCCGGAGGCTCCGCCGCTTGCGGCTCGAGTCGCCGCTGGCGGTTCGGCGCGGGCTGCTGCCCGCGGTGCGGCGCCATCACCATGACCATGTTCCGACCGTCCTGCTTCGGGGCCGCCTCCACATAGCCGAGCTCGTCGACGTCGGCGGCAAGTCGCTGAAGCAACCGGAACCCCAGCTCGGGCCGAGACTGCTCCCGACCGCGGAACATGATCGTGATCTTGACCTTGTCACCGGCCTTGAGGAACCGGACGACGTGACCCTTCTTGGTCTCGTAGTCGTGCGGATCGATCTTCGGCCGAAGCTTCATCTCCTTGATGACCGTGTGCGACTGGTTTCGTCTCGCTTCACGTGCCTTCTGTGCGTTTTCGTACTTCCATTTGCCGTAGTCCATGAGCTTGCACACCGGCGGGCGCGCGTCCGGCGCGACCTCAACGAGATCGAGATCGGCCTCTTGGGCCAACCGCAACGCGTCACCGATGGCGACGATGCCGACCTGCTCACCGTTAGGCCCGACGAGCCGGACTTCCGGGATCCGGATCCGGTCGTTAATACGGGGTTCGACGCTGATGGGACCTCCACTGGTTGGACGAAGATGCGAAGCCCTCAACGCGAAAGCCCCGCACGACACGCGTGCGAGGCCCGGACGACAACGTCAGCGTGACCGCCGGCCTGAGGTGCCCGGAGATCCAGCGACGAGGACCCGTCGATCTCGCGGATCGCGCAGGTGGGAGTCGGACTCCGCTTGCTCGGTCGGCGCAGGTGCACGCCTCCCGGTCGTGCACCCAGGCTAGCAGCGGGAGGCCGGTCCGGACGAATTCCCCGCGCGACCAATCAGCGCGCGAACCTGAGCGGAACGGAGTGCGGAACCGGACCCGCGACGTCGAGCACGAGGGCCGCGCACCCCTCCGACAGAGCCGCGGCCACAGCCTGCTCCCCGAGCATCGGCACCGGGCGGGCGTCGGCCCGCCACGCGCGCAAGGCGTCGTAGGAGGAGAACACGGGCAGCGCCGCGTGGCCGCTCGCGTTGACGATCCGCGGCAGGGCGACCTCGGCGGCCTTGCCGGCAGCCCGGATCTCAACCAGGGGCACCAGGACCCGGACGGTCAGGATCGCCCGGCGGATGGCCGCACTGTCTCCGGAATCGAGCGCCTCGATCAGCCGTGGGTCGCCGGCCCCGCGGTCATGGGCCGAGTCATCGATCGGTCGGTCACTCATCGGCGACCACCCGGCCCTCGGTGTCCCCCAGACCGCTCAGCCAAACGCCCGCAACCGTGACGAACGCGCCGACCACCGTCGCCGCACGAAGTGACGTTCCAGGCTCGGGCCAGGCGAGATCCATCACGACCGCCGCAAGAAGCTGACCGGCAACCACGCCCAGGACGAAGCGCAGGACGCCGAGCACCTTGACCATGGAAGCTCCGATGAGGATGTAGACCAGCCCGAGCGGACCGCCGAGGTAGAGCCACGGCGCGCTTGGAGGGGCATGCAGATCATGGCCCTCGGCGAGCAGCAGGACGAGAACAAGGATCGTCGATCCGCCGAGGAAGGACACGAAGGAGGCCA
>DATJWM010000018.1:0-20005 GCA_035501255.1 Mycobacteriales bacterium | reverse complement strand
TCCACCGAGGAAGGACACGAAGGAGGCCACGACAACGTCATCCGCCGCCTCGCGCAACCGGCCGTTCGCCGCCTGCTGGAACGCGGTCGACGCGCCGGCCGCGAACAGGACGATCACCAGCGCTGGACGCAACGCACCGTGTTCGGCGCCGATCGAGCTGATGACCACCGCCGCGATGACGGTGACCACGCCCGCAATTCGCCAGAACGACGGTGGATGGTGACCGCTCGGGCCAACCCCGAACTGGTCGGTGAGCAGGGCGCCGGTCGTCGTTCCGGCGACCAGGCAGACCGACACGAGCGCGACCCCGATCTTGGGAACCGCATGCGCCGAGGTGGCCACGAGAAACGCGCCGCCGAAGCCTGAGAACCACCACCACCAGCTCACCTGACCCCTCGCCACCGCACCTCGCAAGCGGGCAAGTCCATCCCGGCGAAACGGCACCGCAAGCGCCAGGATGCCCAGCCCGACGATGAACGATGCCGCGGCCGCCTCCACCGCGGAGTGCGTCCGCCCGGCGAGCTCCCCGTTGATCCGCCCCTGGACACCGATCATCGCGCCGCCGAGCACCGCCGCGACGAGCGCGATCCACTCGGAGCCGGCGATCCGCGCCGACTCCTCGGAGCCTCGCACCGGCTATTCGACGATCTTCGCGATCGGCAGTTCGAGAATGTCCCGCGCCCCCGCCGCCTTCAAGGCGGGAATGAGGGTGTTCACCCCCTGCTTAGCCACCACTGCTTCCACCGCACGCAGCGCCCCGGCGGCGAGCGGCATGACCGTCGGCGAGGCCATCGACGGAAGCACCGAGATCACATCGTCGAGGCGCTCGGAGGCGACGTTCAGCTTGAGCAGCACCTTGCCGCGCGCCAGCAAAGCTCCGGTGACGAGCAGCTTGACGTCCTCCATCGCCGCGCGCTTGTCGGGGTCGGCGTACGCCGCCTGGTTGGCCAGCAACTCCGTCCGAGAGGTGAGGAGGGTCTCGATCACCTTCAGGCCGGCCTTGCGCAGCGAGGAACCCGTCTCGGTGAGATCAACGATCGCGTCGACGATGTCGGGAATCTTCGCTTCGGTCGCACCGTGCGAGGTGAAGACCCGGGCGGACACCCCGTGCTCCGCGCAGAACCGGCGGGTCGTCTCCGGCATCTCGGTGGAGATCCGAACGCCGTCGGGCAGGTCGCGGATTGATTCCCACGCCGATTCGCGCGGAACGGCGAGCACGACCTTGACCATCGCCTCCCCGGCACGGCCACCGCCGATCTCGGCCAGGCTCACCACGTCGGCGCCGGTCTCGGTGACCCAGTCCCGGCCGGAGATCCCGAGGTCGAAGATCCCCTGATCGACATACGTCGGGATCTCCTGGGGCCGCAGGAATCGGACCCGGTCGATCCTCGGGTCCTCGATCCGGGCGTGGTAGTCCCGGTCGCCGCCACGAATGACGGTCAGGTCGGCGGCGTCGAACAGGTCGAGAACCTGTTTTTCCAGCGATCCCTTCGGAAGGACGAGCGACAACACGGGGTCAACCTCTCAGGGCACGGGGAGCACGAGTCGAACGGGACACAAACGCGGCAGAGGGCGAACGACGCGACGATCAGCGCTCGTCCGCCACCTCATGGACCTCGCCGTGACGTACTTTTCGCAGCAACAGCGCGGTCTCGACCGCTGCCATCGCGGCCTCCCGTCCCTTGTCCTCACGCGACCCGGCCAGTCCGGCCCGGTCAACCGCCTGCTCCGTCGTGTCGCAGGTCAGCAAGCCGAACCCTACCGGGATCCCGGTCTCGACGGCCACCCGGGCGAGGCCCTCGGTCGCGGCCCGGCAGACGTAGTCGAAGTGGGGAGTGCCGCCGCGAATGACGACCCCCAACGCCACCACCGCGTCGTAGCGCTGAGCGGCCAGCGTCTTGGCCACCACGGCGAGCTCGAACGCGCCGGGAACGCGGACCACCGAGCAATCCTCGACGTGACAGGCAGCAAGCGCCTGCTCGGCGCCGGCCACCAGGCCGTCCGCGACCTCCTCATGCCAGCGCGAGGCGACGATCGCCACCCGCAGTCCGCGGGCGTCCAGCCGTCGTTCCGGTGGCGATCCTGCACCGGTCACGAGCGGACCTCGTCGCTCTCGTCGGCGGACTCGGCCGAGTCCGTCACCGGCAGTGCGAACGGGGACAGCGCGCGCGCATAGGTGAGCCGGAGTGCGCTGCCGACGGCTCCCGGGGACATCCTCGCCGCCCGCTCGCTAACCGCTGCCGGCAACGCGTCGGCACTGGCCTCGGTCACCTCGTCGTCCACGATGGACGGAAGGTTGGGCAGGTCGTGGCCCATCCGGTCGCGCTTCGTGGTGAGGTACCGAAGGTTGTCGGCCGTCACCCGGACGGGCAACGGCACCCGCCCGACGATCGAGAGGTCATAACCCTCCAGCCCGGCCCGCTTCGACGGGTTGTTCGTCAACAGGCGCATCGAGCGGACGCCAAGATCGGACAGAATCTGGGCGCCGGTGCCGTAGTCCCTCGCGTCGGCCGGCAAGCCGAGCGAGGTGTTGGCGTCGACCGTGTCCTGCCCCTCGTCCTGAAGCTGGTAGGCCTGCAACTTATGCATAAGGCCGATACCCCGACCCTCGTGGCCGCGCACGTAGAGGACGACCCCTCGCCCCTCCGCAGCCACGGTCGCGATCGCGGCGTCCAGTTGGGGCCCGCAGTCGCACCGGCGACTGCCGAAAACATCCCCGGTCAGACACTCCGAGTGCACGCGGACGAGCACGTCATCGCCGTCACCGAGGTCACCACGGACCAGCGCGATGTGCTCGATGTCGTCGATGATGCTCCGGTATCCGACCGCGCGGAATTCGCCGTAATTGGTGGGAATCCGCGCCTCGGCCACCCGCTCGACCTGCTTCTCGGTCCGGCGCCGATAGGCGATCAGGTCCGCGATGGAGATCAACGACAGCTCGTGGACGGCGGCGAAAAGCTCGAGTTCATCGAGGCGCGCCATGTCCTCGACGTCCTTCTCGCTCACGATCTCGCAGAGCACTCCCGCCGGGGCGAGCCCCGCCAACCGGCACAGGTCGACCGCAGCCTCGGTGTGTCCGGGGCGGCGCAAGACCCCACCCGCCTTCGCGCGCAGCGGAACGACGTGTCCGGGCCGGGTGAAGTCCGCAGCGGTGGCGGACGGGTCGGCGAGCCGCCGCATCGTCAATGCGCGATCATGGGCCGAGATCCCGGTGGAGGTGCCCTCGCGCGCGTCTACGGACACGGTGTACGCCGTCCCCCGCCGGTCCTGGTTCGTGTGGTACATCGGCGGGAGTTCGAGCCGGTCGCAGTCATCCTCGGTGAGCGGCACGCAGATATAGCCCGAGGTGTAGCGCACCATGAACGCGACCATCTCCGGCGTCGCCATCTCAGCCGCAAAGATCAGGTCGCCCTCGTTCTCGCGGTCGGCGTCATCGACCACGATCACCGCTCGGCCTGCGGCGATGTCGGCGATCGCGCGTTCAACCGCGCTGAACTCGCTCATCGCCGGTCTCCGCGCTCGGGCGCCGACTGAAGAAGCCGCTCGACGTACTTGGCCAGGACGTCGACCTCGACATTCACGGAGTCTCCTACCTCGCGGCTGCCGAGCGTGGTCCGCGCCAGCGTCTCCGGGATCAGGCTGACCGTCACGGTTGCGTCCTCGACCCGGGCAACGGTCAGACTGACCCCGTCGAGCGTGATCGACCCCTTCGACACGACGTAGCGGGCAAGCCCGCCCGGCACGTCCACATCGAGTTCGGTCCAACGCTGCGCGGGCCGCAGTCCGCTCACCCGACCGACGCCGTCGACGTGTCCTTGCACAAGGTGACCGCCGAGGCGGGAGGTCGCCATCACTGCGCGCTCGAGATTGACCGTGGCCCCCACGTCGAGAAGACCCAGCGCCGAGCGCTGCAACGTCTCATCCATCACGTCCGCCACGAAGGCGCCGGTCCGGACGTCTGTTGCCGTCAGGCACACGCCGTTGACCGCGACCGAGTCGCCCGGTTGGAGGTCATCGAGGATCGCGCCGGCAATGGTGAGGCGAGCGGAGTCCGTCATCCGTTCGTTATCGGTCACGACGCCGAGATCCTCGACGATGCCGGTGAACATCTCAGCGCCCCGCCGAACCGGTCCGGGCGATGACTCGAACATCCTCACCGACTCGGGACACATCATCGAGGCGGAAGCGCAAAGCGTCCGAGATCGTCGCGATCCCGAGGTCGCCCAGCACCGGAGACCCACCTCCGAGCAACGCCGGAGCGTGGTAGCCGACCACGCGATCGATCAGCCCCGCCCGCACCAAGGCGGCCGCGAGCGTCGCACCGCCCTCGACGAGCACGAGATAGCACCCGCGCTGGAACAGCTGCGTGGCGAACGACGACAGATCGACCCGGCCGTCGGGGCCGGGCAAGCGCACCACCTCCGCACCGGCGCGGCGGAGGTCCGCGACCCGGTCGGAGTCGGCTGGGTCGCCGACGACGATGAGCGTGTCGGCCGAACCATCGAGGACCCTCGCGGTGACGGGAGTCCGAGCAGAGGAGTCGATGACGACCCGCACCGGTTGCCGGGGGGCCGGCACGGCACGGACCGTCAGCGCCGGGTCGTCGGCGAGCACCGTACCGATCCCGACCACGACCGCATCGGCGTGCAGCCGTTCACGGTGAACGTCACGTCGCGCCTCCGCCCCGGTGATCCACCGACTGGTGCCGTCCGCTGCGGACGTGTGACCGTCGAGGGTCGCGGCGTACTTCCAGGTCGCGAACGGCCGGCCCCGGCCGGCGGCACAGATCCACGCGCCGAGCACCACCTCGACGTCATCGGCGAGGATGCCGGCTTCGACGTCGACGCCCGCTCGGATGAGCCGGCCCGCTCCCCCTTGGGCGATCGGATGTGGGTCGGCAAGGGCGTAGCCGACCCGGGCGACACCGGCAGCAACGATCGCGTCGGTGCAGGGTGGCGTACGCCCGCAGTGATTGCACGGTTCGAGGGTCACGATCAGCGTCGAACCGCGGGCCGCTTCCCCGGCGGCGCGTAGCGCCCTGACCTCGGCGTGTTCGCCGCCGGCTGCTGCGGTCGAGCCCTCGCCGACGACGTGTCCGCCGGCGTCGATGACGACCGCACCCACGCTCGGATTCGGGTTGGTCGAGCCGAGGGCGGCAACCGACAGGGCCAGGGCACGCCGCATCGCTGCGACCTCGTCCGGGCTCGCCATCTCTCACCCACCTCGCCACTGCCGCGCTGCCTGGAACGCCGGATCCTGCCGGACCGTGGCTTCGGGGTGAGGAGGGCACGAACGGTGCCGAACGCTCGAGACCGGACCGCGAGGAGCGGGTCCGACACGCGTCGCGCGACGACCGCTCGCGCGCTGCCTCTCATCCGGACTGTCACCGTCGGTCCTGGAGTCTCGCCAGGTCCACCGGCCGATGGCTTCGGTCGGGTCGCGGACTTCGGTCCGACCGAAGTGGTTGGACCGTCACCGCCGGTTCGGAGTTACACCGATCCCGGAGCGCGCGGGGCGTTCCCGCTCATCGTACGCGACCCCCACCACCGTTCGCCCAACTGTCAGTTATCGGCCGTTTCTGCCAGGAAAACGGCCGATAAGTGACAGTTGGGCGAGAGTGGGGTTATTCGTCGGTACGGCGGTCGATGGCCATCGTTGATCCGGGGCGCGACTTCGCCACGGTCTTCATCTCGCTGGCAACCGCGACCATGTCGCGCGGGTCGGGATAGCGCCGCCGCTCGGTCGTCGCGACCCCGATCGAGACCGAGGCCAGCGGGAAATGCCGCTCGTGCCCCTGGCGGTCGACCACCGCCAGGAAACCGCGCTCGACGTCATCGGACTCGTGCAACGCGACCACGCCGGCGTCGAACCGTTCGATGGTGAGCGCACAGAACCGCTCCACCTGCTCGGGCGTGCAGATCACGACGAAGTCGTCGCCACCGACGTGCCCGATGAACGGCTGCGGCGGGGTGACCGCCGCGCCTGCGGCCTTGAGGGTCGTGGCGAGAAGTTCGATCACGTCGTCGCCGCGCAGCCAGCCGTATCGGTCGTTGAACGCCTTGAAGTTGTCCAGGTCCACATGGCACAGCGCGAAGTCGGCGCCGGCGGCGGTGCGGGCGGCGATCTCCTCATTGATCCGGTGGTTGCCGGGAAGCCCGGTCAGCGGCGACACCGCCCGCATGTCTGCGTTGCGCCGCAGCGTCGAGCGGACCCGCGCCACGAGTTCGAGGGAGTCGAACGGCTTGACGATGTAGTCGTCTGCGCCGGCCCGCAAACCGATCACCTTGTCGGTCGGCAGGCTGGTCGCGGCAAGCATGATCACGGGCAGGCTTGCGGTCGCCGCCGTACCGCGAAGGCGCCGGACCACTTCCAGGCCGTCGAGCTTGGGCATCGTGACGTCGACGAGCGCGAGGTCCGGCAGGGTCGCGTTGATCAGGTCCAGGGCCGCGAGTCCGTCGTGGGCGACCAGTACGTCGTAACCCTCGAGCCGTAGGTTCGCCTCGATGAAGGAAGCGACGTCGCGATCGTCGTCGACCACCAACACGGTGCTCACCCGCCGCACCACCAGGCCCCGCAAGCCGCGACTTCGGCCACACCCCGCAGGCGCCGAACCGCCTCGGCGGGGTCATCGGTGCCGTAGACCGAGGAACCGGCGACGAACACATCTGCGCCCGCTTCGACACAGCGGGTGATCGTGTCCTCGTCGACACCACCGTCCATCTGGATCCACACGTTGTGTTCGCCCTCGCGGACGAGTTCGCGGGCGCGGCGCACTTTCGGCAGCACCAGCTCGAGGAACTCCTGGCCGCCGAAGCCCGGCTCCACCGACATGATCAGCACGGTGTCGATCTCGGAGAGCAGTTCGGCGTAGGGATCGATCGGAGTGGCCGGCTTGACGGCCAGACCCGCACGAGCACCTGCCGCCCGCAAGGCCCGGGCCAGGCGGACCGGAGCGTGAGCGGCCTCGGCGTGGAAGGTAACGCTGCCCGCGCCGGCTTCGGCGTAAGCCAGCGCCCAGCGGTCCGGATCCTCGATCATCAGGTGACAATCGAGCGGCAAGGGCGAGTGCTTCAGCAGGGCGGCGACGACCGGCAGCCCGAGGGTGAGGTTCGGGACGAAGTGGTTGTCCATCACGTCGACGTGCACCCAGTCGGCGTCGGCACCGACCGCGTTGATCTCCTCGTCAAGCCGGGCGAAGTCGGCGGACAGGATGCTCGGCGCGATCTGCAACGGCCCGCCTCGCCTCCGGCCGGGGACGGGTCCGGACCCGTCCGATGGTGGAAGCCAAGTTTAGGGCTGACGCGGCCCTCCGGAGGCGCACACGCCGGTCCGGTCGCTGCTCATCTCGCCCGCCGGAGCAATGCGATGAACATCGCATCCGTGCCGTGCCGGTGCGGCCACAACTGCACGGATGGCCCCGAACCAAGGTCGGGTACGCCGGGAAATGACTCCCGAGCGTCGAGCACCTCGACGTCGGCGCGCCGCGAACGGACCGAGTCGATGACCTGCACGGTCTCGCGCAGGTGCGGCGAGCAGGTGACGTAGGCCACGAGACCGGCGGGGCGCGCCGAGTCGAGTGCTGCGTCGAGAAGTGCGCACTGGAGCGGGTGAAGACGCTCGACGTCCTCCGGCCGCCGGCGCCAACGAGCCTCCTGCCGGCGGCGCAGGGCACCAAGACCGCTGCACGGCGCGTCGACGAGCACCCGGTCGAACAGTCCGGACCGCCATGGCGGCCTGGTGCTGTCGGCCACGAGCACCCACGCGTCGCGTCGCCGGCCAAGGGCGCCACGCACGAGTGCGGCTCGATGTGGGCGCAGATCGGCGGCGAGGAGTCCGCCACCGGGCGGGAGCAACGAGGCCAGCAACGCCGACTTCCCGCCAGGTCCGGCACACGTGTCGAGCCACCATTGGTCCGGACCGTCGATCGGAGTCGTGGCGGCAGCGATCGCGGCCAACTGGCTGCCTTCGTCCTGCACTCCCGCCGCCCCGTCGCGGATCGAGGCGATCGATCCGGGATCCCCGGTCCCCAGGTGGACGGCGTACGGCGACCAGGGTCCGGGCGCGGCTCCCGGACCGGCCGATTCAACCAGCGCGCTTCGGGACAACCGCCCGGGACGCGCGACGAGGTGGGTGACCGGCGGGGCGTCGACAAGGGCGCGGTCGAGCTCGCCGAGATCACCGCCGAGCGCCTCAAGAAACGCGTCGGCGATCCAGCGCGGATACCCCCGATCCATCGCGAGCCGACCGACCCGGTCCTCGCCGGCAGCGATCCGGTCGAGCCAGAGTTTCCACTCCGATCGGGAGATCTTCCGGAGGACCGCGTTGACCAAGCCCGTGGGCTTGGGGCCACTGATCTCGCGGGCCACATCGACGGTCGCCGATACCGCGGCATGCGAGGGCACCCGCAGGTGCAGCAGCTGGTAGGCGCCAAGCCGCAGGACCGCGCGGACCTCGGGGTCGAGGCTGGCCGGATCGCGATTCGCCGCGCGTGCGATCACGAGGTCGAGGACGCCGCTTCTTCGGGTCGCGCCGTAGGTCAGTTCGGTGGCGAAAGCGGCATCGGCATCGGCAATCCGGCGTTCGCGCAGCAATCTCGGCAGCAGGAGGTTGGGGAACGCGCCATCGACGTCGACCGCGATCAGCACGTCGGCGGCGGCCCGCCGGGCGGCGTCGCGACTCACTGCGGCGGGTACGGCGGGAGGACGCCGCGGCGGGCGATCGACGGTCATCCGAAGGCGTCGCCGGTCGCGGGACGCACGCCTCGGACCCAGTCGAGCGCGGCCATCGCGGACTTGCCTTCGGGGCGGAGCCCTGCGAGCCGTACCGGTGAGGTGCCGGTGCCAACCAGGACGTCGTTCGCGTCCACCCGAAGCTCGCCGGGAGCGAGAGCGCCGCTGGCGCCGACCGGCTCGACCGGCCGCACGCCGATCCGCCGACCCCGAAACCGGGTCCAGGCGCCCGGCGCCGGGGTGCACGCTCGAACAAGCCGGTCAATTGTGGCCGCCGGGGCTGACCAGTCGATCCGCGCGTCGTCGGGGGTGAGCTTGGGCGCGAGCGACACTCCATCGGTCGACTGTGGTACTGCCTCGCACGTGCCGTCTTCGATGGCGTCGAGGGTGGCGACCAGCAAACCTGCGCCGTCGACCGCGAGCCGATCGAGCAGGTCACCCGCGGTCTCCCGCGCTCCGATCGCGGTCGTCACGACGCCAAAGACCGGACCGGTGTCCATGCCCTCATCGAGCAGGAACGTGGTCGCACCGGTGACGTCGTCGCCGGCCATGATCGCTCGCTGGACCGGCGCCGCTCCCCGCCAGGCCGGAAGGATCGAGAAGTGCAGGTTGATCCAACCGACCGTCGGGATGGCGAGCGCGCGGGCGGGCAAGAGCGCGCCGTAGGCGATCACCGGGCAGCAGTCAGGATCAAGCGCCCTGAGCCGCTCGAGGAAGTCGGGGTCGGACGGCCGCACGGGAGTGAGCACCTCGAGGCCGGCCGACAGGGCGCGCTCCTTGACCGGACTCGCGGTGATGGTCCGTCGCCGGCCGACCGGTGCGTCCGGCCTGGTCACGACCGCGGCCACCTCATGTCGATCGCTGGCCAGCAACGCGTCGAGTGCCGGGATCGCGACCCGGGGAGTGCCGGCAAGGACGAGACGCATCAGGGCAGCGATCGCATCGCGGCGAGCAGGCCTAGCGAACCGGGCCGCTGATGGCGTGCGGCGACACCTTGACCGGCGGGGGCGTCAGCCCCGACCATTCCGCCTCGCGGATGGCCCGCATAGCGGCCTTGCGCTGCTCGGAGTCCAGCCGGTCAATGAACAGGATCCCGTCGAGGTGGTCGATCTCGTGCTGGATGCAACGCGCCAACAGTGCGCTTCCGTCGACAGTTACCGGCTCGCCGTGCATGTTCATGCCCGAAGCGACGACGTTCATCCGCCGGCGGGTGGGGAACGACAAGCCCGGAAAGGACAGACAGCCTTCGTCGCCGTCCTGATCCTCTTCGTCGACGACCGCGAGCACCGGGTTCACGAGATGGCCGAGCGCATCATCGACGTCGTAGGTGAAGACCCTCAGGCTGACCCCGATCTGCGGGGCCGCGAGCCCGACCCCGGGTGCATCGAGCATCGTCTCGGCGAGATCCTTGACCAGGTTCCGAAGCTCCTTGTCGAAGGTCGTGACCTCCTCCGCGCGGGCCGTGAGAACCGGGTCGCCGAACAGTCGGATCGGCTGAACGGCCACTGCCGGCCACCTCCCCTACTGCGTCGCAGTCCGCGCGTCCTGGGTCATTCCTGGGTCACGCTCCGCGCCCTCGTCGGGTCGCGGTCCGTGGTCCATGGTAAGCGGGCTCAACCAATGACCGCCGGGTCGATCTCGACCTTGACCACACCGAGCGCTTTACGGGCACTTCGCCCGGCCTGCGCGGCCTTCAGCGTGGCGGCCAGGGCGGCGCCTTCGCGGCGCGGCACCCGGATGAGCATCCGCTCGACCTCCGGTGAGGTCGCCGACGCCCGCGGTATGGGCACGGGCCCGAGCACCTCGGCGCCGCGCGGCAGCTCGAGGGCACCCATCACCTCGGCCACGGCCGACGGCGGACCGGTCACCGCGGCCAGCCGTGCGACCGGCGGCAGATGCAAGGTACGGCGGTCATCGAGCTCGCGGTCGGCGTGCCAGCCCGGCCGCCAGCGCACCAGCGCTTGTACCGGTCGCAGCTCACCCGGGGCGACGACAACCACCCGCCCACCCTCCTCGCTCGGGCGGACCAACGCGGCCGCACCGAGCCAGCGCCGCAGCGCCTCCTCGCCCGCGCGCAGGTCCGGTCGCGCCAACAGCGCCCACCCGTCGAGAAGAATCGCGGCGGCATAGCCGGTCTCGGCGCTGGGTTCGGCCCCTGGAGTCGCGATCACCAGGGTGGGGTGGTCCGACACGGCATCGATGACGGCGCCGCCTCCGGAGGTTCGGACCGGCACCGAGGGAAAGGCCCGGCCCAGTTCCTCAGCGGTACGTCGCACCCCGACGACCACCGCCCGGCACTCGGACCCACCACAGACGGTGCAGCGCCACACCGCGGCCGTGACTCCACACCAGCGGCAGACGGGCGCGTGATCGAGAGCAGGGCGAGCGAGCGGCCCGCCGCAGGTCGGGCAGTGCGCAGTGGCTCGGCAGTGCGCGCACGCGAGCCCTGGTTGATAGCCCCGTCGTGGGACCTGGACGAGCACCGGACCATGGCGAAGCGCATCCCGAGCGGTGCGCCACGCCAGGGAAGGAAGCCGGGCGACCCGGGCCGCCGGATCGTCCGCCAACTCCTCGTCGTTCCCGGCCGCGCGGATCGCCGGCACCGCCCGGGGCCGTGCCTGCACGGCCGGCTCGAGCCGCGTCATCCAGCCGTTCTCGCACAGTTCGGCCGCCTCGGCCGTAACCGCGTATCCGGCGATGAGTAGTCCCGCGCCCGCGCGATGAGCTCGCAGCGCGGCGACCTCGCGGGCGTGCGGGTACGGCGCACGGGGTTCGGCGTGCAGGTCGTCCCCGTCATCCCAGATCACCGCGAGGCCGAGGCGACGGACCGGCGCCCAGACGGCCGCCCGGGTACCGACCACCGCGCGCACCTCGCCCCGGCTGACCGCGAGAAACCGGCGGTATCGCTCGGCCCGGCCGAGATCCGCGGTCAGGGCCACGTGCTGTCCGGGGCCGAGCAGTCGATCCAGCGCGTCGTCGAC
Organism: Mycobacteriales bacterium; assembly: GCA_035501255.1. Taxonomy (GTDB): domain Bacteria; phylum Actinomycetota; class Actinomycetes; order JAFAQI01; family JAFAQI01; genus JAFAZI01. The sequence goes on along the minus strand of DATJWM010000018.1, from coordinate 8,295 downwards.
CCGGCGCACGTCGCGCGCGTCCGGGACCACCACGAGCGCGCCGCGCTCCGCGGCGAGGGTGGCCTGCACCGCGGCGGCGATCTCGCCTGCCCAGTCGCCCGGCAGCATCATCCAGCTTCGGCGCGGCGCGGCGGACCGCACCTCGTCGAGCAACGCCGCTCCCCCGGCGTACCGCGAGAGCGCTCCCGGCACTGGCGGGTCGACGGGCGCGCCGGGGAGCCGGACGGCTCGCTTTTCGGCGGCCGCATGTCGCGGTGGAACAGCGAGGCGGACGACGTCAGCGAGGGTGCCCGCCCAACGGTCCGCGACCTCTCGGGCGAGCGCGGCGACGTCGGCGGACAAGACCGGTTCGGCGCCGAGCACCCGCTCGAGGAACGACAACCGTCCCCCGTGATCACTGCGCTCCGTTCGCTCCAGCACGATCGCGTCGACGAGCTGGCCGGCGAAGCGCACCCGCACCCGCACCCCCGGAACCGCCGACGCCGACTGGGCCTCGGTCACCAGGTAGTCGAACGGCCGGTCCAGATGAGGCAGCGACACGTCCACGACCACGCGCGCGACCGGCAACGACGCCGCCGCCTCGCGAAGCCTCGCCTTGGGCACGCCCCCGACCACAGCGCCTGTCTACCAGCCGCGGCAACTAGCGGACGGCCGCCTTGAGCGCGTCGGTCCGCGCCGTCGACTCCCACGTGAAGTCCATTTCCGGCCGACCGAAGTGACCGTAGGCCGCGGTCTGTGCGTAGATCGGCCGGAGCAGGTCGAGGTCGCGGATGATCGCCGCCGGGCGAAGGTCGAACACCTCGAGGATCGCCTTCTGAATGGCTCTGTCGTCGACGACCCCGGTGCCGAAGGTGTCCACGAAGGTCCCGACCGGCCGGGCCTTCCCGATCGCGTACGCGACCTGCACCTCGCACCGCTCGGCGAGGCCCGCAGCGACGACGTTCTTCGCCACCCAGCGCATCGCGTAGGCGGCGGACCGGTCGACCTTCGACGGATCCTTGCCGCTGAAGGCTCCCCCGCCGTGGCGGGCCATCCCGCCGTAGGTGTCGACGATGATCTTCCGTCCGGTGAGGCCGGCATCTCCCATCGGACCGCCGATCTCGAATCGCCCGGTGGGGTTGACCAGGAGCCGGTACGACGAGGTGTCGAGGTCGAGCTGGTCGATTTCGGGCCCGACGACGTGCTCGGCGATGTCCGGGGTGAGCAAGGTGTCGATGTCGATGTCGGCAGCGTGCTGGCTGGACACGACCACGGTGTCCAGCCGAACGGGATGGTGGCCGTCGTATTCGATCGTCACCTGGGTCTTGCCGTCCGGGCGAAGGTAGGGAACCGTGCCACTCTTGCGAACCGCCGCCAGGCGGCGCGCGAGCCGATGCGCGAGCGCAATCGGCAACGGCATCAGCTCGGGGGTATCGCTGCAGGCATAACCGAACATCAAGCCCTGGTCCCCGGCGCCCTGCCGGTCGAGAACGTCAGGAGTGTCCTTGCCGACCCGGTGCTCGTAGGCGTCGTCGACGCCCTGGGCGATGTCCGGCGACTGCGAGCCGATCGAGACGCTGACCCCACATGACTCGCCGTCGAATCCCTTGCGGGAAGAGTCGTATCCGATCGACAGGATCGTCCGCCGGACGATGTCGGGAACATCGACATAAGTGCTGGTCGTGACCTCGCCGGCGATGTGGACCTGCCCGGTCGTGATCATCGTCTCCACCGCCACCCGGCTGGTCGGGTCCGCCTTGATCATCGCGTCGAGGATCGAGTCGCTGATCTGATCGGCAATCTTGTCGGGGTGGCCTTCGGTCACGGACTCCGAAGTGAACAGGCGCGACAAGGTCAATCTCCCTCGGGTGACAGGTCAGCAACCGGATCGGCGTGCCCACGGAAGTCTAGTGGTGCCACGCCGACCGGCATTGCGACCGCCCGGGTGGGACTCATCCGAGGCGTTCAGCCACGAGATCCCAGATCGCGTGCCCGAGATCTTCCTTGCTGCCCTCGGGCACCACGGTCGTCGTGCCGTCCGTCCCGACGATGGTCGCGGAGTTCTCGGCCGCACCGAACGTGCGATTCTCACCGACCTCGTTGATCACGATGAAGTCGCACCCTTTGGCGGCGAGCTTGCGGGTGCCGTTCGCGATGACGTCGTCGGTCTCGGCCGCGAAGCCGACGATGACCTGGCCGTTCCGCAGCCGATTCGCCGAGATCTCCGCGAGGATGTCCACGTTGCGCACGAGCGAGATCGGTTCGGGGTCGACGTCGGTCTTTTTCAGTTTCGAGCCCGCTCGGCTCGCCGGGCGGAAGTCCGCGACCGCCGCCGCCATCACGATCGCGTCCGCGCTCGGCGCGGCCTCGAGGACGGCGGACCGCAGTTCCTCCGCGGTGCCGACCCGCACCAGTTTTGCCCCGGCCGGGTCGGCCAGTGCGACGTTCGCGCTCACCAGGGTCACCTCCGCCCCACGGGCGAGGGCTGCGCGGGCGAGCGCGTAGCCCTGGCGGCCACTCGAGCGGTTGCCGAGGAACCGCACCGGGTCTAGCGGCTCTCGGGTGCCGCCGGCCGTCACGAGCAGATGCCGGCCGGTCAGGTCCAGGGGTGCCGCGGCTCCGCGGGTGAGCACGCTGCGCGCGGTCGCGAAGATCTCCTCCGGGTCCGCAAGCCGCCCGATCCCGCTGTCGGCCCCGGTCAGCCGGCCGACGGCGGGGTCGAGAACCACCACTCCTCGGCGGCGCAGGGTCTCCACGTTGCCAACGGTGGCAGGGTGCTCCCACATCTCGGTGTGCATCGCGGGGGCGAGGACAACCGGACACCGCGCCGTGAGCAGCGTGGCGGTGAGCAGGTCGTCACTGCGCCCGATCGCCGCCCGGGCGAGAAAGTCCGCGGTGGCCGGCGCGACGACGACCAGGTCGGCAGCCCGGCCGAGCGCAACGTGCGGGACCTCATGGGCGTCGGTCCACATGTCGGTCGCGATCGGATGTCCCGACAACGCCGCCCACGTCACCTCGCCGACGAACTTCAGTGCGCCTTCGGTGGGCACCACGCGCACGTCGTGGCCCGTCTCGGTGAAACGGCGCAGCACCTCGCAGGCTTTGTACGCCGCAATGCCACCGCAGACGCCGAGAACGATCTGCGGCCTGCCGTCCCGACCGGACACTGGTCCTCCTCGGTGGAGGTGCTAGACCTCGATCTGCTCGAAGGTGAGCAGGTCCTCATTCGCCTCGCGGAGCGCGACCGACAGCGGCTTCTCCTGCACGTGGGCCGGGACGAGCGGGCCGACGTACTCGAGCAGACCCTCTCCCAGTTGGGAGTAGTAGGCGTTGATCTGGCGAGCGCGCTTGGCGGCGTAGATGACCAGGGCGTACTTGCTCTCCACCTTGCCGAGAAGCTCGTCGATCGGCGGGTTGGTGATGCCTTCAGGTCGCGCGGCGGTGCCGGACACGCTTGTCCTCATCTCGCGGTGGGGGCTGGATCTTCAAGGCTAGCAGCGATCCATGCCCGGTCGGCCGACGTCAGGCCTGCATGAGCGCCCGCAACTGTGCGGCCGCCTCCTCGACGGAGGTCGAGACGATCGTCGCGTCGAACTCGTCCTCGGCCGCGAGTTCCACCTTGGCCTGTTCCAGCCGGCGGCGGATCACCTCCGGCGGCTCGGTTCCCCGGCCGCGCAGCCGGCGCTCGAGCTCCTCCCAGGACGGCGGGCGGAGGAACACCAGCAGAGCCTCGGGCATCAGTTCGCGCACCTGACGCGCCCCTTGGAGTTCGATCTCGAGCAAGACTGCGTCTCCTGCGCGCACGTGCGCGTCAACGGCCGCGCGCGGCGTGCCGTACAGGTTCCCGGCGTACTCGGCGAACTCCAGCAACTCGCCCGCGGCCCGCATCGCGTCGAACTGCTCCCGAGTGAGGAAGTGGTAGCTCTCGCCGTCCACTTCGTGCTCGCGCTGCGGACGCGTCGTGACGCTCACCGAGTGCCACACCTCGGGCGCATGCCGCCGCAGGTAGGACACCACCGTGCTCTTTCCGACCCCGGCGGGTCCGGAGAGAACGGTCAGCCGATGTTGCGCGCCTGGCACGACTCAGTCAGCCGAGGGGGCGGCGAACTCGCGCTGCAGGGCAGCACGCTGGTGGGTTCCCAACCCGCGGACGCGCCGGCTCGAGGAGATCCCCAGCTTCTCCATGATGCGAGCGGCTCGCACCTTGCCGACGCCTGGCATCGACTCGAGCACGGCGCTGACCCGCATCTTGCCGACCGCCTCGTCGACCTGTCCTGCGGCGAGTACGTCGTCGAGGCAGGCGTCCGAGCGCTTGAGCTTCTCGCGCAACTCCGCGCGTGCCTTGCGGGCGGCTGCCGCCTTGGCCAACGCGTCCGCGCGCTCCTGCGCAGTCAGCGGCGGAAGAGCCACCTGTGGATCACCTCACCAGCCGGTAGGAGGAGTTGCGGTGCACCACCATGCCAGAAGCGGCGAACCTAGCGAGGCCGAGCCACGTTGTGCAACTACCGCGCCGACAACGAGGCGGCAAGCGCCGCAGCCGCCTCACCAGGATCATCCGCACCGGTGATCGGGCGCCCGACGACCAGAAGGTCCGCTCCATTCGCAAGCGCCTGCGCCGGAGTGGCGATCCGGGACTGGTCATCGCTGTGGGCTCCCGCCGGCCGCACGCCCGGGGTGATCAGGACGATGTCCGCCGGGACCGCCGCTCGCACCAGCGCCACCTCCTGGGGCGAACAGACCAACGCCCGGGCCCCAGCAGCCACCGCCAGGGATGCCAGCCGCACGACCGCGTCGGAGGGCGAGCCGGACAGCCCGACGGCGTCGAGATCGTCAACCGACAGTGAGGTGAGCACCGTGACGGCCGCGATCAACGTGTCCGGCAGAGCCCGGACGGCGGCCTCGATCATGGCCGGTCCCCCACTTGCGTGGACGGTCAGGTAGGTCGGCGCGAGCGGGGCGACCGCCCGGGCCGCGCCGCGCACGGTGGCCGGAATGTCGTGCAGCTTGAGATCGAGGAAGATGTCGAGGTCGGCGCTTGCCCGAACCTTCTCGACCGCGTCGGCACCCTCTGCGCAGAACAGTTCGAGACCGACCTTCGCGGCGGACACGTGCGGCGCGACCGCGGTTGCCCACCGAAGTGCCGAGCCCAGATCGGGGGTGTCCAGAGCGATCGCGAGCGGGTTTCTGAGCGTGGTCATGCATCCTCCGCGTCGTTGAACATCAGGACCTCAAGGTCGTCGTCGAACGACGCGGCCTCGATGTCGGACGAGTTGCTCGCATCGCTGCGGTCGTCTCGGTCCGCAAGCGGCGGAGTCGTCACCGGCGGACCTTCGGACACCGTCGGTGCCGGCGGGTCTTGCCGGGGGCGGTGAGCGAGCCCGACCGCCTCGGCGACATTGGACAGGCCGCGGGAGACCAGGACCTCGCGCAGTTCCTGCGACACCCGCTGCGGGGCACCGGGATCGTTGAAGATCACGGTGCCGACCTGGATCGCGCTCGCGCCGGCCAGGATGAACTGGAAGGCGTCGAGACCGGTGCGAATCCCCCCGACGCCCATCAGCGGTATGTCCGGGAGCGCCGCGTGCACCTGCCAGACGCAGCGCAACGCCATCGGGCGGATCGCGGGTCCCGACAGCCCTCCGGTCATCCCCGCCAGGAGCGGGCGCATGGTCGAGGTGTCGATCACCATGCCGAGCGTCGTGTTGATCAACGACAGCCCGGTCGCGCCTGCCTCGACGCACGCGGTCGCGATCGCGACGATGTCGGTGACGTCCGGGGAGAGCTTCGCGAAGATCGGCACGCCCGGCGTCGACGAGCGGCGCACCGCCGTGATGACGTCCGCGGCCGCGACCGGATCGCACGCAAACACCTGCCCGCGGTCCTCAACGTTCGGGCAGGAGATGTTGACCTCGATCATCGACAGCGCTTTGCCCCGAAGCTTGCTGGCGAGCTTGCCGTAGTCCTCCACCGACGTCCCGGCGATCGACACGACCGCCCGCACGTCATGCTCCTCGAGCCAGGCCAGGTCACGGGAGATGAACACGTCCACACCGGGTCCCTGCAACCCGATCGAGTTCAGCATCCCGCTCGGGGTCTCCGCCATCCGTGGCGTGGCCCTGCCGGCCGTCGCGTGGAGCTTGATCGACTTGGTGACGATGCCCCCGATCAGGCTCAGATCGTTGTACGTCGCGAGCTCACGGCCGGCGGCCGCGCACCCGGACGCCGTGAACACCGGATCGGGCGCGACGAACGAACCCAGCGTTGTGGTCATGTCGACGTCGACGTGCCGCGGAGTGCGCGACTTGGGCCGCAAGGTGACACTCATGACGACGCTCCGACCGCGTCCGCCGGCACCGTCCCCAACGCGTCCCATCGGATCCGATCACCGGCAAAAACCGGCCCGTCAACGCAGGAGCGCACCATCCTGGTGTTGCCGTCGGAACCGACCACGGGGAGCACGCAGGTCATGCACACTCCGATCCCGCACGCCATCGACTCCTCAACCGCCAGCTGGGTCGGGATCCCGGCGCCGCCGTACGCCGCACCCGCAACCCGTTGCACCGCTTCGAGCATCGGCATCGGCCCGCAGGCGTAGATCACGTCGGCATGGACCCGGTCGATCACGTCGGGGAGCACATCGGACACCCGCCCGCGCTCCCCGTAGGAACCGTCGTCCGTGGTGAACGCCACGCTGGCTGCCATCCGCTTCGCATCGAGCGCGCCGAACATTCGGTCACCGGTCGAGGCGCCCAAGACGGCGTCGACCCGGCAGCCTCGGGTTCGCAGAGCGTCGGCAAGCAAGAACAGCGGGGCGGAGCCATATCCGCCCCCGACCAGCACGCAGTTGGCCGGTTCACGCGGAAGGGCGAACGGGCGTCCCAGCGGACCGACCACGTCGATCGGGTCGTAGGGTCGCTGCCGGGACAGCCACGCGGTGCCCTTGCCCGTGACCGCGAAGATGAATTCGACCGTGCCGCCGTACACACCGGTCTCGCGAACGGAGTAGATCGAAAACGCGCGCCGAAGCAGCATCGCCCCGTCGTCGCCACCGACCGCGACCGCGATGAACTGGCCGGGCTTCGTGCGCTCGGCGATTCCGGATGCGACGACCGTCATCGAGTAGTAGCCCCCGACCGGCTTGACGTTCAGGACTTCGCCCTTGACCTGTACCGGCATCGGTCACCCACCGTCCCGAGCGCCGGCCTGACCGGCCGACGATGCCGACCGGGCAGCGGTAACGATCGCGTGGTGCCGCTGCAGGGGCATCACCCCCACCTCACCACTGCGCAACGCCTCGACCCCCTGTACAGCGGCCGCCAAGGCTTGCACGGTGGTCAGGCAGGGCACTCCCCTGACCACTGCCGCCGTACGGATCTCGTACCCGTCGAGACGCTGCCCGGAGTTGCCGAACGGGGTGTTGACGATGAGGTCGACCTCGCCGGCGTTGATCTTGTCGACGACGGTCGGTTCACCATCCGGGCCGCGGCCCTCGGACAGCTTGCGCACGACCGTCGACGGGACCCCGTTGCGGCGCAGCACCTCCGCAGTGCCGGCGGTGGCGAGCACCTCGAAGCCAAGGTCGGCCAGCCGTTTGGCCGGGAAGATGAGGTGCCGCTTGTCCCGATCGGCGACCGAGACGAACACCCGCCCCTTCGTCGGCAAGGCGCCGTAGGCCGCTTCCTGGGACTTCGCGAAGGCGGTGCCAAAGCCGGCGTCGATGCCCATCACCTCCCCGGTCGACTTCATCTCGGGGCCGAGCACAGTGTCCACCCCGCGGAACCTCGTCCACGGCAGAACGGCCTCCTTGACGCAGATCGGCGCGTCCAGGGGAAGCATCGCGCCGTCGTGGTCGGGCAGCATTCCCTCGGTCCGTAGCTCAGCGATCGTCGCGCCCAACATCACCCGGGCCGCCGCCTTGGCGAGCGGCACCGCGGTTGCCTTGGCCACGAAGGGCACGGTCCGGCTTGCCCGCGGGTTGGCCTCGAGGACGTAGAGCACGTCTGCGGTGAGCGCGAACTGAACGTTGAGCAGCCCGCGAACGCCGACCCCGTCGGCGATGGCTCGCGTGGCCTCCCGGATCCGGGCGACGTCCGCTCGGCCGAGGGTGATCGGCGGCAAGACGCAGGCCGAGTCGCCGGAGTGGATCCCGGCCTCTTCGATGTGTTCCATCACCCCGGCGAGGAAAAGCTCCTCGCCGTCGTACACGGCGTCCACGTCGACTTCGATCGCGTCGTCGAGGAACCGGTCGACGAGAACGGGATGCTCCGGGCTGACCTCGGTCGCGCGATCGATGAAGGCCCGCAGGCTGTCGTCGTC
>DATJWM010000017.1:0-5741 GCA_035501255.1 Mycobacteriales bacterium | reverse complement strand
GCGGTCGGCCCGGTGATGCGGCTCGACGAGGCCCTGGACGGCGACGACGTCCGGTCGCGCGGGATGGTCGTGTCCGTGCCGACTGACGACGGACCGCTGTACCTTCTGGCCAACCCGATCCGCGGTGACGGCATGGCATCGCAGTACCGCCCGCCGCCCCGGCTGCACGAGCACACAGCCGACCTGCTGGACGCGCCGCGACCCGGCGGATAGCAACGGAAGGACATCGATGAATCAAGTGCCGGTGGCCGAGGGAATCTTCACCTGGCCCGCCGATGACCCGCAGCTGATCGGCGGCCGCTGCACCGACTGCGGGCTCGTCACGTTCCCAACGCAGTCATCGTGCCCACGCTGCTCGTCGACGGGCATGACCGAACACCTGCTCGCTCGTCGCGGGCGGCTGTGGGCCTGGACGACCCAGAGCTTCCCGCCGCCGTCGCCGCCGTACAAAGGTGCGGTTGGGGCGGAATTCCAGCCGTTCGCAGTGGGTTACGTCGAGCTCGGTGGTGAGGTCAAGGTCGAGACCCGGCTCACGACCGCCGACCCTGACGAGCTCGAGATCGGCATGCCGATGGAGCTCGTCATCACGCCGTTCGGCACCGCGGAAGACGGCGGCGAGATCATGACCTTCGCGTTCACTCCGGCCGTCGACGAGGCAGGACAGTGATGGACGACGTCGCGATCGTCGGCGTGGGCCTGCACCCGTTCGGCCGCTTCCCGGGCGTGACCGGGATCCAGATGGGCGCGGTCGCGACCCGCGCCGCGCTCGCCGACGCCGGCGTGGAGTGGCGCGACATCCAGTTCGCCTTCGGCGGGAGCTACGAGGTCGACAACCCGGATGCGGTGGTCTCGCTGCTCGGTCTCACCGGCATCCCGTTCACCGACGTCTACAACGGGTGCGCTACCGCGGCGAGCGCGCTCACCCAGGCGGCCAACACGATCCGGCTGGGGGACTACGACCTCGGAATCGCGATCGGCATGGACAAGCACCTGCCGGGGGCGTTCAGTGCGGATCCGGAGCAGTACGCCTGCCCGTCCTGGTACGGCGACCTCGGGCACTTCATTACGACGAAGTTCTTCGGGATGAAGATCAACAAGTACATGCACGACCACGGCATCTCGGCACAGACGCTCGCCAAGGTCGCCGCGAAGAGCTACCGCAACGGAGCCCTGAACCCGAACGCCTTCCGGCGCAAGCCGCTCACCGAGGAACAGATCCTCGAGTCGGCGATGCTGAACCACCCGTTGACGCACTACATGTTCTGCAGCCCGGACGAGGGCGCGGCGGCGGTTGTCCTTTGCCGGGCCGACCGGGCACGGAACTACACCGACACCCCGATCTACCTGCGTGCCTCGACGGTGCGGACCCGTCGGCTGGGCGCCTTCGAGGTGCACAGCCCGTGGCTGCCGATCGAGGAGACCGAGGGACCGACCGTCGATGCCTCGCGAGCGGCGTACGAGATGGCCGGCATCGGCCCCGAGGACGTCGACGTCATCCAGCTGCAGGACACCGACGCCGGTGCGGAGGTCATCCACCTCGCCGAGAACGGGTTCTGCAAGGACGGCGATCAAGAGGCGCTCGTTGCCGACGGCGCGCTCGAGATCGGCGGAGCACTGCCGACCAACACCGATGGCGGGTTGATTGCGAACGGCGAGCCGATCGGCGCCTCGGGGCTCCGCCAGATCCACGAGGTCGTGCTCCAACTGCGCGGTACGGCGGGCGAGCGGCAGGTCCCCGGCAGCCCGAAAGTCGGCTATACCCAGCTCTACGGCGCCCCCGGAACTGCGGGGGTGTCGATCGTCAGCCGGTAGCCCACCGAGGGACCGACGCTCAGAGGACGGCCCCGGAGATCTTGTGCTCGATGATCTCCTCCATCGACAAGCCGAGCTCGGCGAGTACTTCCTCGGTGTGCTCGCCATGCCCGGGTGCGCGTCGCACGCTGACCGGCGTCTCGTCGAACTGGACCGGGTTTGCCGGGAGCCGGAAGGTCGAGCCGTCCGCGGACTCGATCGGCTCGAGGTAGCCGTTGGCGACCACCTGCGGGTCGTCGTGGACCTCGAGCGCGCTCTGCTGCGGCGCCCATACCCCTTGCAGGGTCTGCAGTTTCTCGCACCACTGTGCGTAGGTCTTCCCGCGGAAGATCTCCCGCAGGATCGAGATCACCTCGACTCGGTTGTCGAAGCGGGCCGCCGAGTCCCTGAAGCGCGGATCGTCGAGAAGTTCCGGGCGATCGAGGTGAGCGCAGAAGTCGGGCCAGTAGCGGTCGGCCTGCAACAGGATGATCGAGAGGAAGCGGCCGTCCTTGGTCGGGAAGGTGCCGACGAGCGGATTGGGCAGCGAGTCGCGGTTGAAGGCCGGCATTTCGACGCCTTCGAAGAGTTTGGCGGCCGTGACGTCCGGCCCGAGGGACCACAGACCCATGCCGAGGAGCGAGACGTCGACCACCGAGGGCGTACCGGTTCGCTCGCGTCGAAGCAGGGCGGCAGCGATCCCGCCCGCGATCGTCAGGCCACCGAGCACGTCGCCGAAGGCCGGGCGCTGATCCACCGGCCACTGCGCGCCGGCGGGGGTGAAGGTGTGCGCAAGGCCCGCCCTGGCCCAGAACGAGGCGCCGTCGAATCCGCCCTTCGTCGCCTCCGGCCCCTTCGTGCCGAGCCCCGAGCCACGCACGTAGATGACCTTCGGGTTGCGAGCGCGAATCTGCTCGACACCGATGCCGAGGCGCTCCCGGACGTCGGGCAGATAGTTGGTGACGAAGACGTCGGCCTGCTCGACGAGTTTGTAGAGCAGCTCACGCCCGTCATCGTGGGAGAGGTCGAGGGCGACCGAGCGCTTTCCCCGATTCGGCACCTCGAACATGAAGTTGACGGAGCCGCTCCCGGGCGCGAAGCCCATGCTCGCCAGGCCGCGTTGGGGGTCGCCGGTGGTCGGGTGCTCGACCTTGATCACGTCGGCGCCCCACTCGGATAGGACGGCCCCGGAGATCGGCACGAACGTCCAGGCGGCGACCTCGACAACCTTGATCCCGGCAAGTACGTCCTGCATCAGCCCTCCCGGCGGCGTGCGCTCAGCGGACGACGAGCGTACCTCCCGGTCTGAATCGCCCGTGGCGTATGTTCGGAGGCAGAATTGCGTATTCCGGGACGCCCGTCCCACGGTGTGTGAAAGGTGTGTCCGACGTGACGATCTGGCATGAGGACCGGCTGCTGATCGACGGCGAGCTGGTGGCAGCGGAGGGCGGCAAGACCTACGACACGATCTCGCCCTACACCGAGGAGGTGCTCGGCACGGCCGCCGACGCCACCATGTCGGATGCCGATCGGGCGATCGACGCGGCGCGAACGGCGTTCGAGACCACCGACTGGTCGCGCGACGTCGCGTTCCGTCAGCACTGCCTTCGCCAGTTGCACACCGCCCTGGTCGACAATCTGGAGAACCTCCGGCAGATCCTCGTCCACGAGGTGGGCGCACCCCTGCAGATCACCAGCGGGCCACAGCTCGAAGGTCCGGTCGAGGTCGTCAAGTGGTACGGCGACCTCCTCGACACCTACGCCTTCTCCGAGGATCTCGGGATCGCCGAGGCGTTCGGCGGGAAGCACCACCGCTGGGTGGAGAAGGAAGCCGCTGGGGTCACCTCGCTGATCACGGCGTACAACTACCCCATCCAGCTCGCGTTGGCGAAGCTCGCTCCGGCGCTCGCCACCGGCTGCACGTCGATCCTCAAGGGCGCACCGGACACCCCGTGGTCGATCCTCGCGCTCGGTAATCTGATCGCCGAGCACACCGACATCCCGGCCGGTGTGGTGAATGTGATCACTTCCTCGGACAACGAGGTGAGCGCGCGGTTGACCACCCACCCTGAGGTGGACGCGATCTCCTTCACCGGGTCGACGCCGGTGGGACGCGCGATCATGGCGGCGGCGAGCGCAACGGTGAAGCGGGTGTTCCTCGAGTTGGGCGGCAAGTCCGCCGCGGTGATGCTCGACGACGGCGACCCGGGGATGGCCGCCGCGTTCGGTGCGTTCGCGACCACCTCGCACTCCGGCCAAGGCTGTGCCATCACCTCGCGGCTCGTCGTCCCGCAGGACCGCCTCGATGAGGTGGTCGAGACCGCCAAGGCGTTCATGGCGGGCATCACCTACGGGGACCCCAGCGACCCGACGATCCAGATGGGGCCGCTGATCAGCGCGAAGCAGCGGGAGAAGGTCGAGGGCTACGTCGAGCAGGCCAAGGCCGACGGTGCTCGGGCGGTCATCGGCGGCAAGCGGCCTGAGCAGTTCGACACGGGCTTCTTCTACGAGCCGACGATCCTTGTCGACGCCGACGAGAACTCGACCGTCGCCCAAGAGGAGCTCTTCGGTCCGGTGCTGGTCGTGCTGCCGCACGACGGCAGCGACGACGACGCCGCCCGGGTAGCCAACAACTCGATCTTCGGGCTCTCCGGCGCAGTGCTGTCCGCCGACCACGATCGAGCGGTTTCCTTCGCCCGCCGAATCCGGGCCGGAACGGTCAGCGTGAACGGCGGCATCTACTACGCGCCGGACGCTCCCTTCGGCGGCTACAAGCAGTCCGGGATCGGCCGGGAGATGGGGGCCGCGGCGATGGAGGAGTTCCTCGAGCGCAAGACCATCGCCGAACCCGCGCAGTGACCGACGGCCGGTTGCGGGTCGTCCAGTGGGCGACCGGCAACGTCGGCCGCAGGGCACTTCGCGAAACGATCCGCCATCCCGACCTCGAGCTCGTCGGCCTGGTCGTGTACGACGAGGCCAAGGCGGGTATCGACGCCGGCGACCTGTGCGGCGAAGCCCCGACCGGGGTGCTGGCGACGACCGACCATGCTTCCGCGATCGCGCTCGACGCCGACGCGGTGATCTATATGCCGGGTGCGGCCGACTTCGACGAGGTCCTCGCTGTGCTCGAGCGCGGGACGAACGTCATCACGACGTGCGGCGACTTTCAGGCCGGGGCGGCGTCACTGTCCGAGGAGCGCCGCGGCCGGCTGTTGGACGCGTGCCGGCGCGGCGGCAGCTCGATCTACGCCACCGGCAGCAGCCCGGGCTTCATCTCCGACGCGCTGCCGCTGGCCCTGCTGTCGATGCAGCGGCGCGTCGACCGGATCGAGATCGAGGAGTACGCGAACCTCTCGGAGCGCGATTCGGCGTACATGCTGTTCGAGCTGATGGGGTTCGGCCGGCCGGCCGGGCCGGCGGACGAGGGGAGGGCGTCCTACCTGCTGGGTCAGTTCGGTCCGGCGCTCGCGAGGCTCGCGCGATCCGCGGGGCATGACGTGCAGGACTGGTCGGCGACCGGTGAGCTCGCGGCCGTGCGCGAGACGACGACGTTGGCGGCGGGCGAGCTGCCGGCGGGCACTGTCGGTGCGCAGCGGACGATCCTGTCGGGTTCGAGCGAGGGGCGGGAGGTCGTGCGGTTCACGGCGAACTGGTACTGCTCGACCGATCTCGACCCCGCCTGGGACCTGCTCCCGACCGGGTGGCGAGTGAAGGTCCGCGGGGACGCCGCGATGGACGTGACGATCGAGTTTCCGGTTGCGGTCGAGGACCTGGGCGAGTTCACGCCCGCGCTGACCGCCAACCGGCCGGTGAACGCCGTGCCGTTCGTGTGTGCGGCCGCCCCCGGCATCGTCGTGACCGAAGATCTCCCGCCGCTCGTGCCGATCGGCCCGAGCCGCGACTGACCCGAGCGCGACCGGTCAGTCGGTGTCGTACATCGACGCGCGCAG